>CATKCE010000057.1 GCA_949744905.1 uncultured bacterium
CGTATACGGATATCTCCGCGTCGTCGGCATAATAATTCATTAGCCACAGTTTAAGGTCGCCCGCCAGATAGCGGTCGTCGATCTCGGTGACGCGCAGCGGCAACGACGTATCGAGATACGGCTTTATCATAAGCGCGTCGGTCGCCGTAAGCCGCATGCCGCTCTCCCACGCGCCGCGCGTGCGCGACGGCGCGACACCGTATATTATATCCGCGCCGGCGGTCTCTACGAGCCGCGCGGCTACCGCGTCCATACCCTCGCCGTCGGTCAAATACGCCGCCGATCCCGACTCGGAATCCGCCGCGGTTATCTTATCGCACACCGCTTTTATAAGCGCGTCGAAATCTTCGGCGTTTATAAAAACGTCGTCAAGCGGTATAACGTCGGGGAACTGTCCGACCATAGCTTTTCCCGCCTCCGTCTTTGCCGAACGTAAAAACACGCGCTTGCTTTTTTCTATAGCGCACTCCGCCTTTCGGGTAAGGTCGCCTTTTTCGTTTCCTATGCCAATTACCGTTATCATGCGATCATTGTATCAAAATGCTCCCCTCTTTGTCAACCCGAGGCGGGTCGCATACGCATTTTACCGCTATTCTCATGATTCTTTCATTATTCCGTCACAAGAGTATATTATATTGATAGTACCTCATTAGTTTCCTATCTTTGGCAAAACGGCGCATACGGATTTTATCCGACGCGCCGTTTTGTCGTTTCGACGATATTCGGTTGTGTATCGGCGGCGTGCGTCGCCTTTTTTATTCGCGTTTATCTACGCGTAAGATATTCATTTCTTTTTACGGCGTTTTTTCATTTCCTCCGACTCGGGCAACTGTTCCCTGCGTGAAAAAGCGTCAAGCTCGAACCAGAATTCCGTGCCCTCGCCCAGTTTGCTGGAAACGCCGAACTGTGCGTCGTGGGAAACGAGTATGCTTTTAACTATGCTCAGCCCCAGGCCGCTGCCCACCACGTTGCGGCGGCTCTGATTTGCGCGGTAATATCTTTCCCATACCTTGTCGAGTTCTTCGGGAGCGATACCGTCGCCGTAATCGCGCACCGAAACGCGAACCTTGTCGCCGGTCCTCGCAATGCGTATATCCACCGCGCGGCTGTCGCCCGTATGGCTGAGAGCGTTGCCGATAAGATTGTACAATACCTGCTCCAGCCGTTTATTGTCGCCGCACGCTTCGCAGTCGCCCTCGGACGAAAATTCGAAGACATATCCGTCGCGCGCGGCGTACACTTCGAAACGCTCCAAAACTATTTTTGCAAGCGCCTGCATATCCACCCGCCCGAGAGTAAGCGTCTCGGTGCCGGACTGCAACTTGCTTAAATTGAGTATATCGTTGACAAGGCTCGTAAGACGGTCGGCTTCGTCTATTATCACCTGGCTGTGCTGGGCGCGTTTCAATTCGTCGCTTCCGGAAATGTCGCGTATCATTTCGGCGTACGCCTTTACCATGGTGAGAGGAGTGCGCAGGTCGTGGCTCACGTTTGCCAAAAAGTCGCGGCGCATCTTTTCGGTCTTGCCTATTTCCTCGGTGGCGTTATTGAGGGTCTCGGCAAGATTCTCTATCTCGGTATAGCCGTTGCCCTTAAAACGTACGCTGTAATCGCCCGAGCCGAGCCTTTGCGCGACGCGTGAAAACTCGGTAATCGGCTTTGTGATACGCTCCGAAATAAAGTACGAAACCACGACGCTCATAACAAGACATATAACGGTCGCTATCAGCAGCTGGTCGGTCATTACGGAAACGGTGCTTTCAAGCGGCTGATAAGGAGTGGTAAGATACAGATATCCCGCTTTATCGTCAAGCTGCATGCCGTACACCACGTAATCGCCGCGCTTTGTATTTTGAATATAGCTGACGCGCTCGTTTTTGCGTATCTTACCGTAAAATTCGTCCCAGTTGACTATGATATGCGGGTCGTCGGTTATAATAAGTCCCGACCCCGGCAAATCGCTCGCATTGAACTGGTTGGCAAGATACTCGGCGACAAATCCCACTTCCGACGCAGGACAATCCGCGTACGATTCCTTTACGCGGAACACTATTATATTCAAGCCGTTTTTAAGCGCCTTTTGGTGCAGATATTCGTCGTAATCGTCGTTGTCTTTACCGGGATACCTTGCGGATATCTCGTCGCCGATCTTTTCCACCTCCTGCTTTTTCATAGTACGGTACGTCGACTTGAAAAACAGTATTTGAAAAAGCCACAAAACAAACAGCGTAAGAGCGGCAAGCAGAAAAAAGTACGTCCACGTCTGAAATCTTACGGATCTGATCGTACTCTTTTTTTTCGCCCCCGAACATAGTCCCTGCATCGCGCAATTCGACGCCGCCCATTGTGTCGCCGGCAAGGAGCCGCCGTCGCATTTGGTTTTTTTTCCGCCTAACACTTAAATACCGGTCCTTACAAGAAAATTACAATTCCAATTTATATCCCAATCCGCGCAGAGTGACTATCTTGTCGCGGTACGGTCCGAGCGTCGCGCGGAGCATTTTTATGTGCGTATCCACGGTGCGGTCGTCTCCGTAAAAATCATAGCCCCACACTTCGGTAAGCAGTTTTTCGCGCGTTATCGCAAGACCCGCGTTTTCGGTCAGATAAAACAAAAGTTCGTACTCTTTGGGAGTCATTTCCGCTTTTACGCCGTCAACAAACACATTGCGCCCGGCAATGTCTATCACCAATCCGCCCGATACTATCTTCTTGTTTTCGGCGCGCTTGCCGCGCTTTAATACGGCGGCGACTCTCGCCATAACCTCTTTGGGCGAAAACGGCTTGGTGACGTAATCGTCGGCGCCGATCTCGAATCCGAACAGTTTGTCGTATTCTTCCACGCGCGCCGAAAGCATGATGACCGGAACGTCCTTTTCCTTGCGGATCTCTTTCACCGCGGAAAATCCGTCCAACTTTGGCATCATCACGTCCATAATAACAAGATCCACCCGCTCGGACTTCGCCATGCGCACAGCTTCCATTCCGTCGCCGGCTTCCAATACCTTATGTCCCTCGAACTCGGCGTATTCACACAAAACTTTGCGGATATTTTCTTCGTCGTCGGCTACAAGTATAACAGCCATGGGTATCTCTCCTCCCTTTTTACGTTATTTTATCAAATGATTGTTGTGTTAATATTGCACGCGTGTGATAAACGTGTGAACTTTTTGGCGCAGCGTCCGCGCCGTCAATGCGCGAGCCGTGTCTGTACCGCCGCTTTATACGCCTTTGCGCCGCGCTTTTCGATGCTTCCGGCAAAATTTTTGACGAACATGCCCTCATGCTTATATTATACCAAACGCGCGCGATTTCCGCAAGCGGGGAAAAACGCTTTATTTATTTCGGTTTTGATGTTATAATCAATATCGATAAAATCCTTCCGAGGTAATCATGGACGAAGATCATAAAAACGAAACAAGCGCGTCAGCCCGCACAGGCATAGACTACGCCGTAAAGCTGTCGTACACAGCCGTGGACAAAAGCGACCGACCCGACAAGCGCGATCTACTGTACAGTCTCGTATGCTTCGGGTGCATGTTCGACGACAAATTCGCTTCCGACCCCGATCCGATAGTGCGCAAACACAAATGCCTCGAACGTCCCGAGCCCAAAAAAATCGATTTATACGAACTTGCGTACGCCGCGGTGACCCTTGATTGCGGAGACGAACTGCAAAGAGAAATGCGCAAGTCATGGTACATGTTGTTTGCTTACGTTATACTCGGCGAAGCTCCGCACAACCCCGACGTTTACGAAAAACTGCGCGAATCGCTTTGCCGAGACGAAGTCTTCAAGGATGTGCTTGAATCGCGTTACAGCGTATATATACCGCCAACAACGGAAGAGATAGCCGCACAGGGCGCGCCCGAACTTCTTTCCGACTGGTATGCTCCGTACTTACGCTATTGCGCCGAACGCGACCGACACAACGTGACGCGTGAAACGCGGGAAGTGCGACGCCTATTGGCTACGGGACGGTTTGACGACGCTCTGCCGCGCGCCGAACGTCTTTTGGCATCGTTTCCCGACGACGAACAGATAGCCATATCGGACATCGCCGCGCGCGTGTCGCTTTCGAGCGCCGCAAACGAGCGGTCGCGCGCCGAGCTTCTCAAAGACACCCTTTCGCTCATAGACGAATACATAGACTTTGCGCAGGGACAATATTTCCGCTACTACCGCGGACTTACTCTGCTCGGACTCATGGACACCGCGGGGGCACGCAAAGAATTTGCACGGTGCCTTAGCGAAGACCCGTCGTTCGAGCTTGCGGCTCTCATGCTTAAAGGCATGGACAAATACGAAAAATAAACCGTAGGAGACGTCATTACATGAACAGGGATTTCGACATAGAAAACGGTACGCTCGACTACTATTCGGGAAACGCCGAAGTCGTGCGCGTTACGGACGGAGTTGCCGCGATAGGCGAAAACTCTTTTATCAACAACCAGACCTTGACCGAGATAATATTGCCGGAAGGCGTTACCGAGATACAGGACAGCGCCTTTGCCGGTTGCAAAAACCTTAAAACGGTATCTCTGCCGTCGACGCTGGAAACGATAGGGACCGAAGCGTTTTACGGATGCGAAAACCTAAAAGAAATTACGTTTCCGTCCTCGCTCAAAGCTATCGGCGAAAGCGCGTTTGCTTACTGCGCATCTCTGGGCGCCGTATCCGTCCCCGGAAGCGTAAGGACGATCGGCGAACACGCGTTTGAAAGTTGTTCCGAAATAGTCGAGCTCACCCTCGGCGAGGGCGTAGAAAAAATAGGGTGCGACGCGTTTTGCGAATGCGTAAAAATATCCGAGCTCAATATTCCCGAAAGCGTAACGCACATAGATAAAGGCGCGTTTTGCGCTTGCGGGATATCCGATCTTGCCATCCCCGACAACGTAATAAGCATAGGAAAGGACGCTTTCCACAACTGCGAACGGTTAAAGCATATAACTATAGGAAAAGGAACAAAAGAAATAGGAGACGGAGCGTTCGGTCACTGTCCGCAATTGGAAAAAATAGAAACGGATAAAGACAACGGCGTTTTCGTCGTAAAAGGAAACTGCCTTATAGACGCGGAAAACAAAATATTGAAACAAGCCGTAACCGGATACGATATTCCCTGCGACGGAAGCGTCGCGACATTTGCAGACGGAGCGTTCGGCGGAATAAAATCGATAACCTCCTTTGAAGTTCCGGCGTTTATCGAAAAAATAGGAGACTACGTGTTTTCCGACTGCGAACGGCTAAAAAGACTCACGGTAAACCGTAACAACAAATACTTTACGGCGCAAAACAACTGCGTCATAGAGACAGCCACCGGAACTCTTATCGCGGGATGCGACCCGAGCGAGATCCCCTCCGACGGAAGCGTGAAAATAATATCCGGCGGAGCGTTTTCCGTCAGCGAAGACGTATATTCTCTTAATATTCCCGACGGCGTGGAAAAAATATCCGAATTCGCGTTTGCGACGTTTCCTTCCCTGCGCGCGGTAAAACTGCCCGACAGCCTCGCCGAGATAGGCGACAGCGCGTTTCTTAATTGCGAACGGTTGGAAAGCGTGACATTCGGCAGCGGTTTGACGCGTATCGGAGGCTGGGCGTTTTCGAGTTGCAAAAAACTTACCCAAGTCGAATTCCCCGAAAGTCTGCGCGTCATCGAAGAATACGCATTTTACGAGAATCCGCTCGTAACGGCAAAGTTCCGTTCCCCGAAAAACTGGTTTATGAAAGACTGGCGCGAAAACGAAACAAAGGTAAAACTTAAAAACGCCAAAAAAGCCGCCGCTCTTTTGACCGATAAAAACAATACCTATTCGTTCCGACGAAAATAGAAACGTTCGGCCCGACGCGAACGCGCGCCGCCGTACTACGATTAAAGACCGCTGCAAGCGGTCTTTTTTACACATAAAAAATCCCCCGATGTCATATATATGCGAAACGGCCGATTATTACAATCGACCGTCCCGCTATATGATAAGGGGGAAAATGATGAGCTATTTGAAGTAACCTCGGTGTTTGCTTGCGCTCAACCTTGATTACACAAGTATTATATTACGTAGCGAAAAATTTGTCAAGCATTTTTTTAATATTTTTTACGATTTTTTTTTATTTTTTTCTTAGATTATAAAAATTATCAACGCTACGGGTATCAAGGCAATGCCTATCCATTTACGCAGCCCCGGTCTTTCCTTGTAAAACAGCAGAGCCGTCAACGCGGTAAACAGTACGGTGCCGCCGGTCACCAACGGAAAAGTTACCGCCGAGCCTATTCCGTCTGCCGCCGTGCCTATCACTATCAAAAAGTTTCCGAGTCCGTTAAATACGCCCGCAAGTGCGGGAGAAAAGCGGTACAAAGCCCTGCACGCTCCGTTATCGGGCAATCGCACTGCGTAATTGCCGTCTTCCGCGCGTCTTTCGCGCAGTCCGACCGCGAGCAACACGGGGACGTAGCAAACGGCCGCCGCGACCGACGTCGTAAACATAAACGTGACGTCGGGCATACCCTTTCCCCATACGTTTGTATGCAACGCGGTAAACACTCCTATAAAACCGTTGCATAAAAAAAGCGCAGCGTACATAATACAGGCTTTGACAGTGGGTCTTTTGCGTTCGCCGCTCGCCGACAAGACAACGGCCGCGGCAATAAGCACAAACGCCGCGGCGCGCAACCATCCGAACGCGTCGCCGAAGTAAAACACTCCGAATACCACCGGAACCGCCATTCCGCCGATCATCATAGCCACCGTATACAAAGCCATGCTTCCCTCGGCAAGAACTTTTACGCCGACTACCGTTATTATAAGATTGAGCGCAGCCTGCACCGCACCTACAAGCAAAGTGTAATTGTTGCCCCAAAAATCACGCGCTCCGAATAAAATGCACACAAAAAAGAACGCGGCCGAGGCAATTTTGCCAAGCATGGCGAACAGCACCGACGACGTTTCGCCGGGCGGTTTGTATTTTTGAAAATATTTGTTAAAACAAAACTGCACCGCAAACATTAAGCCGGCGAGCAGCATCAGTAAACAAGTTACCATAAAGACGCGGCGTTATTGCCGTATTTTGCACTTTTCGCGCATTTTTTCATATACCGAAGCGGGCACCGCGGGGTCTCCCTTCGAGTACGACGGCAAAAGCTGTTTGCCCGCCACAGCGGGATCGGTGCACGCGTTGTCGTTGCGGAAAGCTTCGCGCTGTTTTTTATCGCGGAAATCGGGTATCGATACGGGAATACCCCCCGCAAGCACCGACCGATACGCCAAAAGCCCCGGGAAGAACATGTCGAGAGCCTCGTACACGTCTATTATCTCGGCGTCTTTATCGCCGCATATACGGCTAATAAAATACCACATGGAATAAAAGTCGCTTCCGCCGTGACCGTTCATCAGCGCCCTTCCGCTCAGCGCGTCTACCGGCTTATACGAAATGAGTCTGTCCACGCACTCGCCCTCGAAATGGTCGAGATTGGTGAAAATTTTGGACGTCTGTCCGGCGTCGGTTATTTCACGCGCGCTTTCCGCCGTGCCCAAAGAACCGTACACGCTGTACCATACCGAGTTTTTGCTTACGCCCACGCCGTGCACGCTTTTTATAACGGCTCCGTTTTCCAGAGTTATCATTTCCACCGCCACGGGTCCGCCCTTGGCTCCGCAGCGCGCCATACGGTCGTTATACGGCAGTTCGAATCCGACAACTTTTACGGGACGTAATCCGGTTATGTGCAAAAGCGGCCCGACCGAATGGGTGCAGTAAAAACTTGCGTACATACGATTGCGCCAATGGTCTTCGTTTCCGTAAGTAAGATCCGCCCAGCCCGCTTCGCAGTTGTGAAGGTATTCGCCCTCGCCGTATTCGAACTTGCCCAAAAGCCCCGCGCGGTAAAGCCGGCGCATCTCGCGCGGGACCGCCATATAACAGTAATTTTCGGCGTAACCGTACACAAGCCCGCTCTTTTCAACCGCCTCGGTAAGCGATACCGCCTCCGACATGGTTTGCACGGGCAAAACTTCGCTGAATACGTGCTTGCCGCTTTGCAGACATTTTACGGCATACGGAGCGTGCTCGGTGGCGTAATTTGCAAGCACCACCGCGTCGATATCGGCTTTTATAAATTCGTCGAAATTGTCGTAAAAAGTTATTTTGTCGTTTTTGAGTTCGGCTTTAACTTTTTCAAGCCCCTCTTTCCAAATATCGCAGATGGCGACAAGTTCCACTCTTTCGTCCTGCGCGCAATAATTTATCATAGTGCGTCCGCGGTAAACGCCGACCACGCCGAGTCTTACTTTTTTCATGTAAACGTCCTTTATCAGACGGACAGTATCGTTTTATCCGCCCATGTCAAAATTATAACACACGCGCAATCGTCGCGCAATGGAATTTTTCGCGTCGGGCATGGAAAAAAGTCACATCGGTTTGACATGCCGACAGCAATGCCGTATAATAAAACCGATATGGACAGTCACGGAAACATCTGCAAATTCGTACTTAAGGACGGCACGCCCGCCGACATCGACACCGTAAATTTCGTGCTGGAAACGCGTTGCGACGACACGGCTCCGCACATTCGCGCCGTATACGCCGTACATCTGGTAACAAACGGAAAAGGCGTTCTTACCCGCGGAGAAAAACAAACCGACATTGAAAAGGGCGACGTTTTCTTTACGTCGCCGGGGACTGCATACTCGATAAAAAGCTCCGACGGACTGCAATATGCGTACGTTTCGTTTTTGGGATTGGGCGCGACGTCGCTCTTGTCCCGTATAGACAACGATTTGTCGGAAGCAATATATAAACACAACGATGCGCTTGCGGACTTTTGGCTGGACGCTCTTTATAATTCAAATCCGAAAAACATAGATCTCATTTCGCGCAGCGTATTGGAGTATTCGGTCTCACGCCTTATAAACAGCGCGGCGTGCGGCGCTTCGTCCGATACGGTAGCCGAAATAAAAAAATATATAGATTCCCGCATAAGCGACGCCGGGCTTTCGCTGAAAACCGTTGCGGCGCTGTTCGGCTATAACGAAAAATATCTGTCGAAACTGTTTTACCGTTACATGGGCGTACGGTTCGGGGACTATATTACCGAGCTCCGAATGCGTACTGCGTGCGGACTTATGGAATGCGGAAGATCGTGCATAAAAGAAATCGCGTTTTTATGCGGATATACCGACCCGCTTTATTTTTCAAAAGTATTCAAAAGCAGGCTGAAATGCTCGCCTACGGTTTTTTTGGCGCGCGCGGGACACTCAACCGTATCGCCCAACGCGGCGCGCTAAAATTTCATTGCCGGAAAACGCACGCCCATAAACGCGTCGTCGAACACCTTGTCCACGGCGCGGCCGATAAACGTAATCGCGCTCTTGCCCGCGTGTCTGCCGGTATAGCGGACAAGCGTTCCTACGGTGAACAAAAAATCGATACAAATAAGCGCCGCCATCACCGACGCGAAAATGTTCAGCGGACGCTCCGGCAGAGTATCCAGCCAAACATCGAGAGGATCGTACACGACAAATACCACGGCAAGACACAACAGCCCCCAAAACGCCATGTACGGTAACGTGGTGCGCCCGTTTATATTCAACAGTTTGCCCGAATAGTCCCACGAACGGGTCCCGAGCACAATCTCCTCCAAAAAACTGAGCGCGTATTCCACAATTCCGCCGCCCGCCGCGCCTATAAGATATACCTGCCACCACTTTTGAAAGTTGCCGAGCCCGAGCACGATAACTATAGCGCCCACGCCGTAAACAAAATTGAACGGAGTAAAAATGCTTCCGTTACAATACACGAATCCGCGCCCGCGCGCTAAGTTGAGAAGCGTTTCCCACACAGTGCCCACAAGTCCGCCCAACATATATAATATAACTATTTTGGAAAACGTCATCTTTCGTTTCTCTCCGACTTCGCATTTTGCGGTCGCGCTCTTTGCCGTAATCGCGTTTTCTTCGCTTACGCCTATTCTTGCAGTCATACCGTCTTTCTCCTTTGCAGTTCCGTATATTACAAATACACGCTTTTATTGTATCATTATACATTTTTCCGCAAAAAAGTAAACGGACAAAACAAACGCCGTGTCGCATTTTCGGACACGGCGCTTGTTTTGTCTGAATTCGAGTTTTTGACGTCTTTACAAAAAATACGCGTTTAAGACGCAGTATCTTCCTCGCACCTGTTTAACAATTCTTCCAGCAATCCTTTACGCAATGCGAACAATCTGCGGTTTTGAAGCACCATATCTTCTTTCATGCCGGAATCTAACCAACCTACTATCTGCCCGAATATCCCGCAACGGTAATAATTTATTATCATCTCGCGGTCGTTTCCGCTTATCCGCCGCCCTTCAAACGCCGCGTTCATATACGTTTTTACCACGTAATCGCAAATGCGCCAAAGATACCGCTCCAAAATGTCGCGGTTGACCGAATTAAATATGTGGTAAGCCGCCCGCCTGTTTGCAAGAGCGAATTCCGCGGCTATGGCGAGACACTCTTCCAAAGATTCCACCGCCGGATACTTGGCGATCAATTTATTTATTTCGTCGGTCACCGTTTCTTCCGCCAGCGCCGGCAGATCTTGAAAATGATAATAAAAAGAATTACGGTTTATACCGCAGTCTTCCACAATGTCTTTTACGGTTATCTTATTAAACGCCTTTTCATTGAGCAACTTCAAAAACGACGCCTTTATCGCGTTGGCGGTGAACTTTGCCATAACCTTTCCTCCGTTTACGGCATTATACCACACGCCGCGATATTTTTCAAGCATAAAACAATTTGAAATTATAGTTTGTAGTTGCTCCGTTTGCGCTCTTACTTGTTCTTTCGCCTTGTCCGTTATACGCAAACTCTACACCGTTATAGTTTACTAAATTCCTCCCTCTGTTCCATTCACATATCTTATTGCGGTACACAAGCGGATTGCCTATTGCGTCATACTTACACTGCTCATCGTTAACGGAAAGCAATCTAATGTTTTCGCCGCCCAAAACTCTTTTGAATTTCATCCGGAAGCACCTCAATAGAATATGAATTATATTGTTGAGCAAAATTAGCTATATAATCCCTTATTATACCTACTTGTTTCTCACTGAATCTCGAAACATCAAGGTATTTTAATTTTTCATCATTATAAGTCAATGCAATAGTTGACACAAACCGAGCTTGTAGTAGTCCAAAGAAATATTGAATTGACTTTAGGTTTTTATAGCTTATCTTCAAATTTTTGTGCCTTGTGATAAACCATTCTCGTTGTGTAGTAAGATAGATTTCTGTATCGGTTAATTTCATTTTGTATTTTACTACTTCTCGAGTTTGCAATATTAGACATACGATAGGCAAAATCTCAAATAACAAAGCCCAATACCACTTGCTTAAAATGAAAAGCACGCTAAAAGAAAGTAATCCCAAAAGAAAAACATATATAGCTGTAAGCCCAATAATATACATTCTGCCATGTGGTCTTATGATAATGCTTGTATCCAAATCATTCTCCTATCCTTGAGTAATATAAGTAAGACCATAACCAGACTTCCTTTTCTTTTTGTTCCATAAATAGAACTGAGCACTTATAAATCCTTGTAAGATGTTACTTGCTAAAAAACCTGTTGTAAATGAAGAAACAGCTAAATATCCTGCCCCTTTTAATATAGTCTTTGCTGACATGCTAAAACCATAACTAAGTATTTTCGTAAATCCAGACTTAAAAACTTGCTGCCAACTATGATTTCCTTGTGTCACTCCTGGCATTTTGATATACTGTGTTAATCCTGCCGTTACTAAACTTACGCCAAAAGAAATTGCTGTATACAAACCAATCTCTTTCCACGACATAGAATTGCTACCCGTAGCTTTTCCAATAACTAATCCCGCAAATGCACCTAATGTTCCTCCTACAACCGTTCCAACAAAAGGCCCAACACCCGGAATAAGAGAGAGCATGCCGCCAACAGCCCCTCCTACTGCATTTCCCAAGTATGTTTCCCAAGATGAAAACTGCCATTCCCCTGTAAAAATGCTACATACTACATCGCTTACAAATGTCCCAACAACGCCTACTGTCGCTCCTACTAAAGCGGTAACACCCAAAGCAAGCAAAAAAGACAAAATTGCGAACTTCCCTGTCGGGTCCACGTTCATTACGGGGTTGTTGCCGCAGTAAGCGTAAAGGTTAAGTCCGTTAATGGTTTCGGGGTCAAGATAGCTTATATCGTCTATCGTTATAAATCTTCCTACTTCGGGGTCGTAGTAACGCGTTTTAAGATAGTACAGTCCCGTTTCTACATCGTAATAATATCCTCTGTAACGATACGGGTTAAGGTTTCCAATGTGCGTACGGTCGGCTATTACGCTGCCGTCGGGGTTTAACACTTCATGTTCCCCCCCCCATGCGTCGTATGCATATTTTACCACTAACGCGCCGTTACTGTCAAGAATGCCTATTACGTCACTCTGTACGACCTTGCGGTAGTAGAACGTTTCTGTGCCGTTTTGAATTGCGACAGTCTGTCATTGCCGTAAAGGAACTTTAACTTGATGCTCTTATTCGTGTAGTCTTGCAAAACGAGATTGCCGTTACTGTCGTAAATATACGTTACGGTAGTTTTACCTACTTTCTCGGTCCTTCTACCCTATCCGTCGTTCTCGAAAGCAATATTGAATTTTCTAAGTGTATAATTTAAATGCACCCCCAAAAGTTATAGAAACCTCTGAAGGTGCATTCCATTATAAGATTTAATTATAGAGTTCTATTTAACTCATCCGCGGATTTTCTACGAATATGCTTTATTCCTTTTATTACAATTTCTACAAACGCACCAAGCAAAAGAAAAGCCAAATAACATCCTATAGTGATTAGTAATGCCATCCACCATAAGTGTGTAATTTTAACAAAGACTATAAAACACGTTATCATTACAACTAATTCAAGTATACCATAAAATGCCCAAAGATATGGATGTTTGCTCATGCCTACAAATTGTTCATCACCAGGCATTAAATTGCCTGAACAAATTCCGACTATTATAAGCAACCACTTCACTAATCCAATCAAACTATAAATGATAAATCTCATCCTATAATATTTCTCCAAATTTCATTGATGAGCGAACTCACATTCTTCCATATACCTATACCTATTTGTATACCTGCTATCATTAAAAAATTTTTATTATCAAATAGGCCTTTATGCAACTCTCTCCATTCACGCCCTTGTGTTGTTAATGCACCACTCAAGAAATCCATTCCTATAAAAAATCCTTGTATCGCTACACCTAACGCCAAACTTTTACCCATGTTTTTAAATACATCCGCCATTGATCCTCCATCCATGGCCGTACGTATTCCTGAAACAATAGTATTTAATACAACAACTGCACCGCGCATAACTAGTCTTATACCACCTGAGGTAGTTGCTCCCATTGCTCCAGCAATCGCCCCATATGCCGCACCGGAAAATGTTTCAAGAGCTACCGATCCCAGATTAATGTTGCCAAAGCCATTATTAACTATTTGGGAACCTATTTCAACAGCCCCTGCAACCATTCCCCCAACTGTTGCACCTACAATAACCGCATTAACTATCGTAGCACTTGCTCCTAAAGCTATTGCGGCGCCTCCTGCAGTTAAAACAACTGCCGCAGTAATAGCTGCTACTATTAAAACTGCCCCAAAAAAATTGAGTAACTTCTTCCACCACTTAGTGCCGTTTTCGTCCACGTTCATCACAGGGTTATTTGCGCAGTAAGCGTAAAGGTTTAAGCCGTTTATGGTTTCGGGGTCAAGATAGCTTATATCGTCTATCGTTATAAATCTTCCTACTTCGGGGTCGTAGTAACGAGTCTTTAAGAAATACAAGCCGGTTTCTACGTCGTAATAATACCCTCTGTAACGGAACGGGTTAAGGTTTCCAATGTGCGTTCGGTCAGCTAATTCGCTGCCGTCGGGGTTTAACACTTCATGGTTTCCCCATGCGTCGTATACATATTTTACCACTAACGCGCCGCTAATGTCAATATGACAAAAGGAAGTCGCCCAAATGAACGACTTCCCTTTTTATGCTAATAAACAATTAAATCATTATATAACTTTTCTTTTAACATATTGGCATCTTTTACGGAGAAAAAAGCAAGTTCTTTTTTCGTCCCATTTTTTAACCATAAGTGTAATTTCCAACACCCACCTTCATTCAAAGCTCCCGCATAAATAGTTATTATGTATCGAAATTTCCAACGATAAAAATGTATTTCTTCTATATCCAAAATATTGATTTTTTCTATTAGTTTTCCACGCCTATATATTGCTATTTCACTTTCGGAAAATTTGTAGCTCATGTACCGAAAACATTTTGCAAATAAAATTATTCCGAAAAAAAACATATCGTAACCTAAAAATATAAATAACAAGTAAATATTATCTCTAATCTCGAAAACATCAAGTAATATACCAAATATACAAAATATTGTCATGAAACAACCAATAAAAAAAATGGGCAATAGTGCTTTGATAATAAAACTTCGATTGGATTCCAACTCTATTTGCATTAGTTACCTCCGCTGAAAAGAGCTTTTTGCAAATACCCGAAAATTATGCTAAGCGGATAATAAAATATTGCTTTTATCAACTGCGATGCTGCAAAATTTCCAAGCCATTGCGGTGAAAACATTTTTGTTACTTTTAACCCATTATAATATCCAGAAATTCCTATAATAGCTCCCGCGCCAAATGCAAATAATCCAGATGCTGCTTGTAAACCGCCACTTGCAAATACGTCTTTAACATTTAAACTTTTTCCATTCATAATATTCTCTATCAAATATTTCGCTGTCCCCGCTACAAAATTTAAGATAATCGTTCCGCCTAAAGCAAGAAGCGCACCGCCAAGTGTAAAAGCTCCGGTTCCGGTTACTATGCCTAGCCCCACCGTAATACCAATAGAACCGCCTTTTATAGCTCCGCCCAATATCCCCGCAGCGATATTTGTTCCGTTAATTACTGCGGAAACACCTCCGATAGCCGCCCCGAAAGCAATTCCTATTGCAGCGGTCATCATTATTACGCCAGCTATTCCACCGACAGCACCTGCCGTAAAGACAGTCGCAATCACTAATGCTGTAACCCCAATTACGGCAGCTATACCTTGCCCGATTTTTTTCCAATCCCATTTCCAAAACTCCCACCACTTAGTGCCGTTTTCGTCCACGTTCATTACGGGATTGTTGCCGCAGTAAGCGTAAAGGTTAAGTCCGTTTATGGTTTCGGGGTCGAGATAGCTTATATCGTCTATAGTTATAAATCTTCCTACTTCGGGGTCGTAGTAACGGGTCTTTAAGTAATATAGTCCCGTTTCTATGTCGTAATAATATCCTCTGTAGCGGAACGGGTTAAGGTTTCCAATGTGCGTTTGGTCGGATATTACGCTGCCGTCGGGGCTTGTTACCTTGTGGCTTCCCCATGCGTCGTATACATATTTTACCACTAACGCGCCGTTACTGTCAAGTAAGGCTATTATATCCCCTTGTGCGTTGCGGCGGTATATGTATGTTTCTTCTCCGCGCTTTACTCCCGTTATTCCGCTATGGTCGTATATGTATTCCAGAGTATTCTCTCCGTCGCTCTGTTTTACTATATTGCCGCTCCCGTCGTACGTATAATTTACGTTCCCTTTCCCTATTCGTTGTCCCCGTCCGTTATACGCAAACTCTACACCGTTATAGTTTACAAGGTTTCTGCCTTTTTCCCATAAACACTTTTTATTGCGGTATATTAACGGGTTTCCCAGCGCGTCGTACTTAAATCTTTCTTTTCCGCATAATACAAGTTTGTCCCCGCTGTAATTATAATGCGCATACTTTGCTTCGACCGCTTCGTCCAACAACGCCGTTTCTTTAAGCGTGAACGCAAACTCTCTTTTACTGAGTATATTACCGTTATTGTCGTAAGTAAACAATGAGGTTTTACCCAGCTGTTTATTATCTTCTCTTACAAGGCGGTTGAGTTTATCGTAGGTGTATTTTGCCGCAAGCGTTCCGTTTTCACGGATCTCGGAAATGTTGCCGCATGCGTCGTAAGCGTATTTAATATAGTCGTTATGCATATAGTAGGACTTTTCTATTTTATTTGTAACGGTAACGGAGATTTTGGAAACAATATTAAAAGACTCCGAAGGGTCTGACTTCTCGATTGCGCTCGCGGTGTTCTCGCTTTGCGCTCGGTCGACTACGCTTCCCGTGTCCGTATCAGACGACGCGTTTACTTCGAGATTACTCGGTATAGGGGTACGGTTTACAAAGCGCATTACGCTCGGCATGTTTGTAGCGTGATCCCCCGCTTTACGGTAGGCTATATATTCCTCTGCTACTTCCTCGCCGCCCACTATTATCTTTTTGCCGGTATTTCGCCCGGCACAGTCTTTACGCGGCATAATGCTTACGCCTTCCACCGTTACGCTTTTAAGCGTTTTAGCCGCGTTTGAACCATACTCGAAATCATACGTACGCGCAATTCCTCCCGTCGTTATCGTTTTGCTCCGAGTCGTGCCGTCCGAGTTGTACTCATACTCTTCTTTTACGAGTTCAGCGCCGTCCCGCCCGTTTTGCACGGAGGTAAGTTTACGGTCGAACGAATCGTAAGTATTTGTAAGAGTTGTGCCTGATACCGCGTCTGTAAGCGTTGTAAGATTATGCTTTGCGTCATACTCGGCGGAAATCTGTTGCACATCGTTGTAAAGCATTTTTACAACGTCTCCGCCCGCATTTTTTTCTATCTCGAAGTTATCGGTCACTGTTTCGGAATCGAGCGCGGCGGATACTCTGCGCTCTATGAACTTTGTTTTTACGTTTTTTGACGAACTGCTACCGGGATACGTATATTCTACATAAGCGTTTTCGTCGTTATTGAGATATACCCGCTTTAATCTGCGCGCGGCGTCGTAAACGTAATTTACGGTATTGCCGCCGCCCGTCGCTTTTGTCAAAAGTCCGCACGTATAGCCGCGGCAAACGCCGTTTTCTTCGCCGTCCTCGGTGCTCTGCGTTATCGCTGTGACGTTGCCGCAATCGTCGTATCCGTAGCCTACTTTTCCACCGTTCGGCAAAACTTTCGTTATAACCCCGTCTGTACCTGCTTTATATTCGTAAACAGTCTTATTCTCGCCGGTTTCGTCGA
Source organism: uncultured bacterium (assembly GCA_949744905.1). GTDB lineage: Bacteria > Bacillota > Clostridia > Christensenellales > Pumilibacteraceae > Pumilibacter. The sequence continues at coordinate 17,163 of CATKCE010000057.1, forward strand.
TATCCGATGTAAGCCGTCCGTTTTCCGCAACCTCGCGTTGAGAATAAAACTTGCTTGCGCTGTCAAGACTGTTGTACGCGTACGACTTTATTACGTGCCCTTTATCGTCGTAAAACGTTTCTTCAACCGTTTTGCCCTCGGTAAGTTCTTCGCCCTCTATGTAGCTTTCGGAATACACGACTTTGCCGCGACCGTTGTAACGGTATTTTTTTACTGCGGTGTACGTTGACGCGACCGTATCGCCCTGCTTTGTATCCACTCGAGTTCGCTCAGAAATAACGCGTTGCCTGTCGTCGTACTCATATTCGGTGCGCTCGTCGCGCGTGACTCCGGGCGCGACTTCTATGCCGCTTACAACTTTTAACGTAGGGTCGTTAAAACCGTTAAGCGTTATATTTTCCGTCGCCCCGGGAACAAACGGCACTGTCAACGTAGTCTTATATAACGAGTCCCTCTTTGCGTAAGCGGTGTTGTCATGCTCGTATTTTTTATAATCGTACATCTCGGCTTGCACCACAACTCCCGCCTTTTTTACGTAATATGCCGCAAGATTTCCGTCGTCGTTGAATTTGTAATAATAATTGACGTTTGAATCGGTAGTTTCGGTAACGGTAGTCTCTTTATCGCCGTATTTTATCATCAAAACTTTAATAAACGACGCCGAATTATTGTCGCTGACACCGTGGCTTATCTCATCGGATAATCCGTGGTATAATACGGTGCTGACTCGTTTACGATCATATGCAAGCCACGCTATGTTTCTATCCGACGACTCTATTCCCGATAAAGACAAATCGTCGTTGTACTTTAACGTAAACGCACCGCCGTCGTGATATGTTATTTCGAAAGGCAGAATACCGCCGCCTTTTTCCGAATATTCAAATTTTGTTGTTCTACCGCAAGCGTCGGTTATCGCTTCAAGAACTCCGGACCCATTGTATGCAAATATTATTTCACTGCTTTTATCGTCGTAAATTCGTGCAATTCTGTTTTTGTCGTCGCGTTCTATCACAACCGCGTTATTGTAGCTGTCGCCTATAGCAACAAGTTCTCCCTCGCTGTTGAATCCTTTTATTATATTGCCGTCGGTAAGATAACTTACGAGAGCATATTTTTCCATCAACTCGAAATCCGCTTTTTTGTTGACGTATTCTTTATAATATTGTTGCAATTGTCGTATGTACTGTTCTTTTCTTCCTTTTATCGATTCGCATTGCGCCAATAAAATATCATAATGCTTATCCGACAAGCCGCGCTGTTGCATAAGCTGCTCCAAATACAAATTTCTTTGACGTAACTGCGCTTTTACCGAGTATCCACCGAGTTTGGGTTGCGCCGCTTTTGCCGTATCGGAAGGACTGTCGCCGAGCGAATAACCCACATAACCAGCATTATCGGCAAACGAATCGTCTATAAGATCTTTCGGCACTGGCGTATTGTTTACAAGACGCGCTAAAATTTCGGTAAAATTTTCCAAAGAGCCGCCGAAAATTCCCGCCGTTATCATGTTTCCGCTTACAATGTTTTTTAGAGTTTCGTTTATTTCGTAATACGCCGACTCGATTGCAAGCAACTGTTTTTTGACATCGGTTTTTTGCGGCAAAATGTTTTCGGTATTATATCCCGTATTCGTAAACATATCGACTTCGGAAAGCAGATTTTTGTATTGCAACATTTCACTGCGCGTTATAGGCATTACCGTAGCCGAAGCCGATTTTGCGATAATTTTGTTAAAACTATCCGTACTCAAATCGACAAGCGTCACTTCCTCGGTCCCGTCGCGGACGGTATCGCCGGTTTCCGTATCTATGGCCACATACTCTTTTAATGCGTCTTCATACGCCCGCACCTGTTCTTCGAGCTGTTTGTATTCGTCTTGACGCTGTTCCAGTATGTCCGCATTTTTCACTCCGTCAAGTCTTGTTACCGCTTTCCATCCGGTAGACGACAGTTCCTCTTTGTATACCTTGTTATCGTTGTACCGAAGAGAGCCGTCGAAATCTACGATAACGTTATCTTTTGTTACGTTGACTTTGTTGCGGTTCCGATCGATATAATAGAAATTTTCCTTAAAACCGAATTTTTCACCGTAACTGTCGGTGTATACGTAATTGGAATCGTACGCGTCGTTTGATACTTTTTCCAGCTTTTCATGCAAATTCAAACGGAAGTTGTCGCCGCAGTTAAGCATATCGCCGCTGTTTTTATGAATAAGCGAGACTCCGGCATTTACGCTTAAACCTTCTCCGGAGGCAACGGGTATTTCGCAGGAAAGTTCGCCCGTAAGCGCGTCAAGCGTTCCTACGGCATTGCCGGCAAGAGCCACCTGTCTGCGGCACGGCTTTATTTCTTCGTTTACAATATATTCAAGTTCCAATACGGGCGCGTTTATTCCCGTAAGCGAATATTGACAGTCAAAATCCCCGTCGTAAGGTGCCATTTCCAATTCAAGCACATCGCCGGAATCGTTGAAAGAGGAAGTAATATCGAGATATAAATTTATCGCGGTATCATACATTTTACCGCTTATCTTAAACGTTCCGCTCCCCAATACAGAAGATCCCAACAAAGTAAGTCGTGCCTTACTCGCCTTTTTGCCGTATATACGCAGCTTGCTTTTATCTATCGCTATTACGGTTTTGTAAGCCGTATTAAGCGGCTTTTGCGATACTCGGATATACTGCGACTCAACCGTCATCCACTCCGCGCCGGTATGTGTTTTACTGTATACGGTTACCGATAAAGCAGACGCGTTTGCTGTTACTTTTCCTCTCGCCGTTTTTTGTCCGGAACTTTTTACGGCAGTTTGTTCGACGTCGAAAGAAACTATCCGTTTTGCCGTGCCGTTGTTCATTCGCCACGTTTTACTGTTTGCCGTGCGCAAACTTTCTTCCTCGTACAGGGCGCCCGGTATAGTACCAAATGAACGCGTCGCTCCGTCCGATACGGCATCCGCAGACGTCGATTTTTCCGTCAAAGAAAAGGCGTCGGCTTCTTGCATGTTGTCTTGTTTCATATATTTTTCTCCTTTTTAATAAAGTCGTTTTAGACGCCCTACGGCAAAAATTCCGCTTTATGAAATTTGCGCCGAACGGGTTTTGGCAAGTTTGAATTTTTTTGATAAACTAAATACTGTCAATTATTTCCGCTTTGTACATTGCGGTTCGGTTTACGAGCATAATAATGTTATAAATACCCATGGGAGCAATTGACACATACCTATGTCCTTTCCTATCCGTTTGAAAGAGCTTATGCTTTCCGAAAATATAAGCAAACGCATGTTGGCAACAAAAATAAAGGTGGAAAGAAAAACCGTATCCAACTGGTTGCGTGGTTTGTTTCTGCCGCGAGTAAACGTGTTGTGTCGGTTAGCGGACTTTTTCAACGTCGGCGCGGACTATCTTCTCGGAAGAAGCGACGATTATTCGCGCGACGCTTGGGATCGCGTCGACGAAGCCGATATCCCGCGGATCTTTCGCACAAGACTTAAAAATTTTATAAACTCCAAAAACTTTACCGAATACAGGTTTTCCAAAGAAATAAAAACGGAGCAGTCCACGCTTACAAAATGGCTGAGCAGCAACATGCCGGATATCATGTCCATCGTTAAGATCGCCGATTACTTTAATTGTTCCGTCGATTATCTGGTCGGTAGGACAAATTAAAATAGAACAGTAATACAAAGAGGTATACTATGGAAAAAAACGACGACGTACTGCTTTTAATAAAGGCGCAAAACGGCGACAACGACGCTTTTACGGAATTATTCAAGCGCAAAGCCAAGGAGTTGCGCCTTGCCGCGCATATCGTATTGCACAACGAGCCGGAAACAAAAAAAGTTGTGACCGAAACTTTCTTACAGTTGCTCACGCGCAAGCCGAAGTTTGAAAACGACGAAACTCTGGATTCGTGGTTGCGCTCCGCAGTAAAACGCAACGCGATGCAAACAAGCAAAAACGCCGTGATATCGTAGAGCGGTGATTTTTGCCGACGCAATCGAATCTGTAGCTCAAACTGCGAAAACTATACGTTTCCGCAGTTTTTTATTTTTACCGTTTTCTTAAATGACAACAAAAAAGCGACTGCTGCCCGATTCGGGACTTATGCACCCACTTATGTGTTCGTATTAAATTTCTTCCTCCCCATTTTGTAAATTCATTTGCGATCGCGTTATAAAAAATCACGCGATCAAACTGCCCTATACTTCTATTATACCACACCTTGTCAAGAGGGGCGGCTCGATAATGCGATATTTTTTAAGTTTTTGCACGCTTTTTCATGACAAAATTTTTTAGTTTTACTCCTCTTCGTTCTACTTCCTGCGCTTTGAGCACAACATATCCTCTTTTTTCAAAAAAGGATTTTGCCGTTATCGACGCATAAACCGTTATATCCTCAAAACCCTTTTCCAGTTCGTCGCACAATTTTGCAGCTATCCCGAGCCGCTGGAAGTCTTTATGCACATAAAGCATATCGAGGCATCCGGTCTTGTCTATACTGCCGAATCCCGCTATTTCGCCGTCCGCTTCGGCTATAAGTGTATATTGCTCGGTTAAATCTTTGTGACGTTTTTTTAAGCCGTCCTCTCCGTTTGCCCACGCCGAGAGCTGTTTTTCCGTATAGTCGCGCGCATTGACAGCATGCACGGTATCGTAAAACAGTTTTGCCGTTATCTCGCAGTCGGAATCGAAATACCGTCGTAACCTAATATTCATAATTCTATGTCCGCGCAGTAACTTCCGTCGATAATTATGCGTTCCACTCCGTATTTTTCGCACAGCGCAAAATTGCGCCTGTTTTCTTCTATCAATTCGTTTTTATTTATATCTCCCGCGCAAGATCTGCGCTCTATAGTATTTTCAAACCGCAGGATATCGTCAAAATTGTTTTCAATATATCTTTCCGTCATTACAAGACAGTAATGTTTTATATGTCGTAAGTACGAATCGTCGAAATCGTTTTTGCAATCAAAAGGAATATAGCACCCCTCGACTATCATATCCTGCCGGTTTTCTATCGCCGTTTTTACCATTTCTTTTACTATCGACCAAAGGTACGGCGTCAATTTTTCGTCGTCGTTTACCGTAAGCGGCGTTTGTCCGCTGCGTATCAAACCCATCTTTAAGTGATCTATCGAAAAATACGGTATTTTATATCTCTCGGTAAGCTGTTGCGCCAACGCGGTTTTTCCCGTATGCGTCGCGCCGGATATCAAAACTATCATATTCGAAATTATATATTATCGCCGCAAAAAAATCAACCTTATGACGCGCGGACCGTATACGGCATTTTATATGCGCGCAAATAAAAACGCTCCGCGACTTTTTCGCAAATCGTTACTTACGATATTGCGATGAGTATCTTTATGCCGTTATCTTGTAGCACAATACTATGTCAACACATATTATGTTAAAAGCGCCCGGGCGTTGCTCCTAATATAAGCCGCGATATTATTCCGCACGGATCTTACCGCGACCGCATAAAAGGACGGCAAACAAAATAATGAAGCAGGAACGAATAATTGCAATAAGACGTAACATCCGCCAAGCAAAACGAAGAATAGCAAAAGCGGATATCGAACGCAGAGAAAAAAGAAGCGAGGAGAAAAAAGAAAAATGACACTTTCGGAAATCTTGGCAAAGGACATAACAAACGGCAGATTTTTCGCTATCGAAGCAGTAACGGAGAAAAAGCACTGCGGTATTACTTACCGCAAGCACAGCCGTTTGACGGCGCAGTTCGGGTGCAATTACGATAACATGGCGGCAATAAAAGAACTGGCTGAACGCGGAGATAAACCGAGTTGGTTCGAGCATACCGAACATGACGGCATCGTACGCAGTAAAAAGGACCCGACGAAATTATACTTGCAGATAATCAATCCCGATAATTTCCGCGTGACGTACGAACTTGCGGACGGAACGCCCGTAACGCGCGACGAACTTATTGCAATTGGCGCGTTAAAAGACGAGCCGGAAGAAAAGCCGTTGACGCTTGTTTACGCGCTTGAAAGCATTGTCTCGATAACGTACGAGAAAAAGAATAAAACGAAGTAACGGCGGCGTAGTCGCCGCGCCGATATGTAGACACGGCAACCGCACTCCCTTTCTCAACCTTTTCGAAACAAAATTCCCAACTCGGCTCCCCCCCCTCAACATAGTACATGAACAAAATTAACCCATGTAATTAAATTGTATAATTCTTCGGCAAGCGGCGAGATAAAATACAATAAATCACATGATAAACTTTTTGTCTTTAGCTTTTGCAAGATAAATCGTTAAGAGCTCGTACCCAAAACCAATAAATTATAACGATTTTTGTTTTTTCCACTCTTTGTATCGTACGCAATAACCGAACAACATACAACCTGCGGCTATGATAAATAAAATTCCGATTGTAAATGCTACAATTATTCCGAGCTTATTATTAGGCGTAATAAAAACGCAATCGTTAGGATTTTCCGGATTATAGGCAATTTGCACCGTGTCGCCGATATTCTTTACGCCGCTTGTCGAGCTTATGCTATTTGTAACTGTATAAATCGTTCCGTCAATCTCAAACTCGGCAATTTCAGCATAGGATTCTTTGGATGCGCCCGCACCGTGATCGCTATTCGTCCAAGAAGTCGTAACTTTATAGTCAATTACAGTTCCTGTAGTAATTATAAAATTTTTAAGTTTTGCCGAAATCGTTACGCTGTATATAGAAATGCCGATAAGCAGACCTAAACCCAAGCAAAGAAACGCCGTTATAAATGCAAGATATCCTATCGACGGTTTATTGTTTAATTGCGGCGTGTTTATAAAGTCATCCATTTTTATATTTCTCAACCAACAATTATTTTATCAAAAGACAGTAAAGATTTCCGGTAGATAGCTTAGACAAAATCTTAAAACCCACTGCGGCAGTGTTTAATAAACAAGCGTTTCCGTAAACTACATAACATAACCGAATATACAAACAGCGATGGAACCTAAAGTTCTATCGCTGTTTTCACTTGGCGGAGCAGTAGTAACATAAAATGAATTTTTTGCTGTTTTAGAAAACAGCATTGACTATTATATTTGAAAACGCTATGTTGTTTTCGATTTCCAATACAACAACCCATTCTGCCATTGCGGTGGGCACACCAGTATCGTCTTCGAACGGTTCCGCATATATTGTTGCGGTTATAGCATAATCGCTTAAAGTAACATCTACTCTTTCTATATTGCGGTCTTCACAAGTGC
>CATKCE010000058.1 GCA_949744905.1 uncultured bacterium
GTAAATTGTATACTTTTATACCATAGTGATTCAGTAATAGAAAATACTCTTCAAATTTGTGAAGTCTTATAGGCATTTGGATATGGTCGTCAAAATAGAGAATAAGCGCCGGAGAGATATCTTTATATTTTTCTACGAGTTCCGCTTTAACACAATGACCTGATTTGATCAAATTTTGCGCTTTCGCGTGATAATTGAAATATGCCATAAAAACATTTTGCCCCGAAATTGTTTAGCGTAACGCTAGTTTAACAAAAATCACGGATGGCTTTATAGCACAAATGATGTTTTGAAAGAATTTCCGTAACGATTTTATTATTTGCTTGAATAAATACTTTGATTTTGATATAATTATTGTATGGTAAACAGTAATTTACCGGAGAGAGAATACAATGGATAAAACACAAATATTGCAATTCATATCAAAACAAAAAACGGCGTTTATTGCTTCTGTCGATGAACAGGGTTGCCCCGTAATTCGTGCTATGCTCATGCCCCGTAAAATAGACGGAAACGAAATTTATTTCACGACAAACACGTCGTCCAATAAGGTCAAACATTATTCGGCAAACAATAAGGCTTGTATCTATTTTTATCAGCGCGGAAAATTTAAGTACCGGGGTGTTAGCATAACGGGCGAAATGCATGTTTGTACCGATCAAGCGACAAAAGACAAGATGTGGCGTTTCGGAGACAGACTGTTTTATAAACAAGGCGTGACCGATCCCGACTATTGCGTATTGAAATTTATAGGCAAAACAGCCGAATATTATTGCGATTTTAAGATAGAAAAAATAGAATTATAAAAAAATAGTTTTTATGCCGTTCGGTCTACGTATGGTTTTTAGTTGTCATATTTTATGCGTTCGCTATTTTATATGTTAAAAGCGCTCGTTGAGGATATGCGGCAACCTTTGCTTTCATAGTATTCAAGCATCTCGGGGAGCTTTCTTTTATCGTAACTCGTTATGCAGTCGGATAAAACGCAAACATCGTAATTTGCTTTACGCAAATTATAGCAAGAAGATTTTATGCAGGCTACGGCGTCCGCACCTGCTATATAAAATTCTTGTATGCCGTTCGCATCTACAAAATCCGTAAATTCTTCGCAACTCAATACGCTGCCTTTGTATTTTGTGAAAATGTTGTCCGACACTACGTTTAATTCCGAAACCAGCTCAACCCCGCGGGTACCGTGTTTGAACGTCCGCGTACCTGAGGATACGTTTTCGTGTTTTATATAGATAACGTAAACGTTGTTAGCGACCGCCCGCTCGATTGCGGTATTGACGTTGTCTATAATTTCTTTATAATTTTTTGTTATGTCGTTTTGGATATCTATTATTACCAACGCCTTATTTTGCATGCGGTTTTCTCCTGTAATTTTGAGTGCGCTTTTATTTTAACATATAATTGTTGACAACATTACGGCAACAATATAAAATAAATTAAAAAACTTTTATAAGGTGTTGTCAAATGAAAATCGACAGGCTTGTCAGCATTATAATGATACTGCTTGATAAAGAAAGGATAGGCGCGCAAGAGTTGGCGGATATGTTTGAAGTGTCGCCCCGCACGATCTATCGTGACATAGACGCTATCAACAGAGCGGGGGTGCCCGTAAGTTCGACTTCGGGTGCGGGCGGCGGTTTTGAGATCCTGCGAAACTATAAAATCGAAAAAAACGTTTTTACGGCTACCGACCTTACCGCCATATTAACCGGACTTTACAGTCTTACCGATGTCGTGCGTGGAGATGAACTAATGAACGTGCTTGCAAAAGTCAAAAGTTTTATTCCCGCCGACAGAGCAAAAGACATTGAGTTGAAAGCGGGGCAGATATATATCGATCTGAGTCCGTGGATGGGCAACAAAAATACTGAACGTTATTTGTCGACGATCAAAACCGCGTTGCAGGAAAACAGGTTGCTTTCGTTTGAATATGCCGACCGTCACGGAAATAAGACTGCGCGGATAGTCGAGCCGTACCAACTTATATTGAAGAGCAATCATTGGTATTTTCAAGGGTATTGCCGTATAAGAAATGATTTTCGCTTGTTCAGACTCTGCCGTATATCGAATCTGCAAACGCGCAAAGAAACTTTTACGCCGCGAACTTTTCAAAAGCCGCAATTGGCTTTTAATGACATTTTGGCGACAATGCAAACAAAAATAAAAATTCGGATACACGAATCTGTTATGGACAGGGTGCTCGACCATTGCGCTTACGAGGACGTTTTGCCTGACGGCGACGAACATTATATAGTTTTATTTCCTTTTATCGAAAACGAATATTATTACGACGTGTTGTTGAGTTTCGGTGATAAATGCGAGTGTTTGGAGCCGGAACATATCCGCACGGAAATGAAACGACGTTTACAAAATATTTTGAAGTTATACAAAAATTAAAGAGCGGCTATTATAGGGAGAATATGCGGAAAAGATATTATGATAACCGAAAAGACCGATAAGCGTTTGTGTCTTATCGGTCTTTTCGCGACGCTCGATAGCACGAAGTTGTTTTAGGTTCGGGCTGTATTTATAAACTGGCTTTTAATACGGCGCGCACGTCTTTTCGTCGAAAACTTTATATCCGCCGTCCATTATAACGGTGCTTTTCACCATGCCTTCCAGCATTTCTATGGTTGCGCCGAGTTCGGTCAAATTCATAATAAGACCTGTTTTTCTCATCCACGCTTCCATTTTTTCAAGCCCTTCGTAAGCGATTTGACTTTCGGTTTTTCCGTCGGGGTTTACGTTCCGGACGTTTAAAGCGTAGCGAGAGAACTTTGCCGTGCCGTACGGCAGGATATAGCGGTAGTAGGGTATAGATACGGCGGCAAGCGTCATGCCGTGCGTGGCGTCGGTATGTGCTGCCGCGGCTTGCCCGAGCATGTGTACCATCCAATCGGTTGTCTTGCCTTTTGCGACAAGGGTATTTAATGTCCACGTCGCCGTCCACATTATGTTACTGCGTGCTTCGTAGTCGGTCGGGTTTAGGGTCGCAATGTCCGCGCTGTGGATAAGCGAGCGCAAAAGGCCTTCCATGATATAGTCGCCGGTATTGTCGAATACTGTTTGGCTCGATAAAAGTAAGGACGAGATCAACATTGCGAGAGAAGTATCTGCAGGATAACTTGTAAAACATTGCGGATATTTCTGACGGAAAAAATATTCGGACGGTTTATTCACTTATCTTGTCGGGACGCATAAAAAGTATTGTGCGGTAAACGGGATATATCCTGAGTTTATTGCGCGAAAAAATTCGGAGGTTATTTTTATGCCCAGACCCATGACCGAAGATCTGCCGTTTCCCGATCTTTCGGCGCTCACGCCGGACTGCCGTGACGCCGGTATAATTATGCCCGCTTATGCCGATACCGAGAGCGAGATGACCGCGGTGTTACAGTACATATTCCAGAGCATAAATTTCTCGGTTGCCGGCAACGACAGGTTTGCGACTGCTCTGGAAGAAATAGCGATCGCGGAAATGAAACATCTCGATCTTTTAGGCGAGGCGCTTCTCAGAATGGGAATAAGTCCTGTGTACTCGCGCCGTCCTCCCAATAAATGCGGATACTATTCCGCGTGCAACGTAAATTACTGCGCGCAACCCGCCGCTATGATAGCCGCGGACATTGCCGCCGAGACCGACGCCGTGCGCATGTACGAGCAAATGTTGTGCAGGATCGCCAATCCGACGCTTAGCGCACTTATAAGTCGCATATTGCTTGACGAGCGCATGCACTTGAAAGCTTTTAAGGATATGTACTGCGAGCTTGTGGGCGAAGAGGGAGATAAATCTTATAGCGACGATTAAGCGGGCTTTGTGCGGAGTTAAAACGTAACGGTAAATTTACTGCCTTTATCGAGAACGCTTTCCACGCTTATATCCCAACCCGATTTGCGGCATATCTTTTTCGCTACGGCGAGTCCGAGTCCGAACCCGCCGTTTTTGCCGCTGTGCGATTTGTCTACGGTAAAGAAACGCGAAAACACTTTGCCCATGTTTTCTTCCGCTATACCTATGCCGGTGTCTTCGACTGTCAGTTTTCGACTGCATAGCGTTACGGTGATATTGCCGCCGTCTTTATTGTACTTTATCGCATTGCGCACGAGATTGCCGAATATTTCGCCCAGTCTTTCGTGGCGGCTGAGAATGATAACGTTGTCCTCGATATTTTCGGTCACCGTGATATTGCGTTTGTCGGCGGCGGGTTTCAGCGCGCGCAGAGTCTCTTTGGCGAGCGCGGAGAAGTCCACTTCGTATGGCGGGAGATCGTCGTTATCTATCTCGCTGTAATTTATTATGCACGCTATAAGATTCGTAAGCCGTTCGCTTTGCGCGAGAATGGTCTTATAAGCAAGCCGTTTTTGTTCGTCGTTCATGCCGCCGGCGTCTAAAAGTTCGGCGTATCCGTGGATGGACGTAAGAGGGGTGTTCATTTCGTGCGTTATGTTCGAAATAAATTCGTCTTTGGAGGCCCGCGCGTTTTCCACGACTTCTTTTTCGGCGTTTACCTTATCCATTTGTTTTTTGATATTGCGATTGCGCTCGTTTAATAGATCCGCAACCGGTTTTAATTCCGGATAGCCCGTGGTTACGCTGTCGTCGTTTACTGCCCGTACCGCAAGTTTTTTTACCGGGTCCATTATGAAATGCGTCGCAACAAAGGCGGTAACCGCGCAAAGCGCTATCATTATTCCGGCAAAAACGGCAAGAGTGGGAAGGGTGCTTACGAATATTTTCCAATCGGAATCTGCGAATACGGCGATACGCACGAGATATCCGCCGTCGAAGTTTTTACAGTAGTACACCATGTTTTTTCCGAGGGTGGAGCTTCCGCGCACGGCAAAACCTTCGCCGTCGAATATCGCGTCTTTTATCTCCGACCTGTCGGAGTGCCCGGCCTGCGTTTCGCCTGCCATACTGTCGGCAAGCACGTTGCCTTGCGCGTCCATAAACGTAACGCGCGCGCCGTTGAGCTTTTTCGAGAATGCGGAGGCGCCGTCGCCGTTTAAGGGATATTCGTCCGGGTCGAACCCGTTCATGTAAACGCGCAGATATTTTTTGCTGTCGTCTATAGACGATTTATAGTATACCTGCGTAGAGGCTATGCCGGATATCAGCACGCATACGAGAGTGAGTCCCAGCGACAACAACCATATCCGCCATTTCATATTTTATACCCCACGCCGAACACGGTCTCTATTTTTACGCCCAGTTTGCGGAGCCGGGCCACGTGGTTGTCGAGCGTACGCGTTTCGCCGGTATCGTAGCCCCAGACTTCGGTAAGAAGTTTTTCGCGCGGCAATACTTTGCCGGCGTTTGTCATGAGACAATTGAGAAGTTCGTATTCCTTGCGGTTTAGAGTAACGTCTTTGCCGTTGGCGCGGCACTGCATTGTTTCGGTGTCAAGCGTGACTCCCGCGACCGAAAGTACGGTCTTTTTTTGTTTATCGCGCAGCCGCGCGTTGACCCGCGCCGTGAGTTCCAGCACCGAAAAAGGTTTGGAAACGTAATCGTCGGCGCCCATGTTCAATCCGTTTACTTTGTCCTCTTCTTTGGATAGAGCGGAAAGCATGATGCAACTTACGTCCGGGTATTTTTCTTTTATGAAAGCGAGCGCGTCGAGTCCGCTTCCGTCGGGCAACATTATATCCAGTAAAGCGACGTCGGGACGTTCGGACGAAAGTTCACGGATAAAACTATCAACGGTAGTAAACGCCTTAAATCGCAAGCCGTTCATTTCCAGCGCGACTTTAACGAGTCCGCTGATACTTGTGTCGTCTTCCAGAATAAATACAGTTCCGTTCATAATGCACCTCGCTTACCGTTTACATTATACATTGTTTGCGGCTTGCATGCAATCGCTTTGCCGTTAAGAATAAGTTTTTACGGTCTTGGCCACGTTTACGTAATGGTCGGCTATGCGTTCTATATTGGCGGCGAGCGACAAGAACTGCGCGCCGGACTCGGGCGTGCATTCGCCTCTCTCCAAGCGTTCCACATGGAAGTTTGCCATGCTTTCCGTGACCGAGTCCACTCTGTCTTCGATGTCGAGCACGTCTTCGAGCGCTCTGCCGTCGCCGTCTTTGTAAGTTTTCATAACGGCGGCGAACAGACTGTTTACCGTTTCTTTCAGCCCGGCGATCTCTTTTACGGCGGCGTCGGAAAATATTGCGCCTGAGTCGCGGAGCTTATCGGAATATTCGGTTATGTTTTCGGCGTAATCGCCTATGCGTTCGAGGTCGGCGGCGGAACGTATGGCGGTGGACAGATAAATGCGGTCCTTTTCACCGAGGTCGGCTTTTAGCAAGGCTACCGCAAAGCGGTTGAGTTCGCGGTTGAGAAAATCGAGAGTCAATTCGTTTTTTCGGAAGCGTGCGATGTCTTTATAGTCGAGCGTGCAAATGAGATCGCACGCTATATTGAAATTTTCGTTGGCTATCTCCGCCATGTTCATAATTTCGTTTTTGACCTGCATGATGGCTACCGGCGGGGCGGCAAGCATGTGCTGTTCGATAAATTCGAGGTGCGGTGCGTCGTTGCTTCGTTCGTTTTTTTTATCGGGGACGATCTTTGTTACCAACTTTACGAGAGGGGAAGTGAGAGGAAGTACCATTATTACCGTGAGCACGTTGAATATCGTGTGGAACATGGCAAGCTGCAACTGGGGAGCGGCGGGAAACATTTTTTCAAACAGTTGACCGTAGTTTATTCCGCCCAGCCCCATAAACAGGCCTATAGTCATGAACGCGATAACGCCGCTTAAATTGAATATAAGGTGTATGAGCGCGGTGCGTTTCGCGCTTCTCGTGCTGGTAAGCCCGGCAAGCAAAGCGGTAACGCATGTGCCTACGTTTGATCCCATTGTGATGTAAATGCCTTGATTGAGAGTGATCAGTCCGGTGACCGTCATGGTTATCGCCATGGAAGTCATTACCGAGGAACTTTGGACAAGGGCGGTAAACAGAGCGCCTATTATCACAAGCAGAAACGGATTTTCGAACAGCGCCAAAAAGTGTTTGACTTCGTCGAGTTCGGAAAATACTTTCATGGCTCCGCTCATAAGGGACAAGCCGACGAATAGCATGCCGAAACCCGCAAGTATGCCGCCCGTCTTTTGAACGGCGTCTTTTTTTGCGAACACGAGAATAAACGCGCCTATCCCCGCAAAAGCGGAAAATATCGCCGAGGACGATAACGAACTGTTTCCGAACATGCCGAGAGCTACGAGCTGTCCGGTTATCGTGGTGCCGATGTTCGCGCCGAATATCACTGTCGCGGCTTGCGATAAAGTCATTATTCCCGCGTTGACAAAACCTATAACCATTACGCTCGTCGCGCTGGAACTCTGTATGGCGGCGGTTGCCGCCGCGCCCACTCCTACGCCCACGAGTTTGCTTTTCGCCGTTTTCGCAAACAGGGCTTTCAGTTTTTTGCTTCCCAGCGCTTCGAGGTTGGAACTCATCATGTTGCATGCTATAAGGAATATTCCTACGCCCGCAACCAGCGAAAGTACCGAGGTCGCTATCTGTATTCCGTTCATTGTTATTTCTCCCGTTACTTATATCGTAACAAAAGATTGTAATAAAATATGACGGATAATTGCAAAAAAAATGTAAAAAAGCTTTGCCGCTGTCGCGGCAGAGCCTTTTAGTCTATAGCGCGGTTTTATTAAATTTCGCGGGTGGAGTAACCCTGCACAAGCCTTACCGGGATGATCCGGCTTTCGGGCTTTACGTCGGGGCGTTCTATCTGGTTTTTTACCATGGATATAGCTTCTTCGCCCAGCTTGAAACTGTCCTGCTCGACGTAAGTGGGGAGTTCGGTTTTAAGCGAATTGTTGGGCGTTTTGAAGTCGGTGAAAACGGCTTCGTAGTCGTTGGGGAATTTTATGCCGAGGATATCGGCGAGTTGCAGTAAATGTATCCCGCTGGAATAATCGAGCGCTATTATGGCGGTTATCTTGGGATTATCGTGAAGGTAATCCTTAAACGACGCGGCAAAACTGCGCGAAGTAGAATCGGTATCTCCCTCGAAGTTGAAAAAGTAATTGTTGTAGTTGCCGCATTCGCACAAGACCCGGATATATTCGTCGCGCCGCTCGCTGAGCGAACTGTTGGTTTTTATGTTGGCGTTGAACAGCAGGATATGGCTGTTGCCGCGCGCGGTAAGATGTTCGAGGGCGAGCTTTATCATGTTTTTGTGATCGGACATCACGGTGGGAAAAGTCAGTCCGGGCAGATTGCGGTCGACAAGCACCACCGGGAAATTCGATATCGACAGATTTATCAGCGATGTATTGTAAATTTCGTTGTCGACGGGGTAGATTATTAGTCCGTTTACGCCCATTTGGATATATTCGTTGATAAGCATCTGCTCGTTTTGCTGCGACATGTTGGAAAACGACGACAAGAGTTTTACGCCGCCGGCGTTTTCGCTTATCGCGGCGTTTATTTCCATTACGTGCTGGCTGTTATAAAGCGGCAGAATTGCGCCTACCTGCTTGAATGCGCGTTCGCGGTTTGTTTGGAGTATGGGGTCGAGGTCTGCGAAAGTCGTCCCCGGCGCGATAAAAGTGCCCTTGCCCTTTACCCGCGTTATAATGTGCAGATCCTCTATTTCCTTGTAGGCTTTGCGCGCCGTTATGCGGCTTATGTTCTGAGTTGCTGCAAGCTCGCTCTCGGTGGGCAAACGGTAGTTGGGCTCGTTAAGATTGTTTAAGATAAGATTGGCGAGGTATAACGTGGTCTTACGATACAAAGACAGCTGATTTGCCATGACGCTCCTCCCGTTTTATTATAAATGTTATATATGTTACAAATTATAATACATATCGAGCCAAAATGCAAACGCTTTCGCTTTGAAAGTTAAAAATTTTGCGAAAATCAGATAAAATTTTTCAAAAAGGTATTGACAAGCGGCGGGTTTCATGATATATTGATAATGTAATATATGTTATGTTAATAATACATATATAACATAGCGTAAAATTCCGAAATGAAATACTTTCCGGAAACGGAAACTACATAAAACGGAGGACAATGTATGAGTAAGTTCAAAAAAGTGCTGTCTGTACTCTTGGCGGCGGTATTGGGGACTGTGGTTTTTTCGTCGTTTGCCGGCTGCGGAAAAAAGGGCATAGTAATAGAGATAGACGGCGGGGGAGCTAACGGCAACTTCAATACTACGGTATCGATGGATAAAACGCCGGAAAATCCTTATCCGTACAATACGCTGGAAAAACTCGCCAAAGAGTACACCAAGCTGCATCCCGACGTTAAAATTCGCATAAACAAAACTTCCATAGGCAACGACCGCGAGAGCGTCGTCGCCAAACTGTCGCAAAAACAGGCTCCGCACCTTTTGTTCCAGGTTTCGCCGAGTTGGGAGGAGGATGCGAAAAAAGGCTGGGTGGTAGACCTTACCGACGAACTCGAAAAGCCCAATCCGTATGTAGAGGCGGGACAGCCGGGCAGCGAAAAGTGGAAGGACCTTTATGTTGAAAAGGAACTGCTCGCGACTCAGGCGGGCGACGGCAAACATTACTTCGTGTGTCTTGAAAAGATACCCATCGGAATCATCTACAATAAAGCGATCTTCGAGCAGGCGGGAATAACGAAAGTGCCGGAAACTTTCGGAGAGCTTCTCGACGCACAAGCTAAGATAGCCGCGCTGGGCACCAATCCGTACTTTCCCATTTACGACTGGTACGATATATTCCTGGAAGTGAGCATATTCTCGCGACTGTTCGAAACTTACGATATCGATAACAACCAGTTTATAAGCACCGAGGAAATAGCGAGGGCTTACTATAAAGGCGATTGGGGAATAAGTTCCACGCCTACTACCGAAGCCGAGAAGATGTACCGCGCGTATTTCCGTCTTATGAAAGCCAAGTGCCAGTATTACCCCGCGGCGCACCAGTCGTACGACGCTTTGGAAGAATTCCTGCGCGGTAAGGTGGGTATGATAGAGGCTACCGGCGGATACATGGCGCAGATAGCCGCCGACCAGAAAAAAGGATTCGACGTGGGAGTGTTCGGATTTCCGACTCTTACCGCCGAGGACTATCAAAATTACGGTAAAGACGACCTTCATACCGGAGCGAGCGTGTACCGCGGCACTGCGGGCCTTTGCACGGGTTACTGCGTGACCAACCGCGCGGTAAAAGACGGCCAGGCTACTGTCGACGCCTGCATAGATTTTCTTAAATTTATTACGGCGCCGCAAAACAACGACCGCATGATAAACGACCTCGGATTGGGGCTTCCCATATCCGCCGAATCGGAAAACATAAATCCGCTTTTCCAGCCGCTTGTGGATATGTACAACGAGGACCTTAAAGACCCCAACCGTTACGACTGGAATACGTTTTGCAGTTGGAACAAGTTCGGAAAAGAATATTACGACAAATTCCTCAATACGGTGTGGGCTTATCAGGTAAAGGGCGGTACCGACCTCGACATCGCTCTCGACGAGATGGCGGCGGCGACCAAGACCGCGATAGGAAATTACATGAAGCTGAACGGTTGGACTGCCGACCGTTGGGATTGACGTCCGTTTGTTTTACGGGAGTGAAAGATGACCGATACAGCGAATAAGACCGTTAAAAGAAGCTGGCTGAGAAGCCACGGATACAAACCCAAAGGATTTTGGGGACTCATGTGGATACTGCCGGGCATAGTGATGCTCTTATTGTTTTCATACTATCCGCCGATAAGAGCGATACTGTATTCGTTTACGGATTGGAACGGAGAGTCGGCGATATGGAACGGTTTTTCCAATTACGTCGCCCTATTCAAAGACACGCTCTTTTGGAAAGCGTTCTTAAACTCGGTGGTGCTCACGTTGACCGGCATGGTGCTCGGCAACGTCATGACTATATTGCTTGCCGAATTGCTCCACAACTCGCGTTTCAAAAAGACCAGTTCTATTTTCAGGTTTTTCTTCATACTTCCGTGCCTCGTACCGGGGATTGTAACGATGCTGTTGTGGGCGAACATAATATTCGCGGCGTCGGATGCGGGACTTATGAATACCGTTTTGATGAAACTGCACCTTATAAAAGAGCCGCTTACTTGGTATTACGGCACCGATACGGTTTTATACAGCCTTATACTGACTGGCTTTCCGTGGGTGGGCGGAACGTCGTTTCTCATTTATCTCGCGGGTTTGCAGAACATACCGGAATCTGTGGTGGAAGCGGCAAGGCTGGACGGCATAAGCACCTTCAAGCGGCTGATACACATAGACTTCCCTTACTTATTGGGACAGCTAAAATACTTTTTGATACTCGGCGTTATAGGAGGGATACAGAATTACAATCTGCAATTCATGATAACAAAGGGCGGACCCAATTATTCCAGTATGGTGCCGGGATACTACATTTATTACCAGGCGTTCAATTACGGAAAATTCGGATACGCGTGCAGCGTAGGCGTGTTCCTGTTCGTTTTATTGCTGGCATTTACCATATTTACCAATAAGCGCATGCGCACTACGGAGGATATACAATGACAAACGGTATAGTTCTTTCCGGCGTGATGCCCGTAATAAGACCCAAGAAAAAGAGGATGACCGCGGGACAGATAGCGGTGCTTGTAAGCCTTGTGATATTGTTGGTACTGACGCTTGTGCCGATATACCTTATGCTCATAAAAAGCGTCAAGACCATAGACCAGGGCATACATCAGCCGTACTCGATAACGTTTCCGTTCAACTGGGCTAATTACAAGCTCGCGTGGCTCAACGTCTCGCCGTATATACTGAACACGGTAGTGATATCCGCGCTTACAACGGCGTTTGCGGTAATACTGTGTTCCACCATGGCTTTCGGCTTTACGCGTTTTAAGTTTCCCGGCAGGGAAGTGGTGTTTATGGTGGTGCTCGCGCTTACCATGATACCCGGCGTGTTGACGCTTTTACCGCAGTACGAACTTATTAACCAGCTGGGACTGATGAACAACCCCATGGGCGTGGTGTTGCCGCTTGCGGCGGGGCAGATACCTTTGGGAGTAATGCTTCTCAGAACTTTTTACAGCGGACTTCCAGGAGATTTGTTCGAGGCGGCCGAGCTTGACGGTGCGAGTCAGTTTTACAGATTTTTCAAAATAGCGCTTCCTTTGAGTCTTCCCATAATGGCGACGCTTGGACTTACCGCGTGGATGGCGGCATGGAACGACCTCATACTTTCCACTCTCGTATTGAGCTGGGACGAATTGCAGACGTTTACCGTGGCCTTGGGAGGATTTACCACCGACTACTACAACAAGACCCACAGTTGGGGCGTGCCGCTTGCCGGCTATGTAATATGCAGTTTGCCGCTTATCATAATATTCTCGTTTACGTCGAGACAGTTTGTATCGGGACTCACCAGCGGCGCGTTTAAGATGTAGGAGAATCTTATGCAGAGCGAAAGACAGATAATACTTGACAACAGATTCGAAAACGGATTTGCCGTAAAACCACAGACCGACGGAGACAACGAGATAATCGGGTATCTTACATACGGCGACGCCGAGACGAGAAAGCCCGTAATGGTGCTTGCGCAGTGGTACTGCGGATACTGGGTGCTCAATAACGCAGAGGAATACGCGGGGCACAATATCCTTAACGGTTACCGTAAAAACAGCGGTTCTGTATACGAGTGGGGCGACGCCAGCAAACGCGTGAGACTGGACCGCATGAACGGACAATTGGAGCTTGAACTCAACGCCAGCCGCGAGTACAACCGCGACCGCATTTACGGAGAACCGTGGCCGCATATACTCATCGAATACCAGACCGACGTAATGCCGATATGCAAGGCCGAGAGGATAGTTCTCAATCTTGATTTCTGCCTCAGCAAGGCGGTTTGCCACATGGCGAAAGAGGACGAAGAATTGCATACCGCGCAGTTTGTGTGGTACGCGATACTCAAAAACGACAATCCCCTTAAAAAGGACTACGGCAAATACATCTGGTTCGGATGCACGCTTTACGATTCGCGTTACGAGCGCATGCCGTTTTCGGCGGAGATAGACGGCGGCAAGGAAGTCAATACCGGTATGCTCATTTACAAGCCGGCAACCGACGAATATCTGCCGTGCCGTCCCAAGGTGGGCGAGGAACAAAGCATACGGTACGACATGACCGAACGCCTTACGGAGGCGTATATGGAGGCGTGCCGTAAAGGTCAGTTTATCGATACCGATATAGAAGATCTGGTCATTACGGGAGGCAACATCGGCTGGGAGGTCACGGGCACGTACGACGTGTGCATGCGTATCGGCAGGATGGAGCTTAACGTGAGCGATAAATAAGGAGGAGAACGGATGAAAAAACTTTTAAGTATTCTGCTTGCCGCGACGATGTGCTTTGCTTTTGCCGGTTGCGGCGATACTCCCGGAGGCGGCGGAGACGGTCATGCCCACGAATTTACCGGCGAATGGGTAAAAGACGCGCAGTTTCACCGGCGCAAATGCACGCACGAGGGGTGTAACGAAATGAGCGAAAAAGAAGCGCACGGGTACGACGCCGCCGGCAAATGCGTTTGCGGCGACGAGAAAAAACTTTCCGCTCCCGTGCAGATAGTAAACGATAATCATTTTACCAAAGGCTTCAACGTAAAAGGCCAGCAGGACGGCATTGGCACGGTATTCGGAAAACTCACGCTCGACGATCCCGACTCCGACCCGGCGTGGAGCATAGGGCAGTGGTATTGCGGATATTACAGGTCGGCAGTGGAAAAGCCCAAGCGTAACGAGGACTACAACCCCGATTACAATATCCTTAACGCGACCAAAAAGCAGAACGGCGATCTGCACATTTGGCAGGACGCTTCAAAGACGCTTCGCGTAAATCCCGTTGCCGGTTCCGTTTACGCGCGACTGGAAGGGACAAAGGAATATACGGCGCCCAAGACCAAAGACGGACCGTGGCCGCATTTGCTTATGGAATACGGAGTTCAGTCGGGAGTGAGGATATCCGAGCTGTATTCGCTCACGCTTAACTTCGATTATACTCTTATGTCGTTTAAGGGCGATATGGGCGCGGCTACCGATACCGATATTCACTGCGCGCAGTTCCCGTTTTACTGCGTCATACAAAACCGCAATCCGGAAAGCGAAGGGTTCGGGCAATACGTGTGGTTCGGCGCCTGCATGTTCGATAACCGCCAGGATTACACCATGACGTTCGCATCGGCCGACTTAGGTTCGGACGACAAACACGCTACCGGCGCGTTTATATACCAGGTGGGGCAACGCGCGTATCTCAAAGCTCCCGTTACGGTGGGCGAAAAGATAGAGATAAAGTGGGATATGCTTCCCTTTATGAAAACCGCTTACCAAACTGCGCGCGAAAGAGGATTTTTGGATAAAACGGAGTTCGAAGATCTGTACGCCACAAGCGGCAACTTCGGATGGGAAATAACCGGTACTTACGACGCGGCCATTCAAATCGACAAGTTCGAGATAATGGCAGTCAGTGAAATTAAAGAGTAAGGAGGGAAAAATGCGAAAAAAAGTTATAAGACTTTTGAGCGTGTTGTTGTGCCTTATATTTGCTTTTGCTTTTGCGGGGTGCGGAGATACTCCGAGCGGTGGCGATAACGGCGGCGGCGAACAGAGCGGAGGAGAGCACAAGCACAGCTGGGCTACGGCATGGAGTAAAAATGCCGACGAGCATTGGCGCGTTTGTACCGGAGACGGTTGTACGGAAGTGAGCGACAAAGCAAGCCACAGTTACGGCACGGACGGCAAATGCGTTTGCGGCGAGGAGAAACCGGTGGAGAAGCCCGAACTCGAATATACGAATGCAATAAAAGATCCAAATTTTGATTTAGGTTTCGGCGTTTACGGTCAACGCGACGGCAATTCCAGATTATACGGTTATTTTCGCCCGGAAGGATATACGAGCGGTAAATCGTCTTGGAAGGTAGCTCAGTGGTACAGCGGGTATTATAAAATGCCGAACCACGACACTTTTACCGAGTATCCCGCCGAGTACGATATACTCAAAGCCGAGCGCAAGGTAGAGGGAACAAAAGTATCGTACACCGATGCGAGCAAAACGTTCGCCTTCGATAACAAGACCGGCGAGATATACATGGAGCTTAACGCGAGCGACGAATACACAGCGCCGCGTACCGGCACGGGCCCCTGGCCGCATTTGCTTGTCCAGTACACTATGGAAGAAACAAGGCTCAGCAAAATAGACGGTTTGCAGGTAAACCTCGATTACAACCTTCACAAGATAGAAAAGAAGATGTCCGACAGCGAATATAATTCGGGCATCCACGCGGCTCAGCTCGTTTGGTATATCGTTGTAAAAAACTGTAACGAGAACAGTAAGGACAACGGAAAGTATATATGGTTCGGAATAAACATGTACGATAACCGCAATACGTCGCTGGGTACGCAGGACAGTTATTTTATCGATACCGGATCGGACGATAAGCTCGGCACCGGCGCGCCCATTTACGGAGTGGCAAACGGCAAAACGCACAGCGAGCTTCCAAAAGTAGGCAAAGATATTTCGATAAGCATCGATATTTACGACATAATAAAGAGCGCTTTCGATACGGCGGTAAAAAGCGGATATATGGAAAATTCCAAATGGAGCGATATGTATGTTACCGACGGCAACTGCGGATGGGAGTTGCCGGGCACGTTCGACTGTGCGGTAACGATAAGCAAATTCGAAATCAATACGGGCAAAATAAAACAGTGATTGCGCGTGTTAATTAAAAAAAATTTATTGGAGGAAGTATGAGAACGATCAGAAAAAACGTGGCGCTCTTAGTGTGCGCGGTATTGCTCGTCATGGCGGCGGCAATAGGTATTACCGGGCTGGGTGCCAAAGCCAGCACAATGGACTCGTTTGTGACAAATAACGGCAACGAGACCGATTTTCAGGATACATGGGGACAAACAAAGATGAGCGCCGATATTATAGACGGCGACAAAACGCTTGTATGTGCGCAAGGTATCGTATGGGGTTTCCGTATAGTAAACAATTATATACAGACTCTTGACGGAGCTACTTTCGATGCCGACGTTTATATCCAACCCGGCGCGGTGGGGGCTTCTCACACTATTTACTATTCAAACGGAACTGCGGCGGGCGATTATTTTGACGGCGGCGGATTAAACATACTTATAGAAGAAACTTCTGCCGAGCAGATCACCGTAAAAGTAGGTTGGTGGCAAATGAACGTAGGCATGATCAACGGTGAGCTTAACGGGACTACTTACAATAACCTTTATTGGAGCAAAGCTTACGATCGTACCGCAAGCGGGAAGTATAATATAAAGTCGGAACTCATCGCCAACGATGACGATAGCTGGACCCTTACGCTCAATATAGACGGCGACGTTAACGCAGTGCCTATTACGGCGGCACAGTGGGAATATTGCCTTAACAACTATCAAGGTTTTATGGGTTGCGCCGCTTTGTTTGAAAATCAGAAGTCCGGCGATAAACTCATGAAAATACTGTTTAACGATTACAGCGACGCAAAGCGCACTTCTTACGAGAACGACGAAGAACTTGCGGACGTGTTTACCGCTCTCGGTGAGATGGAAACCGCGTATGCTTCGGCAAAAACTTTCACCTCCGAATCTTCGCTTTCGGAAGCAAGCGACGTGCTCTATACCGTTACGGAAAACAAAGCCCTTATAGTAAACGCGGAAGACATTCGCAGATTTGAAAAAGGCAGAGCCAACTGGTATTACGCCGAGACTCTTAAAATACTCGAAGAATGTTTCAAAGCCGACGAGGATGCGTATGCGCTCGTTCAACTCGGAGTGGCGGTAAACTATTTTGCCGACAAGGCGGAAAACATGGTGACCGAGCGCGACGTAGAAGTCGCGGAAAAACTCCGCCAGGACGTTGACTACGACCGCCTTACCGACCTTAACGACGAAGGCATGGAAGGCGCGGAAGACATAATGAACAAGTACATTGCCGCGCGTAACAAACTTACCGATAAAAAGGACTACTTTGTAGACGAGCACCTTAAAGAATTTGAAGAAGCGGTAAAAGATCTTTCCAGTAACGAAAAGATAGAAGCCGCCGCCGACTTGCAGAAAGCGGTTATAATCGCCGACGCAAAAACTGCCAACCGCGAGGCGTATACCGAGCGTTACAACGAAGCCAGCACGCTTCTTAAAGGCGCCATAAAAGGCTATGCCGGCGAACTTGCAAACAAATGGGATATCCACAACGTAACGTTTGCCCAAGCAAACGCCGCCAATGAAATAAAATATTCGGCGAGCGATTACTACAACGACGATGCTTCCAGCGACGTAGGTATCACTCTTAAAGGCAAACTCAAACTCGACGGACTTAAATTCGACGTCACCGTTAACAGCGGCGATTACGACAAAGACAGCTGGTTCGGATTCTTCTTTACCAAAGAACGCAGCATATTCTCGGTATCCAATCATGCGGACTCGGGCTTGCGCGAGAGCCGCGGCGTTATAACGCTTATCAAACCTTTCGAGGGCGACGACGACAACCCCGCCAAGACGCAGTTACGTATGGGTTATCCCAATCTTTACGGAAACGAGACCGATACAAACCAGGTGTTCTTTAACTGCGATCTTTACGGCAACACGCTTTCGTTTGAATTTAAGAAAGAGGTAGGAGCCGAAGACGAAATGTTCTACAACGCCTACGTTACCGTTAAAGACAACCAGGGCAACGTGGTCGTAGAGCGTCATCTTGCAAGAGCCATGCTCGCCTCCATCGTGGACGCCGAGCTTGACGATGAAGGAATGGGTTACCTTACTTTCGGATCTTGCGATAAAACTCTTGTAGGCGTTGATGCCACAATACACACCATTAACGGCGAAGCCGCGGCTACCGTTACCGGTAAAGTAGAGGGCGGAGAAAAGCCCGGCCCCGGCGACGACAAAGACGAGGAAGACAAGAAGAAAAGCGGTTGCGGATCTGTCGCGGGGGGGGGGAGCCTTCGGCTCTGCTGTCCTTGCTGCCGTAACTCTTTGCGGAGCCGCTGTGCTTGTAAGCCGCAAAAAGAAAGTTACCAAATAAAAAACGACGTTAAGTGTGGCGGGGGTCGGCAAGTTGCTTGCCGACTCCCGTACTCTTTAAGGAGATATCATGAAAAAATTTTTAGCGCTTTTGCTGACGCTTGTGATGTGTTTATGCTGTTTTGCCGCTTGCGGAGATAAAGGCGGCGATAACACGGGCAACAACGGCGGAGATAATACCGGAGGAAATACCGGCGACAATACGGGCGGTAATACCGGCGGAGAGGAGGACGAGTCCGTGGCGGACAAACTTGACAACTTAGTAAAAAGCTTTTGGAGCGGAGATACGATGTACGAGGAAACCGTGCTTATGGTCGCCGAGACTGACGCAAGCGGCAACGTAGTTTCCGCGCCCAAAGCAAAACTTATGTTTGACGCTACCGAAATAGTTTCTGTAAAACAGTATAATATTTCGGCGAAAGTTCCCGAAAAGACGCATGCAAGTACGGCTTATTCGTATAAGGACGGATATCTTACCGCCGCGGGCGAAATTACCGACGGCGAAGACGGCAAAAAGGTTTTTACCGGTGACTTGCCTTACGTCAACGATAAGGCCGTCAGCGGCGAGGAAGCCTTCCCCGGAGTGCCCGCAAACAATATGATACCGTCTACCGACGCGGGATTGTATCTGCCGTTTACAGAGGGCGCAGGGATAATCAAAAAACAGCTTTACGTAACGTACAAACATCCCGCGGCGACTACCGGCGTGATGCCGGCTTACGAGGGCGCCGCGCTTGCCAAAACAATAAAAAAGCTAAAAAAACAAGAGCCGTTAGAACTGTTTATTTACGGCGATTCCATTTCCACCGGAGCCAATTCTTCGGGATATCTTCAAATGGAGCCGGGCTTAAAACCGTGGTTCAATCTTGTAAAGGACAATTTAGAGGCGTGCTACGGCGGTAAAATCACTCTCAAAAATCTTTCGGTGGGCGGCTGGACGAGCAATAACGGCGTAGAGGGCGGAACGGTAAACAAAGTTCAGGCGGGGCTTGCCGCGCAGTTCAAAAACAAACTTAAAGACTACTATCCCGATTTGGCTGTGATAGGCTACGGCATGAACGACGCTACCTTAAACGTGGGTATAGAGAAGTTTAAGCAGAATATCAAATCCATGATAGACACGATTCGCAAGCAGAATCCAGACTGCGATATTATTTTGCTGGGCACAATGCTTGCCAATCCCAAGGCGAAAGACCAATGCAAAAACCAGGCGGAATACTCCGACAGTCTTGCCGACGTTGCAAAAGGTTATAAAGGAATTGCCGTTGTAAACGTGGGCAAAGTGCACAAGGCGATACTCGATACCGGCAAGATATATACGGAGATGTCGGCAAACAACGTAAACCATCCCAACGATTTCACCACGCGCATGTACGCCTCGGCTATTCTCTCCGCACTTGTAAAATAAGCGCAAAGGGGGGAGCATGAAAAAGAAGATATTGCCGTGCGTCTTGGGTCTTGTCATGGCGTTGGGCATTATTGCGGGAGCGACTGTTATCGTAAGACCGATATCGGCACAAGCCGAGTCTGCCGCTTCCTCTACGCAGTTCGATCCCGAAAACGTGGCTGTCACATTTTCGGTGATGAGCGACGTCCACATGGGCTACGGCGAAGAAGCGGTGGCGGCGCTGAGGACGGCTCTGCGCCGCGCCGGCGGTAAAAAGTGGGCGCCGCACGGACTGGACGCAATGATGTTTTGCGGCGACCAGACGTTGTACGGCAAGCGCGAGGAAGCCGAACTGTTTGCGCAGGTGCTGAGAGAGCGTTACGACCTTACAAAAACCGCGGCTGTGGTGGCGCACGGCAATCACGACACGTGCTGGTCGGGTTGCATGCCGCGCGCCGAGTGGGTGGACGTTTACGGCGAAGATATGTATTCATTCGACGATCCCGATACCGACCCTCGGACCGGCAACCGTCACGCGGTGGTAAAAGGCTATCATTTTTTGGCGGTGGAAATAGACTTTTATTCCGGAAAGGACAACACGAACCCAATCTCCGCCGATACCGAAAAGTGGCTCAGGTCGACTCTCGACAAACTCACGGCACAAGACCCCGACCGTTACATATTCGTAGCGAGCCACTGTCCCGCGCCCGATACGGTTTACGGCAGTTACGCTTATAACACGCACGGAACGTGGGGTTCGTCCAAAGAGCTTGACGCTGTGCTGAAAAATTACCCGCAGGTCGTGCTGTTTTCGGGACACACGCACTATGCGATAAACGACGAGCGTTCAGTAAACCAGAGCGCGTACACGCAGATCCACGCGGGCAGTACCACCGATATGGCGGTGGATTCCGATTACCTCGAAAAAGTAATAGATCCCCGCAAGGAGTCGAACGGCATGGTGGTCGAGGTCGACGGCGCGGGAGCGGTGCGCGTAACTCGTATAGACTTTGCCCGCAACCTGCAAATAAAAAACCACTGGTATCTCGATCCTTGCCGCGGCGACGGAGCGCACCTCAATCGTTACACCCCCGGGGCGAGGGCGGAGGCGAACATAGCGCCCCGGTTCCCCGAGGGCAGACAGCTTGTTTTGGAAGAACTCGACGGCGGAAAAGCGCGGATAACGTATCCTGCGGCTACCGACGACGACATGGTGTTCTGTTATAAGATAGGACTTTACAAGGAAAACGGCGAGGCTATGGAAGAAGTGAAGTCGTATTCGCCATGGTATTACGACCCGCAACTTTCCGAACTGCCGACTGAGCGGAAAATAGTGATGTTCTTTACCGAAAAACCTGTTGTGGCGCGCGTTACCGCATACGACAGCTTCGGGGCGGCGAGCGAGACCCTTACGGCGACTATCGCCGATCCGGACGCGGCAAATAAAGACGACGACACCGCAAAAGATAAAGGATGCGGAGGCTCGGCAAGCGGCGCAAGCGTAGGCGCGGGCTTTGCGGCGGCTGGACTGTGCGCGCTGTGTCTTGCGCGCGGACGGAGAAAACACGCATAAAAAAGATATGACCGCACAATGCCGCGCGCGCTTTTTAAGGCGGCGCGAATGCGGCGTATGTGCGGCGGCGGAATACGTATAAACAAAATTTAAGGAGAAACGATTAAAATGTACGGACTTGACGGTGCGGGCAAAGTATGCGAGAGCGTTTACGACATTGCCGACGAGCCCTTGCTTGCGGCGCTTTTTACAACGGGCAACGGATACATGGGCGTGCGCGGCAGCTTCGAGGAATACGCCTCGCAACGCGTGCAGGGCGCTTTTGTGCGCGGCTATATAGACGAGATAATAGAGGTGTGCGAGCCTTTTGCCGATAACGAATACATGAAAAAGTATTATCTCGACGAAGACGGCTTAAAACGCTTCGAGCGGCAGGAAAGTTGCGTAAATATGCCGGACTTTACAATGGTGAGGGTAGAGATCGGCGGCAAAACGTTTTTTCCGTGGGAAGGCGAGATAAAAGAGTGGAGTCGGACTCTCGACCCCGCGTCCGCCGTTTTACACCGCAAAGTACTGTGGGACGACGGCGACGGCAACGTCACCGAGCTTACTTTCGAGCGGTTCGCGTCGTTTGCCTGCGATAATCTGTTTTGCCAGCGCGTCGTCGTAAAGCCGGTAAACCACAGCTTGCCGGTGCGTATCGTCTCCGGCGCGGATACCGCGGTAAAGACGGGAGGTCAGTTTATTACCGCCGTATCGGAAGAAGTCGAAAAAGACGGCGACGTTTTTATAGAATTCGCGGCGGTAAACAAGTATAAATACAAAGCGGCGTACGCGGTGAAAAACGTTTTCCCCGCGGGCGAGTCGCAACAAACGTACCGCGAATGCGGCAGAGTGGGCGCGGCGGTGCTGTGTTCTCCCGCAAAAAGCTACGTTTTGGAAAAATTCGTATTTATAGGCACCGAGCGCGATACGGACGGCGCCGTGAGGGAATTCGTAAACGCCTTGGCGCGGAAAACCGAACTTGACTACGCCGAACAAAAGCGCTTGCACATAGGCGCATACGCCGAGTACTTTAAGCCCATGGACGTGAAGATAGAGGGCGACGCCGAGGCGGACGGCTGGTTGCGGTTTGCAAGTTATCACACAGCGATATCGGCATGCCGCCGCGACAGCGTCCACGGAGTAGCGGCAAAGGGACTTACCGGCGAGAGGTACAACCAGTTTGTGTGGTGGGACTGCGAGATACACCAACTGCCGTACTTTTTGCTTACCGCGCCGGAAACCGCGAAAAATCTTTTGATGTACCGCGTCGAGCGGTTAAAGCAGTCAAAGGAGAACGCGCGTCAGGCGGGATGCAAGGGCGCAAAGTACGCGTTTTGCTCGTCGGTCACCGGCGAAGAACGCGTGTGGGGATACGTGCGCCATCCGTTTATGCAGGAGCACATAAATTCCGATATACCGATGGGCATGATAAATTATTACGACTGCACGGCCGACGCGGAGTTTATGCAAAAGCACGGCATGGAAGTTATGCGCGAGTGCGTTTTGTACTGGCTTTGCCGCGTAACGTACAAAAACGACCGTTACGAAATATTACGGGTCACGGGCACCGACGAGCACCATCCGTACGTTGATAACGACGCGTATACGAATTACTGCGTTCAATATGTTTTCAGCCGCTTTTTGTCGCTGTGCGACGAGCTTGACTATAAGGTCGAAAAAGCCGAAAAAGCGGAGATAGAAAAAGTGCGCGACAAGTTGTATCTTCCGGTAACGGACGGCGGAATGATACCGCAGTTTGACGGATATTTCGATTTGTCACGCGGCTTAAAAGAGTCGGGCAAAGGCACGCTGAAACAGTTCCAAATGAAAAAGAGCGGTCTTTACCATTTGAGCCAGGTGATAAAACAGCCCGACGTTATGCTTTTGTACACGCTTGCCGACGTGGGGCTGGACCGCTCGCATTACGCGGAAAACTGGGATTACTACGAGCGTATGTGCGAGACAAGCTCGTCGCTCACATTTCCGGTGCACGCGATAGCTTCCGCGCACAACCGCCGCATGCTGTCGTTTTACAACTATTTTATGGACACTCTCAAAATAGACGTCGACGATATACACGGAGTGGGTTGGCAGGGCGTCCACAGCGGCTGTCTTGCCGGCGGATATCTAAGCGTGGTGTACGGACTATTCGGTATGCGCACCGCGGGAGGAAAACTCGGCTTTTTGCCCAATCCGTCGCCTGATTTTGAAAAAGTGTCGGCAACGGTAAAGTTTAAGGGCAGGGAGATAAGCGTGCGTATGGGCGGCGGCGAATTTTCTTTGAAGCTGGTGTCCGGAAAAAGCATAAAACTTACGGTGCGCGGCAGGGAGTTTGAACTTACCGACAGCATAAAAGTAAAATTGGGATAGTACGATAATGAAAGTAAAAGGAATAATATTCGACCTCGACGGCGTTTTGTGCCGCACCGACGAGGAGCATTTCAAGGCATGGAAGGCTCTTGCCGAGCATATAGGCGTTAGCGATTTCACGCGCGAAGACAACGCGCGTCAGCGCGGAGTGAGCCGTATGGAAAGTTTGGAAGTTGTGCTTGCCAAAAGCGCAAAAAGCTATACCGATGCGGAAAAACTTCGCCTTGCCGAATACAAAAACGATATATATAAGGAAATGCTTAAAAGCATGACTCCCGCGGATCTCGACCCCGACGTCATGCGCGCTTTGGACGCGCTTAAAAAAAGCGGGATAAAGGTCGCCGTGGGTTCGTCCAGCAAAAACACTCCGACAATACTGTCAAGGCTGGGACTTTGCGGTTTTTTCGACGCCGTAGCCGACGGCAACGACATAACGCGCTCCAAGCCCGACCCCGAGGTGTTTTTGCTTGCGGCAAAGCGGCTTACGCTCGAGCCGCGCGAGTGCCTCGTGGTGGAAGACGCTTTAAGCGGAGTAGAGGCGGGGCATGCCGGAGGTTTTAAGGTCGCGGCGGTGGGCGAGGCGGCAAAACTCGGCGTTGCCGACTACGATATGGAAAAGCTGTCCGACCTTATAAAACTCGTGCTTTAAGTCCGTTGCAGTCAAAAAGCAAAAAATATTTTTTCAAAAGCTATTGACAATATCATATTCGGGTGCTATAATAAGCTATATAAAGTACACGTGTTCTTAGGGTTGTAGCCATGAACGGCGTGTGCCGAAATTTATTTGTTACACGTGTAGCCGCGGCTCCGCGTGTAAGGTATAAATAGTACACGTGTACGCAACGGGAAAACAGATGACTTTTAGTTTAGCCGTGTCCCGTTACGCAATATCGGGAGCGGCTTTTTTTTGCGCGTAAAATGCAACCGGATAGGAGCTTGACGATGAAGAAGACAAAAAACATATTTAGCTTAGCGCTGTGCGTTATAATGGCGTCGGCTTGTTTCGGGTGCGGAGACGTTATTATAAAGTATGCTAAGCCAAGCGGCGTGCCGAGCGATTACGTGCGCGACGATTACGTAACGGCGCATTCCTCGCGCAACAATTACGTCAAATTCGTGAGTTCGGACAGCGAGCTCGACGGTTTTCTCAATGATTATACCGAGCGCCACATGCGCGACGGCGACAAGGCGATAGGCGACGGAGCCATGGGCAAAAACACCCGCGCGCCCTGGCGCGAATGGGACAGCATGGCGGGCAGTTTTTGGGACGCTTCGTCCGTAAACGGCACCATGAGCAAAGGAAACGCCGTAAACGACAACGTAAACGACTGGCTTGCCGACCCCATACAGGACAAAACGGGCTACGTGTGGAACGGCTTTAAGGGCGTGCACAACACCAATACTTTTGACGACTGGGGCATGGGCTGGGCGTTTCCCGAGGTGTCGGGAAACGGCGGCAAATACTGGACGTTCGACGAAAATTCCTCGTCGTCCTCGCCGGGAAACGTAAACACCGGCAAACCCGTAAAGGGGACCGAAAAAGACTGGAAAGTCGCCGACGCGGCAAATTACAGCGTAAGCGTTACTAACGGCGCATACCACGTAAGCTCCAACCGCCAGGTAAACAAAATAGAGATATACACCGAGAACTTCGGCGTCCTTACCCGCGAAACTCCGTTTTTGCGTATGGGATTCTCTTTTGCCGGTTCGGGCGGTTTTGATATAGAAGATCTTTATGTGTCTTTCAAGACCAACGACGGCGGAAGCGATTGGTTGGGCAGAGTGGGCTTTTCCGACTTCTGCGTAAACGGATTCGAGATAGGCAAGAAAAACGTCGGTTTGGGCAACTTTATGTTCCCCATGTTTCTGCTTGACGACTGGGGCGCGTTTTACGACGGAAGCGAGCATGTCGACCGCCGTATAACCGGACTTAAAATAGAACTCTGCGCAAAGCCCGGCACGACTTTCAGCGGCACCTTAGCTTTTGATTACATTTGCAGCGAGTTCGACGACCGCCAGATACTTAACTGCTGCAACTACATAATAGCGGCTAAAAACAACCTTGAATTTTCGTGGGATAAAGAACTGTTGCGCAAAGTGCTCCCCAACGCGCGCAAAGCAATGAACTTTTTGCTTGACCAGGGCATGGGCAACAGCGGGCTTGTAAGCGTTGAAAACCTTGCTGGGCATTTCAACGACGGCACCCGCCAGGCGTGCACGGCTATCGGAAACGGTTACTGGGACGTCGACGCTTTTCCCAACGTGAATATTTACTGCAATCTTTCGTACCTCACCGCGCTGGACGATATGATATATCTCGAGCAGATGGCGGAACTTTTGGATATACCCGAGCGCGCGCAGACCGCTCGCACGACTACCGTGCGCGACAACCGTGTCGAATTTGTGGACTATGTGCCGGCAACAGCCAAGGGCTTGACCGACCTTGCCGAGCGTTGCCGCGAGAGAATGCGCACGGAATTTTGGAACGAAGAGACGGGGCGATTCCACGCGGGTCGCCGCGATAACGCCAAGCGCGACATACAAGACCGCGGTTACACGCTGTTTAACGAGCAGGCGATAATACTGGGAGTAGCTACTCCCGAGCAGACAAAGTCTATACTCGAATGGATAAACGGCGAGCGTATTATAGAGACCGACGACGCGCAGGGCGACGACATATATCATTACGAAATAGCTCCGCGCTTTAATACGCAAAGCATTACCGACATGTACCGCGACCGCGAGGGCGACGTATACAGCGACTTTGCCTGGGTATACTGGGCGGGCTGGAACGGCAACGTACAAAACGGCGGCACGGGACTTCATCTCAGCTATTACGACGTGGTGGCGCAAACCATGTACGATACCGTTACCGGTTTTAACAAACTGTACGATTTGTGCGATTGGTACTCCGGAGTGCAGGAGGCGGGCGGAGTCGGCAGAGACTTTTACCGCAAGTACTACCGCGAGCGCGAAAAAGAGCTTTTGGCGCAGGGCATACGCGAGGAGAGCGTTCACCTTGACGGACATAAAATATATCCCAATTTGTTGCAGGGCGGCAAAGACGAACAGGGACACGACCAAAACGGTATGATAGGCGTGGACGTTGAGTTTTACGAGGCGGCGATACTTATCCGCTCGGTGCCCGACGCGTTTTTCGGGCTTAGCACCCGCGCCGACAAGACCTTGTGTTTTACTCCACGGCTCCCCGAGGGACTCGACTGGTGGCGTATGGAAAACCTCGTATACGACGGTTTGTATTACGACGTGGCTATCGGCAAATATATGTGCGAGATAAGCAACGTACATAATTATTCCAATAACGTGCCCGGCTCGGGGCAGGCGAAAGTGGGCGTCACGTTTGATATCCCTTTGTGGAATTACGAGATTGCGGTAGACGGAAAACCCACTTCGGCGTACACGATAAACGCCGATAACACGGTCACCGTTACCGTACCCATGCAAGACGCCCGCATAGAGATACGCGAGAAGAAGTAAGCGGTTTTTATGAATCACGCTTTTGTATGCGCCTTTATTAGCGCGTAAAAGGGCGACGTAAGAATTTGTTTTAACGATTAAAAAGCAAACAAAGGCACTTTTCGGCGGATAGCCGGTGCAAATAAAAAACATCTCTTAGGAGGAAAAGAAATGACAAAGGCAAAAAGCAAATTTGCAAAAACGCTGTTGGCGCTCTTAGTGACGCTCGCGTTGGCAATTGCAATGCTCGGGGGGGGGTTAGCTACTCTCGGAGCTTCGGCGGTGGAAGGTGAGGGCGCTACCTTACCGGATGACGTAGAAGCTAATAAGGTTTATTTCCAAATCGGGAATACCGTGGTTACCGGTAAATACGGAAGTCTGACCAAAATCGGATATGAAATCGAATATGACGGCGAATCCGGTGGTTATGTAAGATATACTATTACCATGTTGCCGGGCGTCAAATTCCAGGCGCACTATTATTGCAACGGGGAGAAGTTCTTTTCATATGCCGGACTTACCCACAATTGGGATGCTGCTCAAGACGAAGGCGTACTTAACTTAAATACGCCGGGTAGCGGAGCGACTTATGCGGAAATAAGCGCGGGTAACAAGGGATATACTGTCGGTAAAATCGAAAACTTTAAAAGAGCTGACAGCGATACCACAGTAGATTATCCTTGGATAGGTTGCATGTACCGTCTTGCTGTGACCGTAAAAGATCTTACCGAAAATGATTATACGACATTCGGTCTTACAGAGCCGAATACGTTGAAAGTAAATTTAATGGGTGAAACAAAAGATTCGCTTTTTATCGACACAGGTATAAGCGGTAAGGCTGTTAATAATGTTCAAGCGACCAATAAAGACAAGACGTTGTTCCTTAACAAAATAAAGTTTTATCTTAACGGCGTGAGTCAAGACGCGAACGATTTATACTATAACGGTCATTGGCCCGACGCTACTTACAGTTTAGATGTAAATAGAACAGACGGAACTAATGTAATTTATTATTTAAAGAAAGACGGAAAGCCTTATGCCTTCAAAGACGGCGACGCGCTCGTATTGGAAAAAGGCTGGAGATTGCTTGACAACGACACTGTTTACGGCTCATGCTATCAAACAGACGCGGAAGGTAAAATTCTCAAACTTGATAGAACATACAAATGGATATGGCACTACGGTTGTGATGTTAACGGACACTTCGGCTATGAAGCTACTGCCGTTAAAGGTATTAAAATAGGCGCTGATACCGATATCGTAGATAAAGCAGTATCGGTTGAAGCCGGCGGAAGCGTAAATCTTAAAGCTACAATGTATGCTTCGCTCAACGCGGTTGACGGCGGAAGCGACGCGGCTCCCTGCCCCGCCGACCCCGACGGAGAGATAAACGGAGTTAAAATATCCGACGCTACCTGGGAAGTTATCGAGGGCGCAGAGTTCGCTTCGGTAAATGCCGAGACCGGCGTAGTTACCGCTATCAAAAAAGGCACGGCAAAGATCAAAGCAACCAGCAAAGTAAATACCGAAGTCAGCGCAACTATCGACGTTAAGGTCGCGGCGGCGGACGAGATTACGAGCATTACTATCGAAGAACCCGCAAAGACCACTATAGAAAACAGAGAAGTGCTTACGCTTACCACTAAGCTCACCGGCGGAAGCGCGATAGAAGAAGACGGCGCGGTTACTTACGCATGGACCAGCAGCAACAAGGCGGCTGCCACCGTTGACAATACCGGTAAAGTTACCGGCGTGGCTCCCGGCAAAACCACTATCATGGTCATCGCGACAAGCGAAGGTACTCCCGACGGAGTTAGCGCGCAGATCGAGATAACCGTAACGCTTTGCCCCACCGACGTTACCGGAGTTACCATCAATATCTCCAAGACTACAATAACTGTAGGCGAAGATCTTACCCCCACCGCTGTTACTACCGGCGGAAGCAAAAAAGACGAAGCCACAGTGGTTTGGAGCATAAGCGACGCTACCGTTGTGCAAATCGACGAAGATACCGGAGCGCTCAGCGCGCTTAAAGCCGGCAAAGTCACTCTTACGGTTACCGTTACCGCGGCTACCGGCGACGAGCAGACCGCCAGCGTGGAAATAACCGTTAATGCTGTCGGCGGCAACGACAATGACGACAACAACAACAACGATGACGACAAAAAGAGCGGATGCGGAAGCTCGGCTGTTGGCGCTTCGGCTGTTGCGGGAATAGTGTTGCTCGCCTCGGCTCTTGCGGTTGTCGCATCCAAGAAAAAAGCACGCAACTAATAAAGACCTCACCGTAATCATACCTGCACGTAGCCCGGAGGAAGTATTTTGAAACTTAAAAACAAACTTATATCGGTATTCGCGTTTGCGTTGTTTATTTTGTCGGCGGCGGCTTTTACCGCGTGCGGCAACAATAAATGTACCGGCGAGCATACCTATTACTACGATGCCGCGGCGGGCGAGACGCGTTGCGTAAACGGCGATTCAACGTTGCCGCTGCGCTTCGAGTTTGATGAATTTAATGCTACGGCGTCTTGTGCGGGGCTCAAAGAGGGCTTTACCGGGACCGCAGTGGAAATACCCGCGGGCGTGGAAAAGGGCAAAAACGGTGAAATGTACAATGTAACGGCTATCGGATACGGCGCGTTTGCCGGAAGCAAACTTTCCGGCATCGCCGTGCCCGACTTTATTGTCGATATCGGCGCAAACGCTTTTTCGGATTGCGCGTCTCTTGCGGAAGTTACCTTCGGCGAAAATTCCAAGGTGACGCAGATACAAAGCGGAACTTTTGCCGGCACGGGGATAAGTTCGTTTACCGCGCCCAAAGGGCTTACGGGGATAAGCGATAACGCCTTTAAGGGGTGCTCCGAACTTAAAACCGCGGCTTTGGGCTCAAATATAACCTCCATAGGAAATTACGCGTTTGACGGTTGCGTCAAGTTGGAAGCCGCGGATATCCCGTCGGGAGTTACCGATATCGGGATCGCCGCGTTCCGTAACTGCGCCGCGCTTTGCCGCGTTACGTTCGGGGAGGACATACGGATAACTACTCTTGCGTCCGAAGTCTTTGCCGGATGCGCGATTACGGACTTTGCAGTGCCCGAAAGCGTTACCTCGGTTTTGTACTCGGCGTTCCGCGATTGCGCGTCGCTTACAAAGATAAATATTCCGCTGGGCGTCAGCAAACTGGGCGGATATGCGTTTAACGGCTGTGCGTCGCTCGAAAGCA
>CATKCE010000059.1 GCA_949744905.1 uncultured bacterium
AAACGAATATAAACGGAATCAATAAATATGAAAAAAATTCTATATGTTATTTTGGAACAATGGGCGGATTGGGAACTCGCTTATATTTCTTCTGCCGTGAATATGCTCGGCGGCGGCAAATTTGAAAACAAGACCGTATCACTTACAAAAGATGCCGTTACTTCGATCGGCGGCACTAAATGTTTGCCCGATTACGATTTGCAAAGCGTTCAGTCCGATTACAACGCTTTGATTCTTATAGGCGGCATGTCTTGGCACAATGAAAACGCTATGCAAATTAAACCGCTTATAGACGATTGCATAAAGAACGGCAAAGCGTTGGGCGCGATTTGCGACGCTTGTAGATATTTAGGCTTTGTCGGGGCATTGAATAATGTAAAGCATACGGCAAACGATTTGAACGAATTAAAACAGTATGCGTCTTATACGAACGAGCAAGGATTTATACATAGACAAGCCGTTTCCGACAATAACGTTATTACGGCAAACGGAACGGCGACGCTCGAGTTTGCACGGGAAGTTCTGCGAGCTTTATCCGTTGCGACTGAAGAACAAATCAATGGTTGGTACGATTTTCATAAGCTCGGCTTTTACAATGCACCTATGCCAAAAATTTAAGTACGATAAACAGTAATTTATAGGAGTACAAGTGGATATTGAATTCAAAAAAATAACAGATTTTCGACGCGGTACGCTTGCAAATCTTTTGAAAGACGGTTATTCTTTCGAGCCGAGATTTGAGAACTATTGGCAAAATCAATGGCAAGAATTTGACGATTTTTTTTACGATAATCCTCAAATTGCCGAACAGTATGGTTTTATAACGGTTCTCGGCAGAGAACCTATTGGACTTGTATCGTGGGATCCGAGAAAGTTGCCCGAATCGGTAGAAATGGGGCATAACTGTATTATCTCTAAGTATAAAGGTAACGGCTACGGTAAGCGTCAAATGCGTGAAGCTGTAAATCGCATAATTGCGCAAGGGACAAAGAAGATAATTGTTTGGACTAATGAGAAATTGGCAGCAGCGCAACACACTTACGAAAGTGTTGGGTTTATATTTATAAAAAAGAGCGAAGAAACAATTTGTCCGGAATTGGCAGGACAAAGAATATATTACGAAATGTTGTTAAAATAATATTAATTTATCGGATAGTCTAAAAAGGCGCGAATTATATTTCGATAAAACTCTTATAAAAAGACGGTTCATTGCCCGTTTATGGTAATTGAACGTATTATAGCGAACAAAAGTTTACGATATGATGCACGTTACCGCAATTATATTGCGATAACGTTTTTTTAGGGTAAGAGTTCTGCGGTAGGCGTAAAGAGTTCATGCACATGAAAGCAGAAGTTTTTTTTGGGGGGTATAGCCGCCCTTGCCTTAGCTGACGGAAAGAGCGTAAGTCTTTTAATTCTACGCAAATCAAGGATATGAATCACTTCGGAAGAAACTATATTATGGTGGGGCGTCCATTGTCAAACGTAACTTCGAAAAGCGTGCAAGCGGTTTAACGCCGAGAAAGATAGCCGACGCTCCGAATGTCGAAAAGGCTTTAACGCCAATACGGTATTTTCAACACCCGCAGGGGATTGGGGCGGGTATTGCGGGAATGACGCATTTTTTGTCTTTTTTGCGGGGACATTTATTTGCGGAAACTCGTGATACAACGGAGTTGCTTTCGGAAGTATATACGGACGCGTAACAATGCTTTTGATTGTGGAAATCGTAAAAATAGTTTTAATTACCGCATTGTTGCATAGAATAAGATACGCGACGGACGCGGCGGCAAGACGTTCCGGGCAATAGGAATTTACAAAATTCTGTGAAAAAAGTTTGTAAAAACCCCTTGACAAATAGTTAAAGGGGTATTATAATAAACTCGAAAGTCAAAGGTCAAAGAAAGTCAAACTTTTGACGGAGAATAGAATTTTGCCAAGGAGGACAGAATTCATGGCGAATATAAGCGATCTTATAGAAGCGTTTTTGCTGGATACTTTGGGCGACGACGATACGCTAAGCATAAGCAGAAACGAACTTGCCAATTATTTTTCCTGCGCGCCCAGTCAGATCAATTACGTGCTCAGCACAAGATTTACGCCCGAACGCGGATATGCCATAGAATCGAGGCGGGGAGGGGGCGGCTTTATAACGGTGGTACGTATCAGTCAGCCGCCGCACGAAATGCTTGAAGAACTAATAAACCATACTATCGCAGAGGGATTGAGTTATAAAAGCGCGTGCCAGATACTCGACAGAATGGAAGCGGAAGATCTGCTTGACGACGAAGGCGCGCGGATATTGAAAGTCGCGCTCGGCGACAAAGCGTTGGTGGCTCCGGGAGTAGCGAAAGACGGTTTGCGCGCGGGTATAATGAAATCGGTGCTTTTGTATCTGTTAAAGATGAACGACGACGGCGTGCAAACGCGCTGATTTCCAAAGGTAGGGTAAAAAAGCCAAAGGAGACGAAAATAATGTTATGCGACGAGTGCGGAAAGCGCGAAGCGACTTTCCATTCCATAAAAAAAATAAACGGAGTGACGTCCGAGAGACATTTGTGTTCCGACTGTCAGAAGAAATACGGCGGCAGTCTTATGAAGATGTCGGGATTGAGCAATTTGTTCGGCGGGCTTACCGGATTTTTCGACGAGCCCAGGCTTACAAAGCGGGAAGAATATATCTGCCCTTCGTGCGGGACGACCGGCGACGAGTTTCTGCGTACCGGATTTGTCGGGTGCTCGGATTGTTATAAAGAATTCGCTCCGATTATAATGCCTGTTATACGTCGTATGCAGGGCGGCGATGTGAGCCACGTAGGTAAAGTGCCATCG
>CATKCE010000060.1 GCA_949744905.1 uncultured bacterium
GGCGGCTTCCCGGCGCCATGAGCACCAGTCGTCCGTCTATTATCCCTATCGGCTCTAACGTCTTTATCCAGACGTCGAAATTCACGGCGCTCACCTCTATTTCGAGGCAAGTCAGCATTTTATCCCATAATTCTTTCGCGTTGTTCATGAATGTCCCCGTAATTCGGCAGAGCCGCGTTATTTCCTGTTATCTACCTCGTAAAAATAGAATTTGAGCAAACGTTCCACCATGGCTTGCTTTTCGTCGTGGCTCAGGCGCATTCTCAACACGTCGAACAACGAACCGCAAAATGCCTTGCTGACTATATCCGCAAATTCCTCGTCGCTGGGTTCCGTTGCCGACGGATACAGTTTGCGCCTTATAACACGCGACACCTGCCTTGTGAGGTCTTTATTAAAATCCTCGTAACGGGTGCCGTCGCAACAATCCATGAGTATCAGGATATCGTCGCCGAAAGCGTCGAAAAACTTCAAAAGCCCGTCGCTGAGTATTGGCATCGTCTGCGACAGCGTAACGGAATCCAACGTTTCCACCTGTTGCAATTCGGACATGAGTTTTGGCAGGGCCTCGTAAGCCGGGCTCACTATTGCGTCCAGCACGCCGGTCTTTCCGTCGAAATAGCGGTAAAGATTACCCACCGGCACCCCTGCGTTTTCCGCTATGGTACTTATGTTTCCGCCGCGGAACCCGCGCGCGGAATATTCTTTACGCGCGGCTTCCAATATTCGGACGCGCACGGCTTCTTTTTTGTATTGCACTCCGATTTCCTCCTTTTGCGTATTTTATAATATAACACGGATCAGGCTTTGTTGTCAACCGACACAGCCCCGCCCTTTACCGAATACAATGCAAATTCACCCAAAGCAGACGCGATCTCGGCAGGCAGATGCGTGCACGTGATTATCGTCTGGTAGTTCTTACTGCGTTCTATAAGTTTACGCTGGCGGTAAGGATCAAGCTCGCTCAAAACGTCGTCCAATAAAAGCGCGGGATATTCTCCGCTTTGCGCGCGGTGGAGTTCCATTTCCGAGAGTTTCAGGCTGAGCGCCGCCGTACGCTGTTGTCCCTGCGAGCCGTAAGCGCGCACGTCTGTATCCCCCACTTTAACGGCAATATCGTCCTTTTGCACGCCGCACGACGTAAAGCACAAAGCTTTGTCGCGCTCGCGGTTGCGAAACAGTTCGCAAGCAAAGTTCTTTTCTATCTCGGCCTGATCTGCGCCCTCGAATCCCTCGTATTCAAGCTTTAAGCTCTCTTTTCCGTCCGAAAGATATTCGTGGGCCTCCCTGGCGAATCCGCCGAGACGTTCCACGTACCCGCGCCGAGTCTTAACTATCTTTGCGCCCTCTCCGGCAAGTTGCGCGTCCCACACGTCCAAAACGTCGTCGGTCGCCTTTCCGCTTTTTAGCAGGCGATTGCGTTGCGCCAATATCTTGTTGTAGCGTCCAAGCAAATAAAAGTACGCTTTGCTCATACGGCACAGCGCTATGTCCATAAAACGACGACGGTCACCCGGCGCGTCCTTAATTATCCTCATTTCGTCGGGCGAAAAATACACCGCGGCAACTACGCCCATCAGTTCGCCCATGCGCGTAATAGGCATGCCGTTTATCGCCACCCGCTTATTTTCGTTGCGGTCGAGAAGTATTTCGACGGTATTTTCGCCGCCGCGGTCGAGTTGCGTGAGCTTTATCCTCCCGCGGTCACACCCTTTGCGTATGAGTTCTTTATCGCGCGGAGTGCGCGGCGAACGCCCCAC
Organism: uncultured bacterium; assembly: GCA_949744905.1. Taxonomy (GTDB): domain Bacteria; phylum Bacillota; class Clostridia; order Christensenellales; family Pumilibacteraceae; genus Pumilibacter. Next base: position 1,761 of record CATKCE010000060.1, read on the forward strand.
GCTCCCAAAGTAAATCGCTTCCAACAAATTGGTCTTGCCCTGCGCATTGTCGCCGCACAACACGTTTATACCGTCGCAAAAATCTACGCGCGCCTGCGCGTAGTTGCGATAATCGTACAGTTCGGCTCTTTTTACTATCATACGTACAGCTTTACTCCGATAGGCACCGTTTAAGCGGGCAATATCCCGGACCAAACGCACAAAGCGCGCCGTGCCTATACGCGTATTATATCACGGATTTACCGAAAACGCAATCCGTCCGAAAGCCTTTTGCGCATCGCGCGCGTCTGTAAATTCGGCTCCGCGGTAAGAATCCAACGCGTCGGCGCATTCCGCTATCTGCGCGTCGATGTCTCCCGCGTTTATATTTGCAAGTTCCATAAGAGCGTTCTGCGCTCTTTCGTTCATGGAATTTATACGGTAATACACGATTGAGTAACCGCCGTCGCCGTTCTGCTCGAACAGCAAAGTAACATACATGGTGTTTTGCGGAATTACGCCTGCAAGCTGCGACGCGCCGGCTATATCGCCGAGTTGCATGCCGAACGTAAATTCAACAAATTTTCTTCCTCCGTCGTTAATAGGCTCACCGAAAAATCCGTTGATAAAGTCCGCGCGCGATCCCAATCCGTACGGCAGGATATTGAGTTGCTCCAAAACAAATTTGTTGTTTCCTTCTTTGTTGATCACCGGCTGGGTATGATATATTGTCACGCCACTTTGTTTTATATCGAAACCGTTGACAAGACCGTATCCGAAGGCGTAATCGTCCATAGACAAAGTTACTCCCGACACGATGTTTCCCGATATTTCGGGGTCGCCCTGACCGAGATCATGTACGATTATGTCGTTCGGGTAAAAATTGTATTCCGAATCTTCTTCGCCGGTACGGCTTACAAGCCCCTGTAAAGCGGCTTTTATATCCTCGGCGGTAGCCTCGCTGTCCTCTCCGAGAAGCGAACTCTTCATATAATCGTAGATCGAGACGAGCCGCACGCCGCCGTTTTCAAATTCGATGCTTCCGCCGAGCGAATCTGTGAGCGACGCAAAGCTGTCGTATATGACCGCGCCTATATCGTGCGCGCGAAGTTCAATATCGAGCGCCCCGCCGTCTCCGCCAATACTCTTTACTATTTTCATAGCGGCGGCAAAAGTTGCAGAGGACATCTCGTTAATAGTAACGTCGGTATCGTAAAAAGCGGTGTATCCCGCAGGCGGTTCGCCCTCTCCTTCAAACACCGTGCCTACGCTCTTATCGTACCAGCGCACTCTTCCCGTGTCAACCGTCGCGCGCAAATACAGCTTGTCGGCGGGCAACAGATTGGCACCGGAAGTATTTTCGCCCACAAGCGACGCCGCGTTTATCTCTATGGTTATTATGAGTTTAGCGCTTCCTCCAAAAGTCTCTATCTTCATTCCACGCACGTTCATAAGGTCTTTGTATATGCCCTGCTCTTTACCCATCTGCTCTATCATCAGCGCGCCGAGATGCTCGGTGCGGAACAACGGACGCAACTCGTTTATAGAACGGTTGTCGCGATAAAGCGTATCGAAGTCAAAATTCTCAGCGCTGAAACTGCCCAGCATGCCGCCGTCGCCGAACAAAGAGTCGAAATTATCCGCGCGGAATTCCTCTTTCACATAATAACTGTCAAGTACGGAATCAAGCGAATCGGCATACGAATCCGCTATGCCGCTCCCTTCAAAGTAGCTGTCCTCGAAGTCGGCGTCGTTCACTCTGTCCACCGCGGTAAGAACGTCTTTTATCTCGTCGGCGGTAACGTCGTCCTCTTTGAACATAATGTCTTTTACGGTAGAGAACACGTCGGGCAAACGTATCGCCTCGGGCAGATTTTCCGAAGTCGCCGAGCTGTCTATCTTGGAAGAACACAACTCTACGGAAAGCACGTCGTTCATGGACGCTATAACGTCGCGTATGGGTTTTTCGACCTGCGCGAGCAAAGACGCGGCGTCGAAGTCGTCCGCAAAACACGCTATAGTCTTTAATATGGTGTCGGTCTTTTCCTTGGTGATGCCGTTATAACGCAAAGCGCCTTTGATATAAGGAAAACTTTCCTCCCCCGGCGTTATATCCACGTTAAAAGTTATCACGGCTTTTTCGCCCACAAGTCCCGATATCATGGAGGCCACGCCGCCATCTGGGAGCAGAGATGTCACGTTTACCGACATAGCCGCTTCCATCATATTGTGCACCGTACCGTCAACCACCGTTATATACGTGTACACATATTCCAAAGACGGCTTTATTTCCGCCAGACTTCCCTCTCCCGTCATTTTGTCTATTTGCGTGGAAAGTATCGCGCCCAGCATGCGGCTGTTTATCCTCACCCGCATTTCGTCTTCTTTAAGAAGCGAATTGAGTTTGGAGGCGTCGAACAATTCGAGCAGTTCGTCCTTTTTGTCTCCGCCGCTTCCGTCGCCGCCCAGTCCGAACAGTTCCATAAGATATTCAAACGTAACGTCGTTTGTCGGGTCGTCGTCGTCTTTACGCAGATCCAGCATGTACTTGCGCGCAAGCTCGCTCATAAATTCTTCGCGATAATCAATCCAGGTATAACCCGACGCGGGAGGAGTTTTTACGTATACCACCTTATCGGTCGCATCTTCGCGGTACTGATGCATAAAGTCGTATTCCGGCATTATCGCGTCGTCCGCCTCGGACGCCACCACGCCCGCAAGAGTGGAAATAACGTCGGGCGCGTGCAACTGTTTATCCTCGGGTTTGAGCGTTCCGTCCCCGTTTTTATTGAGTCCGCCCAGCTCTATTACCGTTTCGAACGCGTCGAAATATACCGTGCCGTTTTTTGCTTCGTCAAGCGGGAAAACGTCGTTGACGGTCTCTATAACGCCGCCCACGGTATCGGCAACGACCGAGGCTATCTTGCCTTTAATGTCTAACTTCGAGCCCGCGATCGACGATATTCCCTCTATCAGTTTATACGCGCGGTCCATCTTTTTGCCGCTCATGCCGTTTATATAAAGATTGTGTTCGATAGCAGCGCCCGTTTCCACAGGCACTACAACCGTCGCGTACAAACGCTTGGGCAAAAACATTGCGGTTATCCAGCTCAAACTGAAACCCGTGCTCTCTTTGATATAATTGTTTACAGCCTTGCGCGCGTTTAACGAAACCGTTGCAGTTACGGTTTTTACCGAGGCGTCTACGCCGTACAGCAGTCCCCGCGTCTCGCCGAATATCATCTGCTCGAATACCGCGACGTCGCTCAGCTTTTTTATGCCGAATTCGTCGAGCCGCGACGTAATGTCAAACGCTTCGCCCACGGTATCCATAGACGCGTTTACGGCTGCGGCAAGCATCTTATCGGTCACTTTCAAAACGTAATCGGTATCGTGTTTGCTTTCGTCGTACGCCAAAAGCCTTTGCATATCCATATTTTCGCGCACAAAAAGGTCGCCCACAACGTTGACGAGTCCGTCCGCGTTTATTCCCGCTTTTAGTTCCGACGCGGTACGCGCGAGATAATTGTCTATCGGATCCGCGCTTTCGCCGTCATCGTTTATTATGGACGAAATCAAATCGTCCACTCCGAAGTCCACGTCGCTTTTAAGAAAAAGCTGGTTTTTCAGACTGATATCGAACTGGGCGTAATCGCTGTCGGAATAACCGTTGGTAACTATTTTATCGGCGCTTGCCGAACGCAGGTCTCCGAGCACTCCGAAACAGTCCGCAAGCCCCATATCCAGATACTTTTTCGCAAAATAGTCTCCGGCGAAATATGCCCCCGCGCCCAGTACAACAATAAAAACCAACAGAGAAATAAGGCAGTTACGGCAACCGTGACGCTTCTTTTTTATCGGTTTTCCTTTATTGTTCTTATTGTCCGAGCTCTTGACATTGCTCTCAACTATGCGTTTCGCCATGCAAAAAACCTCGCTTATATTTTATGTCCCATTTTCGCTTACTAATACATTTTACACTGCTCCGACGATTCCGTCAACATATACTCCATTAGATTTTAATTAAAAAGGAAGCCTCCGCATTACGGAGACTTCCCGATGACCGTTTATATCAAGCCTTTACTCCGAGGCTCCGCTTTCAAAAGACGTTGCAGCAGCCTCCGCTCCGGACACGTTGTTATCACGCTCCGCTCCGTCCGTCTTGCTTCCCGCGCGCCACTTTGCTGCGGTATTTTCGGTAACGCGTATCAAACCCCTCCTTATAAGAGTTTCGGTAGACGTAAACGGTACCGCGTAATTTTCCTGCTTTGCCTCGGTCTTTCCGAGTCCGCGGGCGGAAAACACCTTGTCTATAAGTTGCACAGCGTAATTGAGCCTCCGGTCGTTTTTGATACGGTATTTAAGCGGCGTTTTACTGCGCGCTCCGGCTCGCTCCACCTTGTACTTCGTTCCGTCGAATCCGGCGGGATCGGCCGCAAGAAACAGTCCCAGCGTTTTGCCGCTCACCTTAAACATCGCAAGGGTATCGCGCCCGACTCTGAATGCCTCGTGCTTCCAGGAATCGGCGCAAGTCACGTCGCTGTACGACATGATATGGTTTTTGAGTTTTGAATACCGCGCTTTAAGGGCATCGTCCGACTGGATGATACGCGCCGTAAAACTGCGGTTGTACGATATGCCCTTCGCCGCCGCCACAGCGTCTTCCTTAGCCGTTTCGGACACGTTGCCCGACACTTTGACGAGCCGCCGTTTTATAAGAGCTTCCGTAGACTTATAAGGCAGAGTGTAATCGGCGGGAAAAAACGCCAGACTCCTTTCCAACTTAAAACCTTCCATAACGATGTCTATAAGTTCTTTGGCGTAACTCGTCTTGCGGTCGGAAGTTATGCGGTACATGCAGGGCAAAGTGTTTTTCCGCTTCGCCCCCGAAACGTCGCGCACCTTGTACTTGGTGTTATCGAACATCGCGGGATCGGTCGCAAGAGACAGGCACAGCGTTTTGCCGCGCACGGTAAATCCGGCTATACTGCGTCTGCCCGCTCTGAACAACTCTCTGCGCCAACTTATATTCGGACGCACGCCTCCGTACGCGAGAATATAATTTTTGAGTTCCGAATAACGCGCTTTCAAGTCGTTGTCGCCTTGAATGATACGCGCCTGAAAACTGCGGTCGTAACGCACCACGTTTCCCGCCTCGTTTACTTCCACTTCAAGACTTTCTTCCTCGGATTCGTCGGATAATTCTTCCGTTTCGGTTTCGTCGTCCGATTCGGTTTCCTCGTCGTCGTCATCTTTTACGGCAAACAAAACTTTCGTTTCCGGCAGATCGTCCAATTGTCCGGCATTCATCTGTTGCAATCTTTTTATAAGAGCGTTGCGCTGCTGTTGCAAAGTATCGGTCTGCATGGTGCGCACTCCGCGTTTATGAAGAAGATATCCCAGATAGATCACCGCTCCGACAGCCGCCGCCAAAACGAGCGACACCGCCGTTATTCCAACTATCTGACCGGGAGAAAATATGCTTGCCGAAATCAGCGTTTTCATACCTCAGCCCCCTTATCGTTATATGCGCCCGCCGACGCTTCCAAGCGTTTCTTTTTGCGGTACTGCACAAACATCACCGCCGCAGCAGCCGACGCGACCGCCGCCGCTCCGCCTACCGAGCCCATGACTATACCGAATACGGTGTTCACTCCCACTACTTTCCACTTAAACGTCACCGGATCGGTAGAGCCGTCCGCCCATTCGTAATTGTCGGGATCGAGCAGGCTCACAGTCGCGCTAAACGTTCCGCCGTAGCCCGAACGGTTGCCCTCTATCCGCATGACGTCGCCGTCGAAACCTTCGGGGAAATATTCCAGCACCTTTCCGTTCACCATAAGCAGACTGTCGTTATGCACGGGTTTATCCAGCTTTTTGCGTGCGACCGTCCACGTGAGCACCGCGTCGCCGTTTTCGTCGGTAGTCGCGCCCGCCCAGCTGTAATTCGTTTTGTCTCTCAATACGAGTTTTACGGTGTACGTGCCCGCGTTTACCGCATGCACCTCCAAAGAGTTGCCGTTAAGATTGGATACTCCGTCGTAAAGTATCTGCATTATAGACGCGTCGAAGCCGTTTACAAAGGCTTTAAGCGTTTCGCCGGTGAACACGTCGTTGCGTCCGTCGCCGGAGGTGATTATACCGAGCGTCGGCGCCGCGTACTCTTTTTGCAATATCGAGAAAGACGCGGCTCCGGTTGCTCCCGAGAAATTCGCGGTGGCGGGTATAGTCACCGTCACGGTGTAAACTCCCGCCGACGAGGGGATACCGTCCACTACCGCGCCGTTACGGTAATACGTAAACACGTATGTCGACGGGTCGCACGGGAACAAGGTTTCGACAACAGGAGAATTTTTACCGCGGTCGTACTCTCCGTATATCCAGTTTGCCACCGACAATCCGTTAACTATGTTTGTGCCCGGAGTTACGGCAAACGTAAAACTGCGTTCCGCGCCTTCTACAAGTTCCCAACGATTGTTCGCGGCGTCTTTTATTCGTATGGTAACCGTATATTCGCCGACGTCCACCGCGTCGCCGATCCATCCGGGCGTGACCGTAAACTCACTGTCGTCGTAACCGCCGTAATCTATCGTCGGCGCGTTGTGCGCTTTACCGTCGTAAACTACGTCTGATAATTTTATGTCCGAGTAACTGTATATCCGCTTTGTTACGGTAAACGCGTAATCGGCTCTGCCGGTGAGCGTATAATTGCCGCTGTTTGCGCCCGTCAGCGACACCGAAACATTGTACTCTCCCGCATTGCCCGGCATTGCGGAAAGAGCGGCTCCGGCCTGAGTAGTGTAAGAGTATTTCAGCATATCCAAAACGTTTTGGTCGCTAACCGTGATTTGTCCTCCGCCGGTAACGTCGTAAAGAACGATAACGCGCGCCGCCGCGACCGAGCCGTATTGTCCGCCGCCCTCGAATCCGCCTATACGAAGTAAGCGCGGCGACACGGTATATATGCCGGTAGTAAACGTGACTATATAATTGCCGTTGCCGGATACCGCGGTGATAGAATAGCTCCCCGCGTCAAGCGTCTGTCCGTCGAACGCTCCGCTAAGCCCCAAAGTAATCTTCAACGACTCTTTGTCTATTCCCACAGGCACGCTGACGGCAATGTCGGAAAGGTCGGCAGCCGCCGTAAACGGCGATACGCTGTACGGCTTGCCGCCGCCCGATACCGTGACTTCTATCGACTTTCTGTTTACGGTAAACGTGCCGGTACGCGACACGATTACGTAATTCGGAACGCTCACGCCGATCACCGCGCCGTCTTTCATAATAAGCTCGATCGCATGCGATCCCGCGGAAAGCGTATCGTCTATTTTAAGAGTGTAACCCACCTTGCTGTAGTCGTCCGGCTCGGGACGCGTGTTTATCTCGGCGCCCACCCATCCTTCGTAATTATATGTAAGCGTCTTTCCTTCCGGCTCGCCGTAAGTCATAGTTCCGCCAACCGTTACGTACAGCGTCGCGGGGTCGACCGTTACCGTAGAGTACGCGGTATCGCCGGTGTAGTTTCCTAGCGGGTCGTCCGAGCTCACCGCTTTTACCCAATAAGTTCCGGCGCCGACCACGCCGTCTGTCCAGCCGTCTGCATGATCGCCGGGATCTCCTCCCGCTACAGCCGGCCGATACGAATAAGCGATATACGCGCCGAAGCGAGCGTCGCCCGAACGCTTGGGAGTCTCGCCGTGCGTTATACGCTGCGCAACAAGCCCGCTTATAGCCGCGACGCCTTTGTTTACCGTCCACACGGCTTCGTAAGCGTCGCCTGCCGCGGTAACACCGTCCGGCAGGTCCGAAGTATCCCAAACGTAGTTTGCGGATACCAGACTGTATCTTATCGTCTTGTTTCCTGCGCCGACCGTACCGAGTTGCACGCCGCCCAGCACAGGCAGAGTCGCCGAGCCGTCCATTGCGACGGAGATAACTGCGGTATCGACTTTTATCGTAAGAGTAAGAGCGTTGCCGTTATATGTGTCGTTTTGTTCCGCGCCGGAAGACGTAAGCGTAAACGTAGGAACTTTTACCGACGCCGGCAAAATCTTAAACACTCTGTACGCGCTCTGGTTGGTATCGGCGTACAACGCGCGCACTATATACACGCCCGCGTCTGTCTCGCCGTTTATTGCAACGTTGAAAGCGCCCGCTCCGAGTTCGAGCAATACCGAGCCTGCGTTCACATTGGTAAACTGCATGTATTCCGACGGTATCTCGTCGCCATACCCGTATGCGTAAACGCGCGCGTACGAAATCGATATTCCGCCCGAACCGCCGTCCACCGAATACACCGGAGCATTCACCTCCTGCTTATACGTCCAACCCTCGATAGACAACATTATATTGACCGAATCGGTGGTGACCACAAGCACCAGCGTCACGCTTGCTCCCGAACCGTTAACGTTGCTCAACGTATAGTTTTTGGCCGCGTCGGAGTTGAGCTGTACGGTAGTGTAATATCTGCCGGTATATCCTCCCGAAACCAGCGCGGTAAAGCGCAGTTCGCTGGAAGCGGTATCGATAACGTAAGTCTTTCCGGACCCGCCGAGAGCGGCGTCGGTCACGGGCTCGGTGAGCGCGTGTCCGTTTTCTTCCCACTGGCGGTAAAACCCGCCCACGGAGTCGTCGGCTATGCCCATGATCGAAGAATAAAAGTTCTCTATCGTGCGCGTCTCGTCTACGTTTACCGAATCCGACGTCCAGTTGACGCTCGCGTTATCCCAACGGATAACTATCTCCTGTTTTTGGATATTATACGAATAAACGCGTTTATTCATGGAATTATCCGCAAAGACATAATTGCCGCCAAGCGTCACGGTAACGGTGTAATCGCCTGCAATGTTGGGCGTAGAGCTTGCGCCCGAGTACGCCAGCGTATATTTGTTTTTGGCGGCGGCGTCGGTCTTCGCGAATTTCGGCAGATACGCGTCGGCTATCTCAACGTTGTCGGGATCGGCAAAGACGAATTGCGCGTGCAGAGTCTTTCCGCTCTTTCCTCCGTTGATATCTATTTCTCCGCCGTTGTAAACGGGATTGTTCACGCGCGTCGCGGTTATCGGACGCGGCGATACGGTAAAGCCCGTGGGCGCGGCGTAAACAACTTTGTAGTTGTTGAGCGTAAGCGTGCTTACAAGTCCTCCGCCGGCCGTTCCCGCGGCGTCCGGAGAATACGACACGGTATAATTGCCGGCCCCGCTCTCCCACGGCACGTAAGACGTCTGCGCCGTAAGATACGCCGCGTGTCCGCTGTGGTCGGCGCCGATATCTTTTCCCGCCCAGCCGGAATACGACGGAGTTACCGACACGGCGTCGCCGTATCTTACTCCCGGTTTTACTTCCGCTTTTACCGTAAGGGTGGCCTGTTCTATCTCAAACGAAGCAAAAGCGAGCGCGCCGTAATCGAATGAAACGTCGTAATTACTACCGTTTTGAGCGTAACGCGGCGTCATAACGTATCCGCCCGCCGTAACGTCCACCGCGTTGCCGGGCAACGTGAGAGACAATCCGAGCACGCTCGACGCGTCGCCGGAACTTCCGTTCCAGCCGTCGGGCAAAGTAAAGTACGCGTTGAAACGGGCGATCACGTCGGCTGTCAAGGCGTTTTGATGCGCCATGTAGTCGCCCGCATAAATCGTCTTTGCGCCTGCGTTGGTTCCGTTACTGCCGTGCACCGTAACTATGACGGCGCGTTGCCGTACCGTAAGGTTAAAACTTATGGTGGGAACTGTAAAGTTGAGCGCCCTCACTCCCGAAGCGGTAACGGTGCACACCGTACCCGCGGAAGTTTTAACGTTGTAGTCACGCGACGCGAAAGCGTAATCAAGCGATATTTTGTCGCCCTCGGCATTAAGAAGATAAGTCTCGGATATCGTTTTATATCCGTCGTACGCGTCGGAACCGGCAATATCGGGATACGTTGTATCGGGCACGCGGTAGCTTATTACGTACCCTTTTCCGTCGTTAAAAAGAAGCTCCGCGGTCGCCGCCTCGCGTGAAGCGGGAAGCGCCGTACCGTATCTTATGGTAACTCCGGATACCGTTATCCCCAGAGTGGCTCTCGAAATACTGAATTGCGCCGCGCCTTCGCTAACCGTGTAATTTTCGCTTGTGCCGGCGTAAGTGAAAGTCGCCTCGTACGTTCCCGCATCCACAGGCTTGCCGTCGAGTTCGGTATCAGCCGCCGTGCCGTCCGGCTCGGCTACTTTGCGGTACGTCGCGTTAAAGGTAAGTCCCGTAAGGTTTGACGTGGCGATAGTTATTTCCTTGGGCTTGCCGTCGTACACAGGACTTTTTGGCACGTTGTAAGTGACTACTACCGGCGCGCTCTCTATAACGTAAGTTCCCGCGCTGTAAGTCGCGCCCCCGCCTATGTATTTGCCGATATCCGCCGCAAGCACGTCGTCGTCGCCAAGCTCGGCGGCCCACGAGCAGTTTTCAAACGCGACCGCGTAATTTACTGCGTGGGAGTCATCGCTCCACACCGCGTACACTGCGTAAACGCCCTTGTCGGCGGTGCGCTTGCCCTCGGAAGAGAACGTAGCCTTGGTATGCAACACTACCGGCGTCTGTCCGTTGAAATATCCGTACAAGCTGCCGTCGGCAATATCCAAAGTAGGAGTATCGTAGCTTTCTATCGTTCCTTTATCGTACAAATCGTAATGGTTGAAACTTGTTCCGTCTTTTTTGTTTTTGTCTATCACCAAGGTAACGGAGCGTTTTTCCACAGTCAGCTTTCCGTCGATAAATACGAACTCGTAATTGTCCGAAGCGTATCCGTTATCGTCGTCGATAGTGATACGGTGCGCCGAGCCCGCGTCGTTACCCGCTTTGTAAGGATCGGAAGACGCGACTTTGTTGGTAACGAATTCAAAGTTCTTTTTTACCGACGTATTGCGTCCGTCGAATACAGTCGTATCGGTCTCGCCGTATTTGTAACCAGATATATCCGCCGCATGGTTAGAGTGGTGTTCGGCGTCGGCGGTAAATATATGTTCCTCACCGTATACCACCGTAGAATCGTGTGCCGTAACTGTGAGTTCGGCTTTGGCGACGCGGAACACGCGCGTTTCGCTTACCGCGGCGTAATCGTTGCCCGACGCCGGCATAGTGTAAGTCACAGCGTAATATCCGGCGCCGAATTTGTTGCGCGAAAATACCGTGTCCAACACGTCGCCGAGCGTAGTCTCTTCGTCCAGCCCCGCGTTTGCAACGTATTCGGCAACGTAGCTTACGCTTTCCGTACCCGCCGAAACGGTCTTACGGTAAAACTCCACCGATACGTATATCTTATTGCCGGAAGTATTTCCGTTAAAGCCGTCGAAACGCGTCGCAGGCGTTACGAATCCCGTCATGCCGGCGGTATATCCGCCGTATATCCAGGCTTCTCCGCCCACTCCCTCGGTCTTGGCGAATGCGGCAGCCCGATCGCCGTTTATTACGGTAACGGCTTTATCGTTGTAATCGAACGATTCCGTAAACGCGTTTTCCGACGGGAGCACTTCAACGCATATCTTATCGACAAAAGTTTTGTGGTTCTCGGCGGAGATACGGAAGAACACGTAATACGTGTCGGCGCGGAACACGCCCGGTATATCCGAACTTCCGCTTACATCCCAATCGAAACCGACAGGCAACGCGCTATTCTTTGAGAGATAATACAAAACATCCGCCCTTATGCCGTCCTGCGTGTCCGCGTCGAGCGCGGCTTTCAGGGAAGGCCTTATGGTATCGTCGTAAGAAAGAGTCTGCTTTGAAGTATCGGGCAGCAGTTTATAATCGGCGGCGGACACGACGTACACCGCGTCGGTATTGTATTTTATGTCGTACTTGTCGCCGGCGAGCGAACGCAAAGTTATGGCGTATCCGTCGGAGTTCACCTTACCGGTAGCGATCGTTATTCCGTCTTTTATCTCGGTATCGAGAGAGTTTACCTCTATCGCGAATATCCTGTCGTAAGAGCTGTACGCTCCGAAGAAATGCGTCGCGCCGTCGAGTCCGTACGACGACACCGCCGCGGATACGGTAAATCCGGCATTCTCGGTGTTGAGCGCGGCAAGCTCGGAATAGTACGGTCTGCTCTGCGAAAGTATCGCGACGGTTATCTCGCGGCGCACAACGTTGAGAGAGCCTACTCCGCCGGCAAACACATAGTTGCCCCATGCAAGACCGTTGGGCGCAAACGTTATGTCGCGCCTGCCGATATCTCCCGGCGTATAATCGGTGGCATACTCGAATTCCCCGCCGGTCACGGCTATGTCGGAAGTATTGTAGAATTTGTTTTTGTCGTCAAACTTGAAGTCGCCGTCGTCTATCTTATATATGCCGTTTTCGCGGCGCAGATTATCGTTGCCGGCAAGATACATGTTTCCTTTGCCGTCGTAATTTACGGGGCTGTTCTCTCCGTAAAATATCGTAAGTTCCACGCGGACGTTTAGCGTAGCGGGACGTACGAAATATTCGTAAGTACTCTCCGCAAAAGTAATATCGTAATTGGCTTTACCGTTTTCGGTAACGGTGATATCGAAGAAATATCTGTTTGCGGCGGTGGTTATGTCGGAATCGGAAGCAATGCCGTTTACGCTTAGCGCAAACACCTGCCCCGCATCCACTCCGTCGGGCAGACCTTTTCCGCCAACGGCATAAAAATCTTTCTTGCCGGATATATCCGCGGGGTCGTCGCCGTAAACGTGTTCTCTGTCCGATTCCGCCGCGGTAACCGTCACTTCTATCGCGCGCTTTTCGACGACGAATTTGCCCTCGCCGTCCTCGGGCACTACGAGAACGTAGTTGCGCGAATACTCGTTGTCCTTAAGTTCCGGCGTTAAAACATACCCCGCCGCGTTTGCAGGAAGAAGCGCGTCGCTACCGGTATAGCCGCCGCGGTCAAGCGATACGGTCAGGCAGTCGAGCGCAGAGTCGCCGCCCGCAAAGCCTTCGCCGTCTTTCACCTCGACTTCGAACCATCCGGATACGTCGGGCAAACCGTCGCCGTAAGTATGCCGATAAGTCTTAGAGCCGTCGGGAGCTTTAACGCTTACCGTAAGCGTACGGCGCAATACGATAAGTTCGTTTTCGAGCAGATAACCGCCGTTATCTCTTATATCAAAGTTATCGGCGCGGTAAACGAGTCCGCCGGTCGCCTCGCCGTCGGCGATAGTCTCCACGTACACTTTGTGCGCTATCACGTTACCCTGCGCGTCGGTATTGACTTTGCTTACGTGCGTAACGCTCAATACAGGAAGTAAAAGCGTTTGTCCCGGACGCTGCGGCGCGGATACCACGGTAGCCGTAAGTCCTCTGGATACGCCGTCGTACACGAACGAAAATTTGCCGTCGGCATTCGTAACTCCTTCTTCCGCGCCCCATTTCACAGTTACGGAAGCGGCGCGGATATCAAGCGCGTTTACCGTAAGGTCCTTGTGTATGGCGGCGGTCTCGAAGTCAGATTCATCGGAAAAAGTCCATTCGACCGTCACGTCGTATTCGCCTTTGTTCCAAGGAAGATGGTTTACAAGGTCTCCGCTGTCCGAGCCGGATTTCATGCCAGAGTCATAAGTAAACACGCTCACGCTGTTGTCGGCTTTATCGGTAAAAGTCAACGTAAGAGTCACGTGCCCCTTATCCCACTCGGCAATAAGGGTGTCTTTGGAGCCCTCGGTCTCGTCTTTTATAGTGAAAACGTCGTTAAGAGAAATTGCGCCGGACGCCTTTACCGTATCGCCGAACGTATACGGCGCGAATTCGTAAGTCAGCCCGAGCACTCTGTTGGTCACGGCATAATGGATGGTAATATAAACTCCGTCCTCGCCGTAATCCGTCTTATAGTTCTGCGCCGACGCGCTGCCCGAAACCAATATCTGGTTCGTGTTGCTTACGTACAGATACGCGCCGTCGGCTTCCGCCCATATATAGTTGAGCGGATTCTTATCCGGCGTGTCCCCCGCCTTTACCGCATAGCGTACATAATATCTTCCGCGTTCCGATATGGCTTCGTCGTCGGGTATAGCGGTGTAAGACACAGATCCGCCGCTCACGGTAACGCTGCCGTAAGACACGGTAAGTTCGGGCAAGCCGTTTACTGAGAGAGTCTTTCTTTCGTTCATTCCCGCTTCCCATTCGGAAATGCGCCAATCCGACCATTGCTCTTTGGTCCATGAAGGATCGCCGAGTTTAAGCGTCTTGCGGTTTACCGTTATCCCGATCTCGCAAGTCTCAGTTCCCTCGACGTAACCGCCGCCGGCATTGCCGTCCGCCCAACGGTAATTTTCAAAATCGTTTAATGTAAACGTCAGTTTATACAGACCGGCGTCGGTATACTCAAAAGTAAAGCCGGAACTCGTAAACGTAAACGCCGCGCCAGCCGCAACCTCGTTGCCGAGATTGTTCCTGCCGGACACTTCGGCGACACCGCCCGCACGCGCCGCGAGCACCGCCCAATCGGTGGAGGCTGTAAACTCTATCGTCTTTCCGTCGCCGAAAGTTACCGCGCTTACGGTAAGTTCGGGTCTTGACACAACGGCTTTATTTATCGTAAAGTCCGTCGAACGCGTCTCGCTCTTAATAGTGTAATTCCGCGATACGTCTCCGTTCTCCATAAGCGCAACTGCATGGACGCGGTAAACGCCGGCTTTGCGGACAAACGTTACGCCGCTGTCGGAAACGTAATTTTCGTTTTTATCGATACAGAACGAGACGGTAAGCGCGTCGTCGCCGCACACGTCGGACGGTCGCGCCGCAACTGCGGGACTTTTATCCGAGTCGTCGTAAGTATGCGCAAGCGCGCTCCAATCGAGGTCTATCGGTTTTGCCGACACGATAAACGTGACCGTCTGCGGCAAAACAGAACCGTTTTCGCTTCCGTCGTCCCAAACATAATTCGCACCGGGCGTTATTTCTATAGTATAGCTGTCGGCATACAGCACCTGTAACGAGCTGTCCCCGTTTACGGTATACGTCACATGTCCTTCGTAATTAAAAAGATATTTTTCGATAGTGAAAACGCTTCCGCGGTACACGGCGGTAAACACTTGACCCGAACGGACAACGCCGTCCGCCGACATCTGCGGCGTGGACGCGGCAACCGCCGGAAGTTCCAGTTTAGCCTTTCCTATCCTGTAAGACGCGTGGTACAACGCGGGCAGAACGTAGTCCGACGCGACGCCGTTTCCGGCGACCGTTATACCGGTCACGTATACGTAATACGTTCCCGCCGCGTTCGCGCCGTCGGCATGTACGAACGCATTGAACTTATCGGCTTCGGTAATATCGGAACGTCCGTCGTATTCGGAATACACCTCTGTTTTAAGCGATACCGCATCGCCGTCCGCCGTACCGTTTGCACCCGCTACGGGCTTTACGCGCGCCATTCCCTCGCTGAAAGGATATTCCAAAAGCGCGGGAGCCGACGCGTTACCGGAGGTCCAGACGACCGTCAGCGTTACGGGGTCGAGAATATACGTGAGCGTAACTTCGCCGTCGCCGTCAGAGTCCAATGCGCCCGACCACGCGTGGTTGTTATCGGTAAACGACACTTTGACGGTGTAAGTATCGGCGTGCAATACGCTTATAGTTCCGTTGCCGTCGTCTGCGACCGACTGCGTCGCGCCTTCCGCCGAGTACGACATGAACCCGCCGTCGTAGCCAGCAATGGAAAATACGTTGCTTTTTCCGTTATAAGAAGCTCTTTCCGCCGAAAGTCCCAGCGACGATATCACTTTTTTCATCACCGTGAACTCGCGGTACGCCGTATCGCCCACGGTATAGTCTCCGTCCTCATCGTGCTCCGAATTCAACTCGGTAGTGTAGCCGACGCGATAAGTCCCCGCCTGCCACTCCGCAAATTCCGCAAGAGTATGGTCGGAATAATCTTCCCACGTTCCGCTTTCGTTCCTTATCTGGAAAACCGGACCGCCGGCCAAAGGATAAAATCCGTCGGGATACGCGAAATCGACGGTAAGGTTTCCCTCGCCGTATATAAATTCGGTATCCGAAAGTTTTACCGCCATGGTAAAGTCGGGCACAGTGTAAGGCGTAACGGTAAACACCGTGCTTATAACGCTCTTGCCGTCTTCGACGGAAATAATATCGTTTTCGTTATCCGAAGTCCATACGTAATTTTTATTGTTGAGCGTAAGTTTGATGCCGTAATCGCCCGCATGGCGTATCGCTTTTTCGGAATTGACGCCGCTCTGCTCCACCGAAATTATGGCGTCCGCTTTGTCTCCCTCGATATCCTCCGCAAGAAAAGCCGAGCGGTCTATATCGATAAGTTCTTCGGGAGTCCATGTAGTGCGCGAATAGGCGCGCGGAGGCGCTACGGCCCCCGTCTTTACGGGTCTCGGCGCGATGGTCAAAGTAGCGCGGTTAGAGTCGAAAGTCGTACTGCTGCGGTAACCGTCTGTGTCCTCGGTAGTTGCGATAACGTAATACGTGCCGACAACGGTGGGACGGACAAGCGACGGATCGCCGTAAGTATACGTCTTACCGCTCTCGTCGGTAAATCCGTAATATTTGAACGTGGGCGTCGGCGCGACCGAAGAGTCGAGAGCCACGCTGCTGCCCAAAGGATAGCACTTTACCGCCAAAGACGGTTCTTCGCCGTATATGATATTTACGGTCCTTTCGGCCATACGCACGTCCAATAAACCTTTGTTAACGCGTATGCGGTAACTCTTTGAATATTCCACGCGGTTGTCCGCCGTATACCAGCCGTAATCTCCCGCGGCTCCGTCTGTCAGCGCGAACGTGACGGTAAACTCGCTGCCGCGCAAAAACACCACGGCTCCGTTTTCGTACTTGGCGAAATCACATTCGGAAGAATCGAGCGAAACGTTGCCTGCGGCGTAAGAATAAGTCGCTATAACAGCGCTCTCGCCGGTAAGTCTGTCGGTCACGGTAACGGTAAGTCCGGTTTTGAGGTCGTTTTCCCAGTCTATGCCGGTAACGGGTTTTATCGTGCCGCCCTCGCTGTAATTTACCGAACGTTCGTCCACAACGGGCACAACGTGCGGCGCCGGAACAACGCTTATATCAAAGCGGTTTTCCTTGCCGCCGTAAGATACCGTAACGCGGTTTACGTTTGTGCTGCGCGAAGGAACGTTCACTCTGCCGACGCCGCTCGTAAGCCTTTTGGTGCCCGCGTAAAAAGTAACCGTGCAGTCGTCTGCGTAATCGGCAAGGTCTATCTGGTTTTCGATTATTTCCGGATCGTCCTGTCCCGGCACGTCAACGCTGAATTCCGCAGTGGCGTAAAGACCGGTAAAATCAAATGGTTGATTCGCAACTTGCGTCACCGCCGTACCGTACACGCCGGTGACTCCGGCGTAAGGTTTGTATACGATATTTTCGAATCCGACTTCGGCGGAAATGGATCGGTCTTTGTCGCAAACAGTCACCGTTTTAGAGTAAATATCGTTTTCCGACAGCGGAAACTGGTTTTTAGAGGGATACAGCGAGCCGTCTATCACGTAATCGGTTATGACCTCGGTATCGCGGTCGTTGTATGTCACGGTCACGTCGAAGTCGCCGTGCGCGCCGGAATTGAGCATGGTAGCGGAAGTAAGATTGAGAGCGTCGCCCTTGTAAACGGCGTCGAGTTTTACGGCTTTGCGGTCTTCGAACGGCAGAGTCACCCGGTCGTTGTAAACTTCCGTGCCAACGGTGATCTTGACCGATATCGAATTGTTGTTGTCGTTGTACTGTACGTTTTCTATCTCGCCGGTATAGTTGGTGTTAAGCTCGGGTATATATCCGCTCGAACCCGCGCTTCCCAGCAAAACGCGTGAATTTTCAAGCACCGCGTAAACCATTATCCTGCTTTGAACGTCGGTACCGTACATGCCTTTTACAAATGTTCCGTAATACGCCGAATCTTCTTTATCGGGAAAAACTTTATCGGCGGGATCGCGGTAGTATCCGTCCAAAACCGTCAGAGCGGGGTCGGCGGCAACGAATATACCCTGTATTTTCGCGGCGACGACTTTTACGTTTTCGAGTTTGCCGGACGCTTCGCCGAGCGTAACGTTTACCGTGACCGTACGCCCCGCCGCAAGCGATTGGGAAAAGGACGCCGAATACAATTCTTTATTGCCGACGGGAAAACTTTCTTCGCCCGCCACGCCCGTAACGCTTATCAGATCTTTTACGCTCTCCTCGTCCGCGTCCGCGCCGATCTGGGTCGGACCCGTAACGGTAAGAGAATCGTAAACCGGCAAACTTTCGACTACGAGCAACTGGTCAATGTGGTATGTAAGCAACGAACATTCAAGGTCGAGCGATATAGCGCCGGATGCCGTTCCGTCCTCGTTCAGCACCGGAACGGGGCTGTTGTCGTCCAATACTTTGCCGTTTATCGAAACGGTGAATTCCGACGTCTGTAATCGGGCGAAGCCGCCGTCGTACGTGCCGATAACGCGCAGATTCTTTTTAAGATCCAGACCGGTGGTCACGTCTTTGTACACGGCCAAACCGTCGGGGACCGTCACCGAAATGTCGGTATATGTTTTAAGCGGACGTATAACGGCTTCGCTCTCTCTTTGCACATACCCCGCATTGCCGGCATACGAGTAAACGGCGTCGGTAACAGCAACGCCTCCCGTCGCAAGAAACAAACAGCCCAACACGGCAAAAACAGTCGCAAAAAATCTCTTTCTCGGCGACCTTACACGTAACGATACCATATTCCCGATCCTCCCCGCCGGACGTCCGTGCAAAACAGATTCCGCACGCGTCCGACTTATCCGCGCCGTAAAACACGGCCGGTATTTTTACAACGTCGTCCCGCAAAACGCTTCAAACGGAACATACGCGGTAATTATCGTTGTTTTCTACTGCACTGCGGCGTACCGCCGTATCACAGCTTTTTAAGTTCTTCTTTCAGCTTGCGCAGATTTTCGCGCTCGACTTCTATCAAACGGCTGAACACCTTAAAGTATTCGACGTCGGCTTTATCCGGTTTTGTTTCGCTTATAATCGCATCAAGCAAAGCGGACTGGCTTCGCGCCCGCTTTTTTTCCAACCGTTCTATTTCTTCTTCGCCCGCTTTTATCTCGCGTTTTATTTCGCCTTTTCTGGACATACCGTCTCCGCATCCTCCCAAAATAACGCCGCGGCAAGCGCAACGCCGTTCTTTATCGCCCTGTTTTACACTATTTTATCACATAATCGAAAAATTGACAATAGTATTTCACAAATAAAAACCTTACTTTTTATACATAGGACATGAAGCTCCGCCGCGTTTTATCCGCATATACACAAAACCGCCGCGCAAGTAATAAAATTTATCTGCGCGGCGGCAAAAACGTCCCCTTGGATATCACACCGATATCTCGGCGCGGCTTCCGCCGCTTTTGTGCTTTGTTACGATTATCTTTTTATCTATGCGCGCGCGCAATTCCGAAACGTGCGATATTATTCCCACCAAGCGATTGCCCTGCCCCAGCCGCGCCAGAGTATCCACCGCCTGCGAAAGAGATTCCTCGTCAAGCGAGCCGAAGCCCTCGTCAACGAACATGGTATCGAGCTTTATGCCGCCAGCCGACGATTGTATCTCGTCGCTTAGCCCGAGAGCCAGCGACAGCGACGCCTTGAAGGATTCGCCGCCCGATAAAGTTTTGACGCTGCGAACGGTGCCGTTGTAGTGGTCCACAACGTCGAGGTCCAACCCGCCCTGGCTTCTGCCGTCGGCTTCTTTTCGGCGGCGCAACTCGTACTGTCCGCCCGACATCATCATAAAGCGGATGTTCGCCCTCGCGGTTATACGGTCGAAATACGCGGCCTGCACATAGGTTTCCAGCATTATCTTCTCTTTGCCGGAAATATTGCCGTTGGCGGTCTGGCTCAGTATATTTACCATTGCGAATCCGTCCTCGGCGACCGAGAGTTCGTCGAGCGCCTTTTCTATCTTATGCTTTGCACCGGAATTCGTAGTGTTACGCGCATGCAGTTTTTTGATAACTTCGTAAAATTTTGCTTTCTCGCTATCCAGTTTTTCCTTGACGGCGGTAAGAGCCGCGATGTCTCCGCTCTTTCCGCTTTTTATTATCTTTTCAAGTTCTAATATCTGTCCCTCGGCGACTTTTACTTTTTCGCCCCGCTCTTTGACCGCCCGAGCGGCTTTTTCCTCCGCCGCGGCATATCCGGTTTTAAGAGTTTTAAGCCGTTGTATCTCCGATTCGGCTTCGGCTTTACTTTTATATTTCAGTTTTCTGCCGAGTTCCTGTCCGTCGGACAGCGCGGACGCG
Source organism: uncultured bacterium (assembly GCA_949744905.1). Classification (GTDB taxonomy): domain Bacteria; phylum Bacillota; class Clostridia; order Christensenellales; family Pumilibacteraceae; genus Pumilibacter. The sequence goes on from CATKCE010000060.1 coordinate 21,986, forward strand.
TTCCTTTCTTTTTCCGCGGCGATCACCTTATCGTATTCCGCCTTTTTGTCACGCAGTTTTATAAGCTCCGTTTCGTCAAGCGGAATGGACTTGTCCAGTTCTTCTTTCAACTTTATGCGCTTGTCTTCCGCCGCCGATCTTTTTTCGATGTCCTTTATTTTGTTTCCGGCCTCCGCGATAGCCGACGGCAGTTTCATTTTGATAGCCTCCGCGTCGTCCTCTCCGCTCATACCGAGCAGTTTTTCCGCCGACGAAACGAGAGCCGACAACCGCGCGCGCACCTCGCCGTTAACTTCTCCCGCCGACTTGCTCGCGTTTTCCGCCTCGTTTTGCGCCGCGTCCCGCTCACGCTTCGCCTGTTCCAACCTGTCCGCCGACGGAGCGCCCGAGTCGCATGAAGCAAGACGGGGATGCTCGCGCGAGCCGCAAACCGGACACGCCTCGCCGTCGATAAGCCTCGACGCAAGCACGCCCGCCTGGCCGTCGAGATATTCCTTATACATTTTTTCGTATATTCCGCTCTTTTCGGCGGCACGGGAAACTTTATCCTTATAATCGTTCCGCGCTTTTATCAGCTCCGAATTTTTAACGTCGAAATCCAATAGGTCCCGCCGCAATTTTTCAAATTCCGAATATCTTTCGCTTTCACGCGCCAATAAAGCGTTAAGACTTTCCAACTCGCGTCCCGCGTTCTCCGCGTCGGCGCGATCTTTTTTATCTCTGTCGATCTTTCCGGTCAGTTCAAAAACGGCTTTATCGGCGTCGTCGCGCAATTTTTCCAACGACTTTATCTTTTTGCCGCTGTCCGAATACTTCTCGCGCAGTTCGTTCAGCCTGTCGTACTCCGGCAAAATGAGTTCTAAAGCCGCTATATCCGCGTCGATCTTATCGCGCTCGCCGCGCTTTTCTTTTTGCGCTTGGTGCTCTTTTTCCGCGTCGTCGCGCTCTTTACGCATATCGGCAAGCTCCGACAACAATTTTTCATACTTGTCCTTCGATTCCAAGACAGAGCGCGCGCATGCAAGCTCCGCCGTAACTTCCGCCGCTTTCTTTTCCGTATCGCGCATTTTTTTCTCGACGTCCGACAGCTCTTTGCCGTCGCGCGACAGTAGCTCCTCCAACAGCTCCGAAACTTGTTCGAAAGGCATTTCGCCGCGCTTCGCCGCGTTCACGCTTTCGGCATACTCTCCTTCGTCGTACGATATTTCGCTTATATACCGTTTCAACGCGTTTTCCAGTTCCTCGCATTCCTTCCTACGCACCGTCGCCTCGCTCTTTAACGCCTCTTGCATATCGAAACAACGTTTTGTATGGAATATGTCGCGGAATATCTTTTTGCGCTCGTCGGTAGTTGCGTATAAAAGTTTCAAAAAATCGCCCTGGGCTATCATGGCTATCTGCGTAAACTGCTCTTTATTGAGTCCGGTCAATTCGTTTACCGCCCTGTCGACTTCTCCCTTTTTTGTGACGACTTTTCCGTCGGGATACACGAATTCGGCATTGGCTCTCTCCGTAGTCGTGCCTCCGCCTCGCTTGCTTGCGCGCTCGTATTCGGGATTACGGCGCACCGTGTAGCGCTTGCCGTCGTAATCAAACGTAAGCTCCACCGTCGTGGGCGTTTCGGGCGCGGCGTACTTCGAGCGGAACATACCGGGATCCCGATTGCTGCCGCTCGCCGAGCCGTACAGCGCGTAAGTTATAGCGTCGAACACCGTGGTCTTACCTGCGCCGGTATCGCCGGTTATAAGATAAATACCGCCCGTCCCCAGCTTTTCAAGATCGAGTTCGGTGCGTCCGGCATAAGGTCCGAACGCTTCCATCACAAGTTTTACAGGCCTCATTGCGCGTCCTCCCCGATCTTATCCAACAGGTCGCGGCAAAACTCTTTTTGTCCGTCGCTCATGGGCGCGTTATTCTGTTTTTCGTACAACTCGCAAAACAAGTCAAACAGCGACCGCGTTTCGACGTCCTCCGCCTCGCCCACCGAAACATCGGCGCGGGTGCGCGTATTGTCGTAATCCATCTTCATGAGATTGCGGTACACCACGCGGAGCTTCGCCATCGCGTCGGGAATATCCTGCTCGTCGGTAAGCGTAACGTGCATGTAATCGTCGCGGTAACTTGTTCCGTCGTAAAAGTTTTTGTCGAGTATCTCATCGTATTTGCCGCGTATTTCTTTTAAGTCGCGCATAGGACACAGCGGCAATTCGGTAACGCTAATCTCGCCTTTCTTTCTCAAATCGACCATTGTAACGGACTTTTTGTGTTTTGCTTCCGAAAACGAATATTTGAGCGGAGCGCCGCAGTAACGTATATGCCCTCCGCCCGCGTTCTGCGGTCCGTGCACGTGCCCGAGCGCCACGTAATCGAATCCCTCGAAGACGCACGCGTCAACGTTGTCGGTACCGCCCACCGATATCTCCTCCGATTCGCTGCGTTCGGCTCCCGTTACGAACTGGTGCGTTATAAGTACGTTCCTCTCGGACGCGTCAATATCCATCTCCGCCACAGCCGCCTTTACCGCGTCGGTATACGTGACGATACCGTCGCCGAAATATCCTCTCACCGTCGACGGCTTTATAAAAGGCAGCATGTAGACGTTTACGTTTCCGTGCTCGTCGCGACACCTTACGGGCTCGGTATGTCCGCAGTACACCGGCGACATGTATATGCCGCTGGCAGTCATCAGTCTGCCGCCGAAGGCTATGCGCTCGGGGCTGTCATGATTGCCGCTGATGATAAACGCCTTTATTCCGAGCTTTGCGATACGCACCAAAAATTCGTCCAGCAATTCCACCGCTTCGGCGGAGGGCACGGACTTATCGAACACGTCGCCGGCTATCATAATCCCGTAAGGTCTGACGTTTTCCGCTATTTCCGATACGCGCTCCAATATGTATTTCTGGTCGTCGAGCATGGAAAACCCGTTGACCCTTTTGCCTATGTGAAGATCGGACAAATGCAGTAATTTCATTTTTCCGACTCCCCGAGCTTTGAGGCGCGCGCTTTTTCCGCGGCGTCAAGCAGTTGCATGACAAATTCTTCCGCGTCTTCGTCGGAGATGCCCGGCGACAACACATGCATCCTGCCGCCGCTGTAATACACCGTTATAGCCCGCACCGTGAATCTGAAATATATAACGATACACGTTACAAGTACGACCGCGCCCAACGCAAGGACCGCGATACCGAGTATAGTCCGCAACAGCTTGTCATGCGGTAAAAAGTATGCGCTGAGCACACAGCACAGCGCGAAAAACACCAGCCCTATTACCGGCACGCGCAAAAATCTTTCGGCGCCCCATTCCGCGCCCGAAACGGCGTCCAGACTTACCGCTTTGCGGTGCTCTATCCCCAAACGGTTTATGCCCGTCTTGTATAACCGTTTATTCGTGAGCGTTACGCTGTCGCCGCGTTTTTTCTTTCCGCTTGCGTCGCACTCTATTTTACATATCATCTTTTCGTCGTCAGTCATTTATCCCGCTCCTCTGCCGGCGTTGCCAATCTTCTGCCCGGGCGCGTCAAAGCCTTACGCATACCCCTTTTCCGCGCAAATACTCTTTAAGCTCTTTTATCGGTATCCTGTTAAAGTGGAATACCGATGCCGCCAACGCCGCGTCGGCATGCGCGCGATCGAACGCTTCGAAAAAGTGCCGCTTTTCGCCCGCGCCGCCGCTTGCTATCACCGGTATTTTCACGCTGTCGGAAACTGTTCCGGTAAGCTCGGTCTCGTAGCCGATATTGGTACCGTCGCGGTCTATGCTTGTAAGCAGGATCTCGCCGGCGCCGAGACTTTCGGCGCGCACCGCCCACTCGAGAGCGTCGAGTTCCTCTCTTTTTCTGCCGCCCGCGCTGTATACCCTGTAACCGTTTTCTTCGCGCAAAGCGTCTATGGCTACCACCACGCACTGCCGCCCGAATTTGTCGGCGAGTTCGCTTATCAGCCGAGGGTCGCGTATCGCCGCCGTGTTTACCGACACCTTGTCCGCGCCCGCCCGCAGTATAGCGGTGGCGTCGCGTACCGAGCGTATGCCGCCGCCCACGCAAAGCGGTACGGCAAGCCGTTCCGCAACGCGTGAAACGGTTTCCGCCACCGTTTCCGCCCCGCGCACCGACGCCGTTATATCCAAAAATACTATTTCGTCGGCGCCGGCCCGTTCGTAAGCCGCCGCGACTTGCGCGGGGTCGCCCGCGTCGGTAAGGTTGACAAAATTGACTCCCTTTACCACTCTGCCGTCCTTTACGTCAAGGCACGGTATTATCCTCTTTGCAGTCATGTTTCCGTCCCCGCTCCGCATACAGCCGCGAAATTTTTCAAAATCTTACGTCCCACGTCCGAACTTTTTTCCGGATGGAATTGCGTCCCGAACACGTTGCCGCTCTCTACCGCCGCGTCGAACGTTTCGCCGTACTCCGCCGTAGCGCAGGCTTTACCGTTACTGTGCGCCCCGAACGAATGAACAAAGTATACGTAATCGCCGTCGCTTACGCCTTGCATGAGCCGTCCTTTGCATCCGCCGAGTCCGGTCCAGCCCATGTGCGGCACTTTTAATCCGCAGGTACGCAAACGCGTGACTATACCGCTTACAAGTCCGAGCCCCTCGGCGCCGGGATTTTCTTCGCTGCCGGAAAACAGCAACTGCATCCCGAGGCATATCCCGAGAAGCGGCACTCCCGCGCCGGCGTATTCTTTTAACGCGTCCGTAAATCCGGCGTCCCGCAAACTGCGCGCCGCGTACCCGAAGGCTCCGACTCCCGGGAGCAATATGCCGGCGCAACCTTTAAGTTCGGCGGGAGAACAGGCTACGTAAGCCGCCGCACCGACGCGTTTGAGTCCGCACAAAACCGAGTGGAGATTGCCTGCGCCGTAATCTACGACCGCTATTTTGTCGTTAGTGGATACATTCATGATTACATTATAACCTTTTACGGCTACGCCAGTCAATTTTTTAGCCCACAATATTGACAAATCGCCGCGCCGGTGTTATCATTTAATCATGTATCCGTATCTTTTCGGCTCCGAAGCTTTGTCCATGTACGGCATAATGCTTGCGGCGGGCCTTTTGGCGGCGATATTGCTGTTCAAATTTATTTGCAACAAAAAGAAGGTGGACGATAAAACATACACCTTTTATTCTCTGCTTGCCATCATAAGCATAGCCGCGGGCTTGGGCGGCGCCGCGCTTTTCCAATCGATATACGATATGATAGCCAAAGCCGTCGCCGGAGAAAAAGTCAGCTTCGGATATTCGGGGCTCACGTTTATGGGCGGACTAATAACCGGCGTTATAGTGTTTGTCGCCAGCGCCGCTATATTCGCAAAAGGTCAAGTCAAACGCAACTTCTTCGAATGCGCTTCTTACGGCGCGCCGTGCATAGTTCTCGGACATGCCTTCGGAAGATTCGGCTGCTTTTTCGCAGGATGCTGTTACGGAAAAGTCACCGACAGTTTTCTCGGCATCCGTTTCCCCGGCATGTCGCAAAAAGTTTATCCCACGCAGTTGTTCGAAGCGCTGTTTCTCGTGTTGCTGTTCGCGGCGATGATGGTGCTTTTATTCCGATTCAAAAACTATAAGATACAATTGCCGCTGTACGGCATGGGTTATGCCGTATTCCGCTTTTTGATAGAATACGTGCGCGGCGACGACCGCGGAGCGTTTATTCCGGGACTCAGCCCCAGCCAAGCCCAGGTCATACTTCTGTTTGCCGCGGCGGCGGCCGTTGCGGTACTCGTATTCAAATTCGATATCGTGCCTTTCGCAAAAGCCGCGGATACGGTTCCCGCAGCCGACCGGCAGGATACGGCGTCCGACACGGCGGACGATACGATAGCAGCAAACGAAACGGACGTTTCGTCGCCGCAAAACGATTCGTCCGACGAAAACGACGCGTAAAATCGGCAAACACAGCTTCACCGTATGCACGCGAAAAGCTCTCCTACTATCCGTCGGAGAACTTTTTTATAAATACCGCTTGCACGGTAACGTGCAAAACTTATATATTCGATACTACGTCGAAGCTAATCTTTTTCGACGGCGCGCATTTCATCTATATTCAAAAACAGCTCCGTCGTCTCTTTTATTTCGACGTCCGTCGCTCCTTTTTCTTTCATTTTTTCACTTATCGTTTTAGAAGCCCAAACATTGAATTCGGTATCGATATCGCAATCACCCGAATATTCGAAAACGTTCTCTTTTTTTATATTGAAATATTTCAAATAGCTCTCGAATACTTTTGGAATCGACATTCCCTCTTTTGTCAACTTAAACGTTTCGTTACCGGCAAGTTCAGTTTTGCAGTACTATTTTTTATTCTTCATAAAATACGGACGTCGTCCGAACATACCCCACCCATTAAGCGAAAAATTCTCGTGCGTCTTTTGTTTTTACAGACCTTGTCACTTGGTAAATCCGCGCCCAACGACTTCGCTCGCGCTGGTTATATACGCAAAAGTATCGGGATACTTTTTGAGTATCTCGCGGAACGCGGACATCTGCCGCTTACGCAGTATACATATAAGCATGGCGCGCTCCTCGCCGGTATACATACCCTTTGCCGCGATCTTGGTCACGCCACGGTGTAATTTCTGTATTATCTCCGCCGAGAGTTCTTCCGGCTGGGTCGTTATTATCTCGAACTTCACGGCAGACTTAAAGCCTTGCAGTATCGTCTCGGCAACTTTGCTCGACGCGTACATCTCCACCATGGACAACAGGACCGGAACTATCGAATTGTCGTACACGAAAAACGATACGAGCACTACCGAACTGTCCACTAAGAATATATACCAGGCTATATTGGTAGCCGAAAATTTCTTTTGGATCAGCGCGGCGATTATATCCGTGCCGCCGTTGCTTCCGCCGAGTTTGAGCATAAGAGCGACGCCCACTCCGCCTATGATACCGCCGGCCATTGCGGCGAGTATCTTATTGTCGGCGAGATCGAAAGTGGGAAGCCCGATCTTCTCGAACAATATCATTAGTCCCGACGAAAGCAGTATCGCGCCGCCGGATATGATGCCGAACCGTTTGCCGATGAATATAAAAGCTATTATCACCAAAGGCACGTTCATTGCAAGCAAAAACCAGCCCGCGTTAGGATGCCCCGGCAACTTGTTTTCAAGCATGGTGGCAATACCTGTGATGCCTCCGGGAGCAAAGTTGTTGGGCACCACGAACAGATATATCGCCACCGCCCTTATAACGCCCGCGGATATTATGCCGAGTATCAAAAGTATTACTTTTTTGAAGGTGGTCTTTTCGGTGGAAATAAGCGCGCGCTCGTCCGCCGCGTCACGCAATTGTTTTTTAGACGTCATCGACGTATGTCTCCTATTTTTCTTCGGTAACGAAAATTCTTGTTCCGTCGGCTTTGCCGCTTACCGCTTCTTCTATATCGGAATCCGCACCGGCGATTATGACCCGTACTCCCGCGGTTATACACGGTTTTATATATTCGAGCTTGGCTCTGGCTCCGTTTGCGCCCGCCCGGGACGCGCCGTCGCACAGCAGTTTTATCTTGTCTATCTTTTCCAACACCTCGGCGGCGGTGGGCGCGCTTATCTCTCGTATAAGCGTCTCGGGACACTTAACGTCTTCGTATATTCCGCTTAGCGTGGAAAATATCAGCAGCGTTTTCGCTTTGACGAGACACGCTATCTGCGCAGCTGTCTCATCGTTGTCCACAAGCTCCACCACTTCGCTCTTTTCGCGCTGCAACTGCTTTATTTCCATCTTGCGGTTTTCCTCGCAGGATACCGCATCGTTATAATTTATTATTGGCACGGCGTTTTGCGCCGGCATCCGCAACAACATCTGCCGTATGCTCTCGCGCTTTTCGGGATTGTTGAAGTGCCCGTGCTCCACAAGCACCTGCCTTACGCCGTAACGCGCGTCCACGAAATTGCGGTAAGTCTGCATAAGCACCGTTTGCCCCTGCGCCGCGTAATCCATTTTCACTTCGTCGGGCAAGCCGTCAAGCTCGCGCCCCGAACGCATGATATAGTCGAGCCGCCCGATCTCCGTCGCTCCGCTCGACACCCAAACCATGCCGGGACGCAACTGCCGCGAAAGCCGCGCGAATTTATTGTAGTCTATGGTATGGTGCGCGCTGTCTATAAGCGCCATAGAACCTATCTTGCCGACTAAATCTATCATAAATCGCGGTGTGACCTCTCCTGATCCGTTAACAAAACAAAACGCGCCGCAAAGCGAAAAACCCTTTACCGTCCGCGTTTCGATATAATAATATCACACGTAAAAAAACGTGTCAAGCAACGACGCAGTTTACGCGGTGTAAAAAATGTTGCCGCCGCCGATTTTTAATTTGATGTTGCAAAAACCGCAGGCGTGTGGTATAATTTCTACATGAAACATTTTTCCGCGCTGATAGACGCATATTCGATGTGCGAAGCGATAGGCAGCCAGGTGCGTATGGACATACTGTCCGAGATACTCGAACACCGCTCGATAACGCTCAGCGACCTTGCCAAAAATCTGCATTTGACCAACGGCGCGCTCACTCCGCACATAAAAAAACTGGAAAGCGCGGGGCTTATACGCGTCGCCGAGGAGCCCGGCAAACGCGGAACCGCAAAGCTGTGTTCTATCGCGCTCGACAAGATAGTCATAGACGTGGCATCGTTTCTGCCGGAAAAAGCGCAGTCGTTCGTCATACCCGTGGGACAATACCGCTCGGCTTCGCCGCGCCGCCGCTGCGCCCTCGTGGGCGCAAAGGGCTTTATCGGCGAGACCGACGACCCCCGTTACTTTACTTATCCCGAACACGCCGACTGCATAGGGCTATGGCTTTCCGACGGATCGGTAACGTACACCCTGCCTTCGCCTCCGTCGGGCGGTCCGGCAATATCGGAAATACGCTTCCACTTCGAGATAAGCGCGGTGCCGTCTGGCGGCGATATTCTGCCCGGACAAATATCCGCATATATCGACGACGTTCCGCTCGGCGCCGCCACGCTCCCCGCCGAAAACCGCGACCGCAAAGGCAGTCTCAACCCCGACTGGTACGATACAGTATATCCTCAGTACGGAAGCCTGAAGACGCTTTCGGTAAACGCGCGCGGCTGTTACTGGGACGGAATAAAGATATCCGAAGTTACTCTCGCCCGACTCAGCGAACTCAAAACTTTTACGCTCGCGTCGAAATCGGGTTTCGCTCTGTTCGGAAAAAACTTCGGCGACTATTCGGTAGACCTCGGCTATACATTGGAATACGACGACGCCAAACTGTAAATTTTTTTGCAGATACGACAAACGCGGACGCCATTTCGCCGTCCGCGTTTTTTCATGCTGTTTTTACGATACGCCCCCGCCGCAAGTCAGCGCGCCACGACGCTCGCCATATTGTAAAGATCGAGATCGAATTTCTTTTTCATCTGGCATGCTTTAACGATATCTTCGTCGTAGAACTTGTTGTTTCGTATTCCGATAACGCGGTTTCCCACGCCTTTTTCCAAAAGTTGAACGGCATGCACTCCCATAGACGTGCCCAAAAACCGGTCTTTCATGCTGGGGCTCCCGCCGCGTTGCAAATGCCCGAGAACCGTACTGCGTATGCTCAACCCCGTGCGCTCGGATATCTGTTTTGCCAAATCGTCGGCTTTGCCCGCGCCCTCGGCAAGCACTACGATACCGCTGTGCTTTCCGCGTTGTTTGCTGGCTTCCAGACGCTCGCAAACACGCACTATGTCTATTTTATGTTCCGGAACTATTATTACTTCCGCGCCGCCGCCAAGCCCCGCGTACAGCGCAAGGTCGCCGCAGTTGCGCCCCATAACTTCCACTATAGATACGCGGTCGTGGCTGGACATGGTATCGCGTATTTTGTTTATGGCGTCAAGAATGGTATTGCACGCCGTATCGAATCCGAGTGTAAAATCGGTATACGCCAGATCGTTGTCTATCGTGCCCGGAATCCCTATAGACGGAAAGCCCAGTTCGCTTAGCGCCTTCGCACCCATAAACGAGCCGTCGCCTCCTATGACGATGAGTCCCTCTATGCCCTTTGCTTTAAGTTGTTCGTATGCGAGCTTTTGTCCCTCGGCGGTCTTCATCTCGGGACAACGCGCGGTCCGCAGCACGGTGCCGCCGCGCTGAATGATATCGGAAACGCTGCGCATGTTCATATCTATAAACTTGCCCTCTAACAGCCCGGCATAGCCGCGCTCGACTCCCGCTACTTCCATGCCGGCAAATATGCCGTAACGCACAACGGCGCGTATAGCCGCGTTCATTCCGGGCGCGTCGCCGCCCGACGTAAGTACAGCGATTTTATTCATAGCTTCCTCCGACGAAATATGATTGAACTTTCACCGATACTATTATATCAAAGAAAATATACGAAAACAACTGTTTATCCGCGTTTTTTATGCTGTCTAAACGGCAATTTACGCTCTACCGAGCCGAACGCGGCCGCGTACACGAGTACTCGCGCGCGGTCGATTATATCGAGTGGTTCAGCTCCGTGTGGCGACTTTCACGTTGTCGCTCCCCATGAGCCCCTTGGCTTCGCTGATAAGACTATCGCTTATATCCACTCCGATGCCGAGAGGATACAACTTGCCGTCGTCCAGATTTTTACAATACGTCTCGTCCCTGCCGGGATAAGCCGAAAGGATATCCTGCAGGTTATCCATAAGCGACGGGTCGCTGTTATCGAAAGAAAGATAAAAGCATATCATTTTGGGCGGGGTCTCGGGAGTTACGTCCTGCCACGGCACGATACTATCCACCCACACCGTGACGCTGTCCTCGCGGTTTTTTATCTTACCGCTCACCGTAACCATAGTATCCTTGACGAAGACGTTTTTCAGTTTTTTATAAGTATAACCGGTAAGCATGATATCTACCGTGCCGTAAAGGTCTTCGAGTTTTCCTATCGCTATCTCCTTTCCGGTTTTGGTAATCTTCTTTTCCGCCTCAATGAGCATGCCGCCCAGCTTTACGACGGTATCGTCTTTTAAGCCGACGGTTTCGCCGTCGTCGTTCTCGCTCGGCAGAATATTGGAAGAATTGTGCTCGTACTGTCTGAGATGTCCGGTAAATTCCTCCAACGGATGTCCGGTAAGATAAACGCCCGCGACCTCTTTTTCTTTCCCCAGCTTTACTCCCAGAGGATACTCGCGCATATCCGGATATTCAAACGAATCCAGTTCGGCGCAGGCGTCGCTCATATCGAAAAAGGAAAACTGTCCTTTAAGCCTCGCCGCGCGGTCTTTGTTTACTCGGTCTATCACGCTTTCGTACACCGCGATGTACTGGCTGCGCGTCTTTCCGAGGCAGTCGAACGCCCCCGCGTATATAAGGCTTTCGAGCATGCGTTTGTTGAGTTGCGCGTTTTCTATACGCTTTACAAACTGCACGAAGTCGGTAAATTCCCCTCCGCGTTCGCGCTCTTTGACGATTTCTTCAATTATGCTTTTGCCCACGTTTTTTATAGCCACCAGTCCCACGCGCACCGCGCCGTTTTCAACGGTGAACTCCTCGTAAGATTTGTTTATGGAGGGCGGCAAAACGGTGACGTTGCGCTCTTTGAGATAGCCGAGATAGTTCCTTATCTCGTCAATGCTGGTTATTCGGTTATTGAGAACGGCGGTAATGAATTCCACCGGATAATAACATTTGAGATACGCAGTCTGATAGGCAAGATACGCGTACGCCGCGGCGTGGCTTTTATTAAAAGCGTACGAGGCGAACGCTATCATGTCGTCGTATATCTTATTGGCGACCTTTTCCGGGACGCCGTTTTTTATACATCCCGGTATCTCCACGCCGTGGTCCACGGTGCCGTGGACGAACACCTCGCGCTCCTTTTCCATGGCGTCCACTTTTTTCTTGCTCATCATGCGGCGCACGTTGTCGGCTCTGCCCAAAGTATATCCGCCAAGCGCCTGCACCATTTGCATGACCTGCTCCTGGTAAACCATTATGCCGTAAGAAACTTCAAGTATAGGCTTTGTAAGCGGATGGTCGTATTTTATCTTGTCGGGATTCTTTTTATTGAAAACGTAGTCGTCTATCTTGTCCATAGGACCGGGGCGGTAAAGCGATATTCCGGCTATGATATCTTCGAGGCAGGACGGTTTTAAGTCGCGCATGAACTTTTTCATGCCCTCGGATTCAAGCTGGAATACGGCGTGCGTGTCGCCCTCGCCTATCAACTTGTAAACGCCCGCGTCGTCGTACTCCATATCGTAAAAGTCTATGTCCCGTCCCTGCGTGACTTTTATTATGTCTACCGCTTTTTTTATATCGGTAAGAGTGCGCAGTCCCAAAAAGTCCATTTTAAGGAGCCCCAACTCCTCGCACTCTATCATGTTGAATTCGGTGGTAATGTTGCCGTCGCCGGTCTTTGCCATGGGAACGTGGTCGGATATCGGGTCGCGACATATTATAACGCCCGCCGCGTGCATGCCGGTCTGGCGCGGCATGCCTTCTATGCGCATCGCCATATCCAGTATCACCTTCGCCATCTCGTTGTTTTCGTAAAGCTCTACAAGTTCGCCGATTACCGGGCTGGGTTCGTTGTCCTTCCACTTTTGCAAACCGAGGATATGGGCGAGATGTTTCTTGCCCATCATTGCGGGGATCAGCTTCGTTATCTTCTCCACTTCGGAATAAGGATAATTGTAAACGCGCCCCACGTCCTTTACGGCGGCCTTCGCCGCCATGGTGCCGAAAGTAACTATCTGCGAGACGTTCTGTGCTCCGTACTTTCCGGTAACGTACTGTATAACAAGCTCGCGCTTATCCACGCAAAAGTCGATATCGAAGTCGGGGTTGCTGACTCGTTCTGAATTTAAGAACCGCTCGAATATCAACTGGTATTTTAACGGATTTACTTTGGTTATGCCTATCGCATACGCCACTATGCTTCCCACGCCGCTACCGCGCCCCGGCCCCACAGGAACGTCGTGCGTTTCCGACCAGTGTATAAAGTCCCATACGATGAGGAAATAGTCCACGAATCCCAGTCTGTGGATAACGCCCAATTCGTACTCGGCCCGCTTTTCGATTTCGTCGGTAATGGTTTTGTATTTACGATTCAAGCCGTCGTAAGTCAGTTTGCGCAAAAATTCGTACGGCTCGCTTCCGTCTTCGGGATAATACGACGGCAACAGCGGCTCCTTGCGGAAATAATAACAGCCGTCGCACTTGTCCGCTATCGCCACAGTTGTTTCGAGGCTCTCGGAAAGTGTAGGAAAAAGCGAAAGCATTTCGTCGTAGCTTTTAAGGTAAAATTCCTTTGTGGGGAAATATCCGTCGTCGGTGACTCCCTCGTCGCTCACAGCGTCGCTGTCGCTCCGAATCTCGTCCTCGTTGTAGACCATGGTGGTGCGGAAAGAAATACACTGCAATACCTTTTGCATGTTCGCGTCGTCGCGGGTAAGGTAGTGGACGTCGTTTGTAGCGACAATTTTAACGCCGTTGTCCCTCGCAAGTTTTACGAGATGCGGCAAAACGACTTTCTGGTCCTTGATGTTGTGGTCCTGTATCTCTATGTAAAAATCCTCGCCGAAAAGACGCTTGAATTCTTTTACGTGATCGTCGGCTTTTTTCATATCTCCGGCAAGGATAGCCTGCGGTATAACGCCCGCGATACACGCCGACAAGCATATAAGCCCCTCGGTGTACTGCCGCAAAAGTTCCATATCTATGCGCGGTTTGTAATATAAGCCCTCGGTATACGCGAGCGATACCAGCTTTATGAGATTTTTATATCCCGTCTCGTTTTTTGCAAGCAAAACAAGATGGTTGTATTTGGGCATCTTGCCGCCCGAACTTGATTTTTCGCGCATGTTTTCGCACATGTAAAGTTCGCACCCAATTATCGGCTTTACCTTATAAGGGCGCTTTTCCGCCATGAATTCGTAAAAATCCGCTTTGGGGTCGGTATACTTTACCGCCGCTTTCACAAATTCCAGTACTCCGTACATATTGCCGTGGTCGGTTATCGCCACAGCCGGCATATCCATATCGCCGCACGCCGAAAACAGCTTTCCTATGCGCGTAGCGCCGTCGAGCAGACTGTATTCGGTATGCACGTGCAAATGAACGAATTCTTTTTTCGGACCTTCCATGTATGTTCTCTCCAAGTATGTTTTTTCTCTCGTCCGAGCCCGGTATAGACCGCGGCGTTACCGCGCGCCCAGTTGTTTTACCGTAACGTCGAGCGCTTCTTCCTGGTCGTCGCCTTTTGCTATAACGGTGACCGCGTCTCCGCGTTTCAACGCCATGCTGACTATTCCCATAAGGCTTTTGGCGTTTATCTTTTTTGTCCCCATTTCCAGAGTTATCTCGCTGTCGAAACGCATACAGCGCCCCACGAGCCTCTGCGCGTCGATATTGGTAAACTCCTTTCCTACGCGCGTCTCCTTAAATACCATTTATCCTTCCTCCCTGTCGGTTTCTCCGTCTCCCGCGCAAACCGCCGCAAGACGACGCATGCGGTTTTTAAGTCCGCTTTTGGTTATGCCCAGCAATTGAGCAAGCTGAGAATAGCTGTAATCGGGATGCGCGAGCCTTGCCTCGGCCGTCTCGCGCAAAACTCCCGAAAGAACGGTAACGTCCATATCTTTTATAAACGCTATCTGTTTCAGCCCCGTGTCTATCTGCTTGTCTATATTGTGCATATCGCAGTTTTGCTGGCGGTTTATATGCTCGCTCATCTGGCGCGACGCAAGCAGCGAATTAAATTCCAGCACCGTCTTAGCGGCTCCCATAAGCGCGAGACAGTCGCTTATTGCCTCGCTGTCCTTTACGTACACCACCGCGCGAGATTTGCGCACCGCAAGCCCGGCGGATATCCCGTACCCGCGCAGTATCGCCGAAAAGTCCTCGGCAATACTCTTGCGCCCGAACGAAAATTCCAGATGGTACTGACCCGCCGAAAGACTGCCCGCGCCCAGATACGCCCCTCTTACGTACGCCGCCGAACTCTGTCCCGAAGCGAATTCGCCGGCTATATGTTCGCACACGCCGACGCCGCCGTCGCATGTCAGCACGTTGCACGAGCACAACAGTCCGAGCGCGTCCTCTATCACTATCTCTATCCTCTTGTTTTTGCGCTCCACGCGGCAATCGCGGGCGGTAAGGTCTTTTGCTGCTGCGCGCACCGCGTCCGCCAGAGTATCGTTTTCGGTAGATACCGTTACGGCGACCTGCATGCCGTGGATTATAAGCGACCCGCTGGAAAGGATAAGAGCCGACAAAAACGCCCGCTTGTCCCTGTCCGACGAAAGCGGCTTGCCCGCTATCTCCTCTTTACTCAGTTTTCCGAGTCCGGCGTAAGCCGCCGCGCCGCCTTTTACGCCGTTCATTTTGCGCCTCCCCGTCCGCTGCGGAAATCGGGCAGTCGGTCGTAATTGGCTATCGCGGACATCGGTATCCCCACCCGCCGTATCCTTTCGAGCGGCAACGAAAAATCGCCCACTCTGCCAGGAGAATGCGCGTCGCTGTCGCACACGAACTCGCATCCTTCTTCCGCCGCTTCGGCAAGTTGCGCGTCGGTAAGATATATTCTTTTGCCGTTGAGTTCGAAGTATGTCCCGAAATGTCTGCACGCCCGAGCGACTTCGCGCACATCGCATTTGCAACCGTTTCCGGGATGCGACAGGATATCTATCGCGTTATTTTCTATCGCTTTGACGTATGCCTCGGTATTGCGCGCAATAGTAGCGGCCTTGGCGAGCCCGAGATTGTTGCTCCAAAAATACGCCGTTTCGCTTCCCCAAACGAGTTTATGGTAACCGCATACGACCATGTCCAGCCACTGCTTGTCCGACTCGCGCACGTCTATGCGTCCTTTGCGCCCCAAAATATTCGACTCGACGCTAAGGTACGTTTTTACCTGCGGGTATTTTTGTTTTAATACGTTTAACTGTTCGCGCATGCGGGGCAGTTCGCAACGTCTTACCCCAAACGCCATGTGTCCGAAGCCGTGATCGCTTATCGCTATCTCTTTTAGACCTTTGCGCGCGGCGACGAGAACGTTGTCCTCTATACTGCCCTTGCCGTGACTGTACACGGTATGAGTATGATAATCGCCCAAAAACGCCATTCAGCAAAAGTCTCCGTATAATTTTATTTCGCGTTCGAGTTTCACCCCGAACTTATCGTACACCGCCGCCGCCGCCGTGTTCATAAGTTGCAGTACGTCGCCGCTTAACGCGCCGCCGCGGTTCACGATAAAATTCGCATGTTTCGGCGATATCTCCGCGCCGCCGCACACAAGCCCTTTAAGTCCCGCTTGCTCTATAAGCTGACCCGCGGGCACTCCGTCCGCCGCCTTGAAAACGCACCCGGCGCTCGCGCCTATCGGCTGGCTTTGCCGGCGGAGCGTAAAGTTTCGTTCGCACGCGGCGTTTATCTCGGCGGGGTCTCCCTCGGGAGCGCGCAGTTTTACGCGCACCACCGTACCGCGTATATTACTGCTCCTGTATCCGAATCCGCATTCTTCCGCCGTCATTATCCGCATTTTTCCGTCGACATATACATAAAGTTTTTCCGCAACGTCCGCAATGCAACCGCCGAATGCTCCGGCGTTTCCCATTACGGCGCCGCCTATGCTTCCCGGCAATCCGTACGCCCATTCAAGTCCCGTTCGTCCCTGCCGCGCGTATTCGCGCGCGAGAGCGGATATCAAAAGACCGCTGTCGCACTCGCAATGATCAGGCCCGAACAGTTTGTCTCCCGTCCGGTTGACGGCTACAAAGCCGCGGTATCCAAGGTCGCCCACAAGAATATTGCTGCCTCGTCCGAGCACCAACGCGCCCTCCGACGCGGCGGCGATGAGTTCCTCGGTCTTGTAACAAAAAGCGAGTTTATCCGCGCGCCCTCCCGTAAGAAAAGTACAGCAACGCCCCAAAGGCGCGTTCGAAAGAAATTCCGTCATATATATTTTACTCCATGCGGCGATATTTTTCAAGTCTTTGGCGCAAAGTTTTTATTTACTTACTTATGTATGCCGAAAACCCGGCAAACGTTCGGTTTTCGCGTTCCGCTCTTGACACCCGACGCGGATTTTGATATAATGTATGCATGCAAGTATACGATTGTAAGTCCGCCGCTCTGAGCGCCGCGGCAAATATATCCGCCGACGACGCGGCTCCCGCCAAAAGCATGGTGACCGCGGCCATCGCGTACCTCGGAGGAAAAACGGATAAAGATACGTTCCGCAAAAAATGCGCCAAAAACCAGCTTTACGCGCGTCTGGTCATTTTTTCCGAACTGAAAATTTCCGATTACGACGCCGACACTCTCTGCGCCGTACATAAAGCGTTGTTCGAGCCGCGCCCCAAGTGCGGCGAACTGCGCGGCGACGAACTTACAATAGCGGGAGGAAGTTGCACCGATCCCAAACTTTTGCGCGGATCGCTCAAAAACGTATTGAGCAAACTCAACCAGACTCAGGGAGCGCCGACGCTCGGCAAATCTGACTTCGCCGCACAGCTTTGCTGCTATATGCGCGAACTCATCATTCTTTCGCCTTTCGCCTACGGCAATGCCGTAACGCGCAGAGCGTATATTCAGAACTTTTGTTTGAGCCGCGGATTTTTGCTCAATTTTTCTTCGGTTAGCAAAAAAGAGTTAAATAGCGCCGAACGCGAAGCTTTTGCCGGCGACGACCCTCAACCGCTTTTTACCCTGCTCACGAAGTGTCTCAGCTACAAACAGGAAGAAGCGGCAAAACCGTCCAAAAACAAAAAATCACCGCGCGTGCCCACAGCTACCGCGCAGACTCAGAAACAAGTGCAAAAACCCGGGCGAGAGATCGCCGCCACAGCAATAAAACGCGTAGACAATCCGGCGCCTGCAGCCGCGCGTCCGCGTCCCGCTCCCCCGGCTACGATAAACGTTCCCGCACCCGTACAGTCGGCGAAACCCGCCGAACAGTACTCGAACGCGGTATCGGTGCGCTCAAAGCCGCCGTACACCGATAACGCCGGACAGGAAGCGTCCGCCGACCTGATACGCGAACTGCGCGAGATACAAAAAACGCTCGCCTTTTTATCGGCGCGCGTCTCGGAAATAATAAGATCGATGGAAAACGAATAAAAAAACAAGAAAACAAAAACCGCGCGGGCTGTCGTAGTCCTCGCGGTTTTTTACTATCTTCCGGCATAATAGCCGTTATTATTTTTTCTTGAATTTTATATCCTTTCTCGCGCAAGGCAAAACTATCTTTACCTTTTTGGGATACTCTACGGTGAACTTTCCGCCGGCAAGCGTGATGTCTATCGTGCCCATGGGCGTGGGATACTTCAACTCGTAACTCGTAAGTCCGGCCGATACGGGATTTATTTCAACGGTCTTGCAACCGGGCTCGACAGGCTCTATCCCGCCTATAGTCTTAATAAGGAACGGCACGGGTCCGCACGACCAGCCGTGGCAGAGCGAATGGCGGAAACCTATATAACAGAACGCGCCGAAATCGCCGTGTATGTCTTTTTCGCCCTCTTTGGGCAATTCGTCGATACGCGAGGAGCCCTCCGCCCAATCGAGACCGAAGTCCTCCCAAAAAGTCGTCGCGCCCTTATCGAGCATTGCGCCGTAATACTCTTTCATTATCTCTATCGCTTTTTCCGGTTTGCCGGCGGCGGCGATGGAATCGAGTATATAATAACTCATAAAAGTGCTGAGTCCCTTACCGTTGCCCTCGGTAAGAAAAGCCACGGCTTTGTCGGCGTCTTCCATGCCGGCAAACACCTTCATGGCTTCGCACTGTTTGAACTTTGTCGCCTTTTTATCGAAGTTGGAGAGTTTTTCCAGCATACGGTCGCATACCGTCACGTCAAGACTGAGCACGCGGAAAAGTTCTTTCGCGCTGCGCGCGGTAAGATACGCGAGAGCAGTTATACCTACTATCTCGTCGGGCTGTTCGTGGCTCGGCCAATCGAACAGACATCCGTCGGCGCTCATAGTGCCGTCCTCTGCGATAAGCGCGTCTATCTGGCGCACGACTCCGTCTATGTACGCGCGTTGCGATAAAATGTATTCGGTGTCTCCGTTCTGGCGGTAATAGTCCGCAAGTATAACAACCCACCACATGGAGTAAGTGCGTATCGAATTTATCCACTCGGGAAGCGGAGTATGCGAGCGCGCGTACTCCAAAGACTCTATCACCGACTTATCCGAGCCGAAAAGGCTTATTATGCCGGAAGTCTCGGGATGCATGTCGCCCACCCATACCAGGCGGTCGCGTTTTATTCCGTCCCAGATATAGCGTTGCATATTAAGCGTGAGCGTACGCGCGGCGACTTCGAATATTTCGTTTACTCTTTCGTCGTTGCACTTAAAGCCGCCCGCGGCTTTAAGGTCGCGGTGTATGTACACGGCGACGACGGCTTTTATATACGTATCGGTCCCCTCGGGAAAATCTATGCGCAGAAAACGGAATCCCGTCTCCAAAAAACTCATATCCGAAAGATCGATAAGATCCGCCTCTATATCGCGCAACGTATGGTGGTTGTGAGCTCCGCGGTCGCCGAGAGAAGCGCAACTCTCCGACACCGACTCGCCGCACCGAAGTCGTACGTGTGTAAAGCCGCCTTTGGAGTGATGCGTAAGTATCCTTACTCCCGCGTTGTATTCTTTACCGAAGTCCAGAATTATATGGGCTTTTCCGGTAACGTGCATAAGCTCGGTCTCGGTAAGCCCTATCTGCATATCGCAGGCGTTAAGAAGTTTTTCCGCTCCTTCTATACTTCCGGAACTCTCTATTATCTTTACGGGAAATATGTCTTCCCTGATACGCGCATCGATCACTATATTACATCTCCTTTTTTGAGTACACGTGTACTTCGAATTATTTTATAACAGTACGTACAATTTGTCAAGTTTTTTGCCGCTGTCTGCATGCGCCGGTCGATTCGCGCACGACAAGCGACGGTTCTATTTTTTCACGCGATACCACGCTCTTGTTATCTATATTCTGTTTGAGGATACCGAATATCCTGCGCCCGTATTCTTCCGACCTGTGGCTTATCGTCGTAAGCGACGGATAAGCCGAGCGGGCGAAAAGTATATCGTCCATACCCGCCACGGAAACGTCCTCGGGTATACGAAGTCCGTGCTCGCGAAGCGCGCGCATGGCGCCGAGAGCCATCATATCGTTGGTGCACATAACCGCGGTAAATTCCTTTCCGCTCTCTATAAGACGGACGGCGAGTTCGTATCCGCGTTCTATCGTGCTTTCAAACGGCGGCTCGCCGCAAAACACGACGGGGTCTTCTTCGCCGAGAATGTCGAGCATGCGCTCGCGGAATCTTTTAAGACGGCGGTCGAATACAAAACTCTCGTCAAAACAACTTAAAAACGCTATCTTGCTGTGTCCGAGCTCTTTAAGATGTTCGATGATGAGTCGTATGCCCATACCGAAATCGAGTTCGAGACCGCAAACACGCCCGTCGGAAAACCCGCGGCGCGAGGTTATTATAACGCTTATTCCCCTGTCGAGAAGATTTTGAATGCTGGCGTTATCCACAGTCGCCGGATTTACCGATAAAAACACTCCGTCCACTCTGCGGCTGATAAAATCGTCTATATAACCGTCAAGGCATTTTGCGCCTCCGCAGATATGCGTAAAATAGCCGCTGTTCATGGCGGCTTCCTGTATAGCCTGTATTATTTCTATCTGCAACGGGCTTGCCATATCGTCGGTAAGCACCGCTATCGTATTCGTGCTCTTGCGCCTCATTGCAGCGGCTATCATATCGGGGTGATAGTTAAGCTCCTCCGCCGCGCGCATGACTCTGTTGACAAGATCTGGAGAAACGTATCTTTTATGCGAAAAAACGTAAGACACAGTCGCGCCCGACACTCCCGCACGCCGCGCCACGTCGTCGCGTCGACATTGCTCGTTTTTTCTACTATCCTCCATTTATTTGCTCCCTCTGTTGATTTGTAAATACTTAAATGCCGACGGAAGCGTGCATTGCCCATCGTCGGGGGGGGGATAAGCATAAGTTATATTATATTTTATCACCAAACGTATACTTTTGTCAAATTAAATAGCCTTTTGTCGCGTGCAAATGTGTACAAACATTACACTCGTTTTTGTCGTTTATGACTATTATCGCTCACCCGAAACATAACCGCCGTAAAAAAAGCGGAGCATTAAGCTCCGCTTTTTTACCGCGTCAAACCGGGCTCTTTTACGCCGACGCCGAAGCGTTCGCTTTTTTCTTAAACGAGCCGGTGCACATCAAACTCAGCACCATGCATGCTACCATACATATAATAGTGAGGATATAAGCAAATCCGAAAGAATTGCCGTCTATGCCCATAAACACGTTTACGATATAGCCCGCCTGGTTGTATCCCCACAAGGCAAAAGCAAGGAAATACACGCCGAATGCCGCTATCTTCATGAGACTGTTGTTGTAAAAAAGCGTTCCGGCGTTCAACAGCACCGCCACTATAAGCGGCACGTACACTATCGCGCTCACCGTAGTCTCGGTCATGTAAGACTTGTCGGTGCCCGATACGAGATAACATATCATAGCGACCAATCCCAAAGCCGTGGCAACTATATTCAGGATATAACCCACACCCTTGTTTTTGAAAAATTCTTTCATTGCTCAACACTTCCTTTTCTGTATTTGTCGGGATTTTTGTTTTCGTCGAGCTGGCGGAGAACCGTCCATACTATGCCCGCCGCAACAAGCAGACCCGCTATCACGTCGAACACTATAAGACCGATCTTCCAGGGCGACATATCGTAATACGCGTACGCTCCGGGAGCCACGCCGTTGTACGCCGCGCTGTTTACTACGGTATAAGCTATATTCTTTATAGCCCTTCTCACAGCCCATTGAGCGGTGGCTGTGTCAAGGTCGTTGAGCTCGGTGGACCTCATGCCCATCCATAAATCGTTGCCCACTCTGTATCCGCAGTCCTTGCTCTTTGCGGCTCCGCTGGTAAAGTCGGTTATGACAAAGCCCTCGAAGCCCCATTCGTCGCGGAGCACTGTTGTCAAAAGCGCATAATTGTTGCCGCTGAATACGGGCCCCACGTAGTTCATAGACGTCATGTACGCGCCCGCCGCTTTAAGCGTTACCGTCTTTTGTCCGCCGGTCTCGCCGTCGTATATCCTCTCGGTGCATTCGGCGGTCTTTGTGCATATCTCAAAGCCTTTTAGGTAAAGCTCGCGCATGGATTGCTCGGTGGCGTAAACCTGGATATTGCTGCGGCTGTGGTCCATTTCGTTGAGAGCGAAATGTTTGATGTGGGCGAACAAACCGTTCTGGCGCGCGCCCGACACTATAGCGGCGCCTATCCTGCCGCTAAGCAAAGGATCTTCCGAATAGTACTCGAAGTTTCTTCCTCCGAACGCGCTCCTATGGAGATTGACGGCGGGAGCATACCAGCCCTGTATTCCGTTGGTGAGTCCCTCCTGCCCGATCGCGAGGCCCATTTCGTATATGAGGTCTTCGTTGAAGGTCGCGGCGGTTATGGGAGACGACGCCCACGCGCACGCCACCACGTGCCCTACGGTACCCGACCATGTGGCGGTAAGCCCCAAAGGTCCGTCGTTGTCCCCCGTGAGAGAAAGCCCTATTTTATCGTACGGCTGGGTCATGTACAGTCCGTAAGTTATCACCGCGCTGATAGCCGCGGTATCTTTGAAGTCTATCTGGTCGAGAAGTTCTTCCCACAGCGGGTCGTCGTAACCGAGTCCCCTCAAAGAACTGAGCATGAGTCCGTTGTCCTTTCCGGAAGCCGGCTTGTCTTTGCGGTACAAAAGCGCGTCGGGATTTTCCGTGCCGGATATCGCGTCGTTCTTGCCGTCGTATGCTGAGTTTGCCGCAACCACGTAATCGGGCGCCGCTTTATTTACGGGAGCCGACGGATACGTTCCGGCGAAATCGCCGCGCGACATCACGGTCATAAAATTGTCTTTGATATAACGGTTTATTTCGGGGAATCTGTTTTCCACGACTATTCCGTCGGACGGACGTTTGCCTACGGCGCGCGCCCCGTGTTTTACGTCCGCGTCGGTGTATACCAGCGTCTGTTCTATCTGAAAGGTGTCCGAGCCCCAGTCCTCGTGCGAGTTTTTGCCGAGATACACTTTGTATGTTCCGGCTTCCAGCACGTACCCGCCTTTATCGGTATAATATCCGCGGTCGTCGTAGCTTGCGAAATCTTCCCTCGATATACTCAAAGAAAACTCAACGCTGTCGTTCGCGGCAACGGTATATTTTCCGAAGTCTATCAATTCTTTGGCGGATTTTTCTATCTTGCTTCCGGTACGGTCGTACGGAGCTTCGAGATATATCTGCACGGTCTCTTTGACTTCGCGCGAACTGCCGTTTGTTATCTTGCCTTCCACAATAAGATTGCGGCCTTCCAGTCTTACGCCGGTAAGTTTCTGGCTTATCCGCTCGTTGTCGTAATGCAGTCCGTATCCGAAGGGATAAACAACCTGTTTATCGTAATCGAATCCCGTGTAATTGCCTGCGGCGGCTTCGGCGGCTGCAGTCTCGTAATAACGGTACCCGACATATATCCCTTCTTCGTATTCAAAGAACTCGGTGCCGAGTTGCTCGGCTATATTAGTATATTTTCCGGTGGATACGTTGTTCCACGAGGGATCTTTGGTCTGGTCGGCAAGCCAAACGTCCACCGTTCTTCCCGACGGATTGACGTCGCCCGCCATTATCTCGGACATCGCCTGCAAACCTTTCGCCCCTGGATTGCCCACCCAGAGTATGGCGTCTATATCGTTGTCCTCCGCAAGGGCTCCGATCTCCATTATATTGGAAAAATTGCAAATAACTACGACTTTGTCGCAATTGGTCTTGGCAAACTGTATCATGCCTTTTTCGTGCTTGGTAAGTTGCAGACTGTGGTCCGCCTGTCCGCCGTCGTAAGGCTTAGCCCACATGTCGTCGCCTTCCAGTCCGAGTCGTCCTATAAAAACTACGCCCACGGTACCTTGACAGGACGCCTGTTTCCCCTCGTACACCGCGGGATCGAACTCGAATATCGTCATCACGGTGGACGCGTCGTCCTTAAACCCTTCGGCGGACGATTTGAGTTCGGCGGGTCTCGCCGCTTCCAACGCCGACACGACTTCGGTGTTTAGCTTGTAATTCATTTGCAGGGCTTCTTTGGGCGTGACCACGTAATCGTAATTCATATTGGTCGCCGCCGAACCCGCGCCGCCCCAAACCGGCGACACGAATCTGTACCCGAAAGGCGTCACTTCGGAATTTTTGGCAAGCGGTAAAACGCCGTTGTTTTTCAATAGCGTGACGCCTTCTTCGCCGACTTTCAGCGCAACCTTCGCAGCCTCGTTGCGCGACGCTTCCTCTATCTCGGTGGCGGGGTCGCCGTTATTCAGCGTGCCCGCGTCGGGATTGGGGAATTTAACGTCGTAGTACTCCGTGGCTTCGGGTGATACGCCGTCGATCTTTACGACGTGACGTCTTCCTCTGCCAAGCGCCATATCGAGCGATGCCGAATACGCGTTTGCCGCCATGGTCAACACTATCCCGAGCACGCAGATCACCGCAATTATCGGTATCAGCACTACGCGGAATTTTTCGTTGCTCATCTTTGTCTTCATTGTCCTCTCCTTATTCTTTTTTGCCGTACGGCTATGTAAGGAGTATAACAACCCGACTTTATACTTTCAATAACGGTAACGTAAACTCCGAATACACAACGCAAAATCAAGCGTCGGCTCGTTTTATCGGGAAGATTATGTTAAGATCGAACACTCCGCCCGACGCTTTTACCGAAACTTTTCCGCCGTATTTTTCCGCAATATAGATTATGCTTTTCAGTCCGTAACCGTGGTTTTCCTTATCCTTTTTGGTTGTCGAAGGCAATCCCCCCCCCGCGGTATAATCCAGTTCGCCCTCGTAATAATTATTTATATTAACCGTCACAAAGTCTTTTACCTGCGACACGTTCAGCCCTATCGTGTGCTTATCGGTATCGGCTATCTTGCGCACCGCGGATATCGCGTTATCCACGGCGTTGCCGAACATGCTGTAAAGCTCGGCCTCGTTCATAAAGTTAAGAAGCGAACCGTCCGCCATGCACGTAAGACTTATATTGTTTTTATAGCAGTACAGACTCTTTTCGGTAAGTATCGTATCGAGAGCCTTGTTGCCGGTCTCCACTTCGCTGTCGTAAATGGATATCGCGTCGGCTATCTCGGATATGGCCGTCTCGTTTATGTTGTTGGCTTGTCCCAGTCTGCGTATCTGATGTTTGAGGTCGTGGCATTTTATGTTTATGAGTTCTATATTCTTTTTACTGGCTTCGTACTGCTCGCGGTATTCTTTTAGTATCTTGTTGACCGCGTTCAGTTCGTCCTCGGTGCGCACACTGCGCATCATGCCGAACAGCATATAAATTATAAAACAGCAACTCAGCGCATTGTACATGTTAAAAGCCGTGATAAAGCCGTTGCCCATCCCGCCGTAAGCCGCCATGGAATTTACGAATATCGAAAGCGATATCGCTACCGCGCTCAGCACCAGCAAAGACGAATTGCGCAAATGCAGCCGCTCGTTTTTACGCATCTTGCCGCCCAGAAACAAAAAGAACAGATAATAAGAAATGTAATATATCGCAAAGGCGAATATCGCTCCGAACACGTTGCGCGCGGTAAATATCTCCGCCGTAGCCTGTTCGGTATATATACCGTACACGTCGTCGTTTAGCCCCGTAACAAGCAGGACTCCGTTGCTGACGCAGTACGCGAAATGCTGTATAACGTACGCCACGGTAAGGCAGAACAGTATGTTGGGAATAGGCGCGTCGTAACACAATACGTGCAGCGCGAAGGTAAGAACGAAATACACCAAAAACACGACGGACAAACTTACTGCGCCCTCGGGCTTTAACGGCACAAAAGCCGCAAAGGCTACGCACGCGACAGCCGAAAGTATATACCGCAAAACAAAATACGACCGCTTGCGCAGTTTCAACGTAAACAGAAATTCCGCGGCAAGCAGTTCAAGCATAAACACGGGACGATATAAAACGAAATAGCTCATATCATTTTACCCCGCAAAGGTAATCGGTAAGTTCCTGTTCGAATTTCGCCTTTCTCGGATAACTTATTAGCAATTTGTTTTTCGCAACTACCGCATAGTTGCCCTCTATTGCCGAAACGTGCCGGAGATTTACGAGATAACAGTTATTGCATCTTACGAAAAGTTTGTCGTCCAGCAACTCCTCAACGCTCTTTAACGTGCCGTAAGAGATTATCTTGCCGTCGGGCGTATTGTAAATTATTTTGTGGTTCATTATCTCGACGTAATACACGTCGTTAACGCTCAGCTTTATGCGGTCGTTGCCGGAACGCACCACGACTGCGCGGCTTTCGCGCGTTTTAAGATGGTTTAAAGCGCGAGTAAGTTTTAATGAAAAATCGGCGTAAGACACAGGCTTTACTATAAAATCGAACGCCGAGACTTCGTAGCCTTTTACCGCGAACTTAGCCATATTGGTGACAAAGATTATGCTGATTTCCTTATCTGTCTCGCGCAGTTTGCGCGAAGCCGACATGCCGTCGAGATACGGCATGTCTATATCCATGAACACGATATCGTATACCGGCTTGTAATCGGTAAGAAAATCCACCGCGGTCTTAAATACGTCCACCGAAAATTCCGCGTCGAATTTTTCGAGATACCGCGATAAAACATCGCTCTCGCGCCGTTCGTCTTCAACAATGGCTATACGATACATATGTCCCATCCGTTCCGCAAATATGTTTTTATACACACGAGTTTATTACGGCGGCCGCCGTAATAACATCTACCCGAATTTAATTATATTTGCCGACGCGGATTTTGTCAATAAAATTTCCCGTATCAGCTCCATATACGGCGGTCGACGGATCTGTACTCTCCGTTTTCGTCCTTTTGCGCGGTTACGCGGTACGACGACAAAAACCGCGTAAGAGCGTAAAGGTCCACCCAAATCTCCTTACTGCCTTTTTCCTGCTCGGGAGAGAATATGAGCTGTAATCCGAAGTGCAGATGCGGGCGGCACGACTTCAAATTGACGTTTTCGCGGTCGGAATAGCCGGTCACGCCCAAATATCCTATAACGTCGCCCGCTTCTACCCGCTTTCCTTTTTCCATGCCGGCGGCAAAAGGACGATCCTTGCGAAGATGCGCGTAATAATAATACCGTAAAGTATCGTCGCTGCGTATGCCTATACGCCAGCCTCCGTATCTGTTCCAGCCGCATTCGGTCACCGTGCCGCCCTCCACCGCGAGAATAGGAGTGCCCACGCTCCCCATTATGTCGTGCCCGAGGTGCTTGCGCTTGTACCCGAAACTGCGCGACGAACCGAAGTCGTCGTAATGGCTGTACCAGTGTCCCGCCGCCAAAGGAAAACAGCACCTGAGTCCGCGTCCTTTTTCGCCGGTATTTTCGTTTACATAGTCGCCGACCATACCGCGCAGTACCGCTCCGTACGAAGCGCGCAGATACTCGGCATAATCGCTTCGGGGCATTATGTCGGACATCTTTTCGCCGCCGCGCAGACGCTTTACCAGAGCGTCGAGCGTCTTGCGGTCGTTCTTTACCGAAAAGCGGTTGCCGTTTTTAAGCGCGAGATACGCCACCGCGTCGGAAAAATCATATCCGCTTTCTCCGCCGTAAAATTCTCCGTCGTATTTCATACACTCTTTCAAAGCCCACTCGCTGGCGTTGAAATCCACCCATTTTATCTGCGGAGCGTACGAGTACCCCGCCGCCGTAAACATGACCGCGCAAAGCGCTAAAACGGAAATTATCTTTTTCATACGTTTTAGTGTGCACTTTTATACCGTCGTTTTATACGCGCTCGGTTGACGCCGTTTGCGCGCGGTGATATAATATCCGAGTAAGATACGTTAAAGGAGGCGCTTACATGACGGCGGACAACCACGTGCACACCCGCTTTTCGCCCGACGCGAAAGGCGACCCCGAAGAATTCGTGTTGCGGGCGATAAAGCTCGGCTTAAAGCATATCGCCTTTACCGAACACGTCGATCTCCTTTATAAAAGCGACCCGTCGTTTGTAATGTGCGACCTCGACGAATACTTCGGCTATGCGCGCGGGTTGCAAAACAGATACTCGGATAAAATATATGTTTCCGTAGGCCTCGAAGTGGGCTATACCGCGCAAAACAAAAATCTTAACGCCGATATCATAAACCGCTACCGCCCCGACTACGTTATAAATTCCGTGCACGAAGTCGGCGGCGTCGACTGCTGGTTCGATTCGTATTTCAGCGGCAAAACGCCGGAAAAAGCCGCGCGGGAATATTTTGAAGCGGTGCTGTCGTCGCTAAACGCTCCGTATCCTTTCGACGCCGTGGGACACGTCGGTTACGTCGCACGCAACGCCCCTTACGACATGCCGCTCGCAAAGCTCGCCCCCGACCTTATAAACGAAATTTTCCGTACGGCAGTCGCCGCGGATAAGATCGTGGAAATAAACGCGAGCTGTCCCGTAACACGGGGCGTCACCGTACCGTGCGCGGAAGTATTCGGCATGTACGTAAACGCGGGCGGAAAAAAAACGTGCTTTGCGTCCGACGCGCATAACCCCTCGGATATCGGGCGCGGATACGACGCTTTTACAAAACTGTGCGCAACTGCGGGCATCGCCACGCAAACGGTAAAACAAAACGGCAAAGAAACGTCTCTGCCGCTTTGAGATATCCATATTACGGTCGCGCGCGTTAATCCGCCGCCATATTTTTCTCCGCGCCGTTTTTGGGTATGGGAATAAGGATATTGAGATTAAACATATCGCCGTCGGCGCGCATCGTAAAATTGCCGCCGTATTTTTCTATTATGGCGCGCATGCTCTTTGTTCCGAATCCGTGATAAAGTTTATTCGACTTTGTGGTCTTGGGCAACCCGCGCTCGAAGTCGAGTTTGCCGGTAAAGCAGTTTTCAAGGTGTATAAACACCATAGACCGCGATTCGCGCACCATTAAACTTATTACGCGCTTTTCGGTGTCCTCCACGTTGGAAACCGCCTCTATGGCGTTGTCGATGGCGTTTTCAAACAGCGAATACACGTCGATTATGTTCATAAAGCCCAACAAGCCGCCGTCCACTATGCGCTCGAATCTTATGTTCTTCTGCTCGCACAGCAGACTTTTTTCAATGAATATGACGTCCAGGACCTCGTTGCCGGTCTTTACCGTCATATCGTACAGCGAAGCCGATCTTTCAAGATCGGATATCTGCTCGGGCGAAAGAATATTTTTCAGCGCGCGTAGCTGGTGTTTTACGTCGTGCATCTTGATATCCACCATTTCTATCGTCTTTTTGGATATTTCGTACTGCACTTTTTCTATGTAATGCAAATGTTCGCTAAGCCGGTATTCGTGCTCGCGCCGACCGGACTTTATCATGCTCATTTGGATATATAAAGTAAACACGCAACACAGTATGTCGTAAAAAGCGTACACGAGATACAACGCCGTAGTTATGTCGTTTGGCGAGTACTGGAATATCATCGTGTAAAGTATCAAGGGGACGGAAAGAAACACCACCTGTTTTCCGACAAGATATTCTTTTTCTATCTGCGAAAAACTCTTGCGGAATAAAAAATACGCGCCGACGTATATGCAAACAAGCATTACAACGTAAACCGCGCCGCTGATAACGTCGCCTGCGCGCGCCGTCAGCAGTATCCGGAACACTTCGCTTATCTTGTACGCGCCGTGTTGCAACGAATACGCGGCTATTCCGAAAAACAGCGCGATAAAAACGTCGGTATCAAAACAGAAATACACCGCGGCAAAAGATACCGCAAAGTATATAAGGTATTCCATTATGGACACGTAGTCCAAAAAAGCGTTGTCCGTATTTACGCGGCTGCGGATAAAGCCCCAAAAAAACGACAGCGCGAACAAAGCGACGACCATTCCGACAACGCGCCAAACAAAACGGCGGCGCCGTTTGAGCGCGGTCACAAATACGGCGCAACTCAGTATCAGCTCTATAACGTATCCGTGCCGCGTAAAAAAGTCCAAAATAACTTTCATTTTACAAAGTTACCTTTGCCCATCCATTCGGCGAGTTCTTCCATAAAAGTTTTTTTGCGCGGATGGCTTATCTGCAAACGGTCGCCGTTAACCATTGTAACGGTGTGTCCGTCTACGGCGTCGATATGCTTGGGATTGAGAAGATAACAGCTGTTGCACCGCAAAAAGCCGTATGCCTTAAACTTTTCTTCCGTAGCCGACAGCGACCCCGCAATTGTAAACGAGCCGTCGTACGTGTGGTACAAAAGTTTGTGGTCGCTCACTTCTATGTAATAAACCGAATTGACCGAAAGTCTTTTTATACTTCCCGAGCCGCTTATCATTACGCGGTCGTCGACTTCCGATTTTATAAGTTCGACCACCTTTTTCATCTTCATCTCAAAATCCGGATAATTTATCGGTTTTACCAAAAAATCGAAAGCGTCCACTTCGTAGCCTTTTATTGCGAACTTCGCCATATTGGTAACGAATATCAGTTTGGCTTTTTTATCGAACTCGCGGAACTTCCCCGCCGCGCGCATGCCGTTCATATTGGGCATCATTATGTCCATGAAAACAAGGTCGTAGCATTTTTCGCGTTCGCTTAAAAACTCCACCGCGTCGGCGTACCTCGTTATACCGAATCCGGACCCGCATTTTTCCGAATACGCGTAAAGATATCCGACCAGCTTGTCCGCGTCGGTATTTTCATCTTCCACTACGGCTATGTTTATCATTTTATCCCTCCGCGAGATCTGTCGCCATGTAAAACGTACGGTCGGCTATACGCCGAAAATATTTACGATTTAATTATATATTAACCGCGCGGCGGTTGTCAAAAGAATTGACTACGGCAAAACGCGCGACTTTTCATTCTACCGTTGTTTTCGGCAATATTCGGGCGGCGGAATCTATGGTGCCGGCACCGCAGTAAATAAGCGCGTCGAAGTCGGGAGCAAGGCGCAGGGCGTGCTCGTTGAGCTCGAAGTATGTGTCGAAGCAACGCACGGAGCGTCCGGCGTCAAGCAGTTTGCGACACAAAAGACCGCTGCTGACGCCCGGCAAAGGCTCTTCCCGCGCGGCGAATATTTCGGCAAGCAATATGCCGTCGGCGGAGCAAAGGGCTTTTACGAAGTCGTCCGCAAGCGACAGCGTGCGCGAATACGTGTGCGGCTCGAACACCGCCGCCACTCTTTTGTATCCGGCGTCGCGCAAAGCGGATATCACGCTTTGTATCTCGTGCGGGTGATGGGCGTAATCGGTGAACACGTCACAGTTGCCGGCAGCTCCCAGATATTCGAGCCTGCGTTTTACCCCGCGGAAATTTTCCAGCCCGCGCTTAATATCGGCAAAATCGAGCCCCGCGCTAAACGCGGCGGCGGCGGCGGCAAGAGCGTTGTACACGTTGTGCCGCCCCATCACTTTTAACCGTACCGCGCCGAGAGGCGCGCCCGCGCGCACCATAGTAAACGAAGTCTCGCCTCGAACGCACTCGATATCGTCCGCCCTTAAATAGTTGTCGCGCCCGAGTCCGAAAGTTATGTATTTTCCCGTTTTTAAGGGTTCGCTGAGTTTATCGTCGCCGCAAAGCACGCGTATTTTGCCGCTGCGAGAAAACACGGCGAACGCGTCGGTTATATCGTCGATGTCGCGGTAATAATCGGTGTGGTCGAGTTCCACGTTGAGCACCACCGATATATCGGGCAACAAGTGCAAAAAGTTCCGCTTGTATTCGCACGCCTCGGTGATAAAATATTTTTTTCCGCCCACGCGTCCGTTTTTGCCGCCGTACTCGCCGCCCAGATGCACCGTCGGGTCATACGGCTCGAATATGCCGCCCAGCATAGCCGTGCACGTGGTCTTACCGTGACTGCCGGCAACGGCCAGCACGGTGCGGTAACGCTTCGCCACCTTTCCGAGGTACTCCGCGCGCGAAAGAAGTTCTTTTCCGTGCGAGCGCGCGTATTCCGTTTCCGGATTAGTATCCGGCACCGCCGACGAATACACCACCGTATCCGCGCCCTCGGCAAACCTCGCGTCGTGTCCGTCAAGAGCGAGGTCGCTTCCGCTTACCTCCGCCCCGTCCGCTTTTGCAATATCCATAAGCGCCTTCATGCTCGCGCCGAGGCACCCGACAAAATGTATCCTCATACCTTTACTGTATTCGGCAAGCGGCGGTTGCGTTACGAAACAACGCCGCCGCGGCGTCCCCGCCTGTTTTTTATAAAAGCGCGCATAAAAACGCGGACAGCAAAATATGAGAGTAAACAACCTTTTTAACCGCAATATAGGAAAAACTTTTGCCTCTAAACGAAAGAAAATGCGGAAAAAGTATTGCAAAAACAAAAATTATGGTGTATAATAGAAATAACGCAGAAAAATATATACTTAAAGGGGTTGAAAAAAGGACAATGAACATTACGGAAGTACGCGTAAGGTTAGTCAAATCCGATGAAGGAAAACTCAAAGGCGTGGCATCGATAACCATCGACGACTGTTTCGTGATCCACGACGTCAAGATAATAGAGGGCGCCGACGACTTTTTTATCGCCATGCCGAGCAAAAAGACGCCCACCGGCGAATTTAAGGATATAGTACATCCGCTTAACACCGAAACGCGCGAAAAACTGCGCGACATAGTGCTTGCCGAATTCAAAAAAGCGCGCGAACAGGCAAGCGGCCAAGCAATGTAAAAAATAATATAAAAGTATTCCCCGCCCTTACCGGCGGGGATTTTTTACGGCGCGTCCGCACCGAATAACGCGGAGAGCAAAGTTTTGATTTATAAAAGAAATATAAAAAGTATACAAAAAGGACGCCGGGAAGTTTACGCCCCGCGCCCTTTTTGCCTTATCTATATAGCCGTTGCTATCATTATTGTGCGCTTTACTGTTGGACCGTGCCCACGTATTTGCGGGACGCGCCCACTATCGGTTTTACGGTAAGCTCGTGTCCGTCGCTGTTCCACGCCTCTACGCCTTTTACAAGAGTCGTCCAGCCCCTGAGCGCGCCGCCGTACTCGA
>CATKCE010000061.1 GCA_949744905.1 uncultured bacterium
CCCGCAAGGGACAAGTCCGCCGCAATATGCAAAGCCGCGCCCGACGCAAAAAAAGCGGCTCGGTTTTTTGCCGCGCCCGCCGTAAATTGCGCGGAAGCGGAGCGGACCGTAGCTTTGCAAAAGAAAGAATATTCCGATCTTAAAAGCAAAGGCGGAAGGCAACTTGCCGAATTCATTGCCGAGAAACTCGGCGATAAAAAGGGCCGGGACATTGTGATAATAGACGTGGCGGAAAAAACGGTGATTGCCGATTGTTTCGTTATTGCGGGCGCGGGGTCCGCCACCGCGGTAAAAGCCATGGCGGACTATGTTGACGAAAAACTCAGCAAAGACCATTTTATAGAGCCTTTGCGTCGCGATATTTCTCCCAAGTGGGCGGTGCTCGATTACGGCGACGTTATAGTGCATATCCAGCACGAGGAGGCGCGCGAGTTTTATCGTCTGGAAAAATTGTGGGACAACGGCGATAATATTACGCGTTATCGCGACTGAATTTTGTAAAACGCTTGACAAGACGCTTAAAACGGTTTATCATATTATTGCAAACTTAGGGGCGGGGCGTAAATCCCCACCGGCGGTTATAGT
Source organism: uncultured bacterium (assembly GCA_949744905.1). Classification (GTDB taxonomy): domain Bacteria; phylum Bacillota; class Clostridia; order Christensenellales; family Pumilibacteraceae; genus Pumilibacter. The sequence continues at coordinate 586 of CATKCE010000061.1, forward strand.
CCGCGAGCGCTTTTTGGCGCATGACGGGGTGGAATTCCCCGACCGACGGTATAGTCCGGATGAAATAAGGTTTTGCTTTTTTGCGAGAAACCAATGCGCTTTTTTGCAACCGCCCCGATATAAAACGGAGGCGGTTTTTATATGCGTGAAAAATTTTTTACCACCAAAAACATTACTGTTGCGGCAATGCTGACGGCGATATCGTTTGTGCTCTATATGTTTGTCAAATTTCCGTTGCCGTTCATTTTTCCGGAATTTCTGGACGTCCAGTTTTCGGAATTGCCTGCAATGATAGCCGGCTTTATGATGGGGCCGATTTGGGGCGGGATAGTTATATTATTGAAGTGTCTGCTTAAAATGCCTTTTACAAGCACCGCTTGCGTAGGAGAAATCGGTGACCTTTTAATGGGTATAGCTTACGTGGTGCCGGCGGCTGTCATATATAAGCGCACGCGTTCAAAAAAAGGCGCGGTGATAGGGCTTATAGCGGGCACAGTTTCCGAGATAGCGGTGGCAATGTTTGTTAACGGATTATTGCTTATTCCTTTTTACGCAAAGGCATTCGGCTGGGAAGCGATAGTCGGCATGTTGTCAAAATTATTTCCGGGCGTTACGCAAAAAACGGTGTATCGTTTTTATCTTCCTTTGTCGGTACTTCCGTTCAATCTTTTGCGCCTGTCGGTATGTTCGCTTATAACCTTTTTCGTGTATAAGCATTTACATAAATTGATTGACAAAATGTTTGCGCCGCGGAAGCGCGACGACATCGAAACAAACGCGGCGGGCTGTCCCGAAGCGGAAATAGCGGGAGCCGAAGTAGCGTCATGTCAAAATGCGGAAGACGCCGCGTCGGATAAAAGTGACGGCAACTATTGACTTTTTCGTTTTAATAGGGTACAATATATAATAAGATAAGTATACTGTATCAACGGGGAAGTCGAAAGATGCAAGACAAAGAACAGATACAAAAAGAAATAGAAACGCTCCGCATGCAATTGAATTTTGCCGATATATCGGCAATAACCGCGCCCGAAGCGGAAAAGGAACATTGGGATCTTAAACGTTTAGATCTGCAATCGCGTATCAAAGAATTGGAGCAGTCGCTTGAAGAAGATGTTGTGTACGACGGCGATCACGCCGCGTCTATTTTAGACGACGAGACCGCGGATAGAATGCTCAACGAGATATTGGCGGCAGCCGAGGCGCGTCAAAGCGATGACAATACCGTAAACAAGATGGCGGACGCCATGATAGACCGCATACTTGCCGCCGACGAAAACGATATTGCGTCGGATACGGCTACCGTTGCCGATAGCGTTATATTCGGAGACGATAGCACAAAGTCGGATACGGATAAAATGGCGGACGCTATGATAGGGAATATCCTTTATACAAGCGATGCGCCGGCAAACGATATGTCTTTCGACGATGCCGACGCCGATAGAATGCTAAAAGAGATACTTTCGGCGACCGAGCCGCAAATCGCGGCGGAGTCGGAGCCTGTTGCTGACGGACCGGTCAATGATACCGTCGGTAATGACGAAGTAAAAGACGACGTATTTGTAGCGGTTTCCGAGCCGGAACAAACCGTTATGCATGCGGAGAGCAGGCAAGTCGACGATTTTGCGTCAAGGCTCGAATCGGTAAAGGCGACCGGCGCGCAGGACGCCGAAGCGATATTGCAGATAGAAAAACTCAGGTTGGAAGCCGAGGACGCCAACCGCAGAGCGCAGTCGGCTCTTGCCGAGGCGGAAAAAATGAAGCAGGAGGCAAAGCAGATAAAACTTGCCGCCGAGACAGAACGGGCAATGTACGCCGCCGAAATGGAGTTGCGGCGCGGGATGAACGACCGCGAACGCATCGTTCGCGAGAACGAAGAAAAGCTCGTCAAAGAAAAGATCGCGGAAAAAATCGCCAAGCGTAAGTCCGAAATAACCGAGATACGCAACGGACTCCAAGAGGTCAAAGATTCGGACAGCGCGTTTGCACTGCGCGAAAAATTGTTTGCGGTACAGCTTGTGCTTGATGACGACGAACGCAACAGTCCCGAGATATCGTATCTCTTGACAAAGTCTATGGACGATCTGTCGCATGCCGTGGAAGTGTCCGAGCTTAAACGCCGTATCGCCGCATTGGTGGAGGCGGCGAAAAAAGCTCCGGTCAAAAAAGCGGCTTCCGCAAAAAAGAAGAAAGCGGCGCCCAAGCCCGCAAAGAAAAAAAGACCCGTTATGGCTACGGGAAGACGCCGTCCTCCCATGCGTCCGTACGCAAGACGTCGGCCTTCGCCCCGTTACAGATAAGCGATACAAATATCCGGTTATAACTAGCCGGATATTTCATTTTCGCATGTTATATAATCATTGCACTTGCCATTTACGCGCAAATATTGTATAATAGTCTTGTAATGGTATACGTAAGTCACAATGAGCGTGAAACGCTGGAAATAGGTAAGACGACGGGCGAAAGTCTTGTCGGCGGCGAGATAATAACGCTTTCCGGCGACCTCGGCGCAGGTAAAACGGTTTTCGCAAAGGGCATAGCTTTGGGGCTCGGTATAAACGATACTATCGTAAGCCCCACGTTTACGCTTATGAACGAATACCGCGGACGGCTTAGTTTGTATCATTACGACGCTTACAGGCTGAAAGGCTCCGATGAAGCCGAAGCCGCGGGGCTTACCGAATATTTCGGGGACAGTCGCGGAGTATGCGTGATCGAATGGTGGTGGAATATTGCCGACGCGTTAAGTTCGTATAAAAAAATATTTATAAAAATAGAACAAATCGACGAAGAAACGAGGACTATAGAAATTGTTGACAAGCAAGCAGAGAGCCGTGCTTAGAAGTGCGGCGGCTACCGAAAAAACGCTGTTCCAATTGGGAAAGGACGGCATTACAGACGCTTTTACGGCTGGTTGCGACAGCGCGCTTACCGCGCGCGAGCTCATCAAACTTTCCGTATTGAAAACCGCTCCCGTATCCGCAAAGGAGGCAGGCGAACAGGTGGCGGCTCGACTCGGCGCGGAATTTGTAGCGGCGATAGGAAGTAAATTCATACTGTACCGTTACAGTAAGAACAAGACCGAGCACATAAAACTGTAAAATGAAAGACGTGAAATTTCTTGCAATGGATACCGCGGGACATTGCGTTCGTGCGGCGGTGCATAACGGCGAATATTTTCTCGACGAAAACGGGCGTAATGCGTCGGCTACGCTTATGCCGGCGGTGGACCTTTTGTTGGAGCGGGCCGGTGTAAAACTTGAAGAACTCGATTTTATTGCGTGCGTTACGGGTCCAGGGTCGTTTACCGGTATACGGATAGGCGTTTCCGCCGCGCGCGCTTTCGGATACGCCGCGGGAGTGTCGGTGCTTGGAATTAACTATTTGCAGACATTGGCATATAATGAAAGAGCGGACGGCTACGCTAAAATATTGTGCGTGTCGGACGGCAGCAACGGTACCGCTTATATGGCCGAGTACGACGGCGACCGTAACGAAATATCGCCTTGCAGGTGCGTTGAGACGTGCGTTGCCGTAGAGACGGCAAATAATTTCGACGGAGTAGTTTGTGCGGACGAGATCATGTGCGGCTTGTTGCCGGGCTCGCTGCCGCCCGATAAGGATTGTTCGTCTTTATTGCGAGCCTCGCGTGAAAACGGCGGAAAAGCGGCGCATTGGGCTGAACTGACGCCGGTATACGTGCGCAAGCCGCAGGCCGAGCGGGATATGGAACAGGGGCGAGGCAATGCTTGAATTTCGTAAAGCCGGGATTGGCGATTGCGCCGCGATCGCGGAAATGGAGAGTAGGTACATAGAATGTCCGTGGTCGCAGGCTGTTTTGCGGCAAACCGTTTCAGACGAACTGAGCACGATATATATGTTGTGCGACGGAGCCGAAATACTCGGATACGGCGGACTGAAAATGGTCATGGATACAGCCGAGGTGTACAACATAGTCGTGGATGAAAAACACCGTCGCAAAGGATACGGCGCGCTGATTTTGGAAAAATTGTTCGAGCACGCCATACGGTACGGCGCATGCGAAATGTTTTTGGAAGTCAATGAAAATAATTGCGCCGCAATAGGTTTGTATACTTCGCACGGTTTCAAAATTTCGTATATGCGCAAAAATTATTACAAAAGCGGCAACGCGTTAATTCTCAAAAGAGAAATTTAGTAACGCAAATAATTTTCGGAGTAAAAACATGCTCTACAATGGTACGGAGGTGTTTTACAAAGGCAGCGGCGGCGTCAAAGACCCGATATTGCTTTTGCACGGATGGGGCGCGTCGTCTAGCGCTATGGACGGAATATACGGATATCTTGCGAGTATAGGCCGCAACGTCTACGCCGTTGATTTTCCCGGTTTCGGTAAAAGCGATCTGCCTCCCGAAAGCTGGGGCATATACGAATATGCCGATTGTATAAACTATGTGATAAGCGAACTAGGCTTAATTAAGCCCACGGTTATAGGGCACAGTTTCGGAGGCCGCGTGGCGATAATACTCGGAGCGCGCAATGCCGTATCAAAACTCGTCTTGTGCGACGCCGCGGGACTAAAACCCAAGCTGTCGCTCAAAAAAAAGATCGCCGTCATGAAGTACAAGGCGGCGAAACGTCGCGGGAAAGTTCCCGAAAATGCCGGAAGTCCGGACTATGCTGCGTTGCCGCCGGCAATGAAAAAGGTGTTTGTACGCGTGGTAAATACCCATCTTGACGGATTGCTTAAAAAGATAAACGCTCCTACGCTTATCTTTTGGGGTAAAAACGACAAAGAAACGCCGCCGTATATGGCGCGCAGATTAAACCGCGGGATACGGGACAGCGGGCTTGTGATGCTTGACGGAGCGGGACACTTCGCTTACGCCGACCGCCCGGACATATTCAACGCCGCTGTGCGCGTATTTACCGACAACGGAGAAAAATGATATGAGTTACGTAGTGATAATCGTTTTCAGCTTGGTGAGCGCGGTATTGCTTACCTTAATGAGTTGCAAGATCATGCAGATGTTGCAACTTTCGTCGTATCGGGCTAAGGGCGTTTTCGCCTGGTTTAAAGCTACGAAATGCGATTATATATTAAGATATTTTGCGGTAACGTTTTTTTCGTTTATGTGCATGCTGGTGTACGTTGCCTGCTTCGGCAAATACAAGTACGCGGAATATATCGGATATGTGTTTTACCTGCTTAACGCGATACTGTTTATAGTAATGACGGCAAGACAAAAAAACAAAACGCCGCTGAAATTCACGCCTCGTATAATAAGACTTACGGTTTTGTCCGGCCTTTTGTTTTGCGGTGCGTCTTTCGGCGTGTTATACGGCGGCGGATTTACGTTTTTGCGTTACAGCCTTGTCGGATTGCTGCCGTTATTTATTCCGTTTGTGACTCTTGCGGCGCATTGCCTTTTAGCGCCTTTTGAAAAACTGAACAATCTGGGTTATGAAGTAAAGGCGCGCAAAAAGCTTGAAAGCATGCCGCATCTTATAAAAATAGGTATCACGGGCAGTTACGGCAAGACCACTGCAAAAAACATGCTGACGGCAATGCTCGGCAAAAAGTATAACGTTTTGAGTACTCCGGCAAGTTACAATACTCCGATGGGCATAGCCAAGACCGTCAATTACGACCTTAACGCGTCCCATGAAGTATTCGTCGCCGAGATGGGCGCACGTTACGTCGGCGATATTGCGCGGCTTGCGAGTATCGTCCGCCCGAACATCGGTATAGTTACGGCGGTGGGCGACCAGCATCTTGCAACATTCGGCTCGGTGGAAAAAGTATACGAAACAAAATACGAACTTATAAAAGGACTTTCTGCCGACGGTCTTGCCGTATTTTCGGCGGATAACGGGCATACGTTAAAAATGTATGAAAGCACGCAGGGCAACAAAATGCTTGCGGGCGGTAGAAGCGACTGCGACGTCTCTTACGGCGACGTGTCTTTCGGAGCGGAAGGAACAAGTTTTACTTTGAGATACGGAGACGAAAGCGTTGCCGTGGTATCAAAACTTTTGGGACGGCATATACCTTCGTTGGTGTCGGTTTGCGCCGCCACGGCTTTGAAACTCGGCGTCGGTATGGATGATATAGTCTTGGCCGTGGGAGAGTTAGAGCCTGTCGCGCACCGCTTGCAGGTGATCAAAAACGGCGATGTGACTGTGATCGACGACGCGTATAACAGCAATACCAAAGGCGCGGAGATCGCGTTGGAGGTGCTTGGCGCCTTTGACGGAATGAGGATAGTGATAACTCCGGGACTTGTGGAACTTGGCGACGCCGAGCAAAACGCGAATATGGAAATGGGACGCAAGGTGTTCGGAAAAGCCGATCGCGCGTACTTTATCGGATCGCGCGCCGCATGGTTGAAACAAGGCGCGACGGACGCCGGAATGCTTGAAGAAAATGTGGAGATATGCGCCGATCTCGACGAGGCGGTAAGAAAGTCGAGCGAAATAGGCGGTAAAAAGACGGTGTTGTTCGAAAACGATTTGCCGGATAATTTTTAGCGTTGCGGAGAAACGATATGGATAGAATTGCGTTTATTACAGGAGGATCGGGCGGTATAGGTAAAGACGTATGCCGAAAACTTTCTCAAAACGGCTTTGCGGTGGCGGTCGGATACAATAACGGCAAACAAGCCGCGTGCGATCTTGCGGATGAACTGGTGGCAGGCGGCGGAAAAGCGGTTGCCGTAAAGTGCGACGTTACCGATATGACGTCTGTAAACGCCGCGAAACTTGTCATCGAGCGAGAATTGGGACGGGTCGATACTTTGGTCAATAACGCCGGTATTTCGTCGTACAAGCTGTTTTGCGACGAGACGGAAGAAACGGTGCGCAATACGGTAAATGTCGATCTATTGGGCGCAATGCTTGTTTGCCGCGCGTTTTATCCGGATATGGTGGCGGGAAAGTTCGGCAGAATTATAAACGTCGCTTCGATATGGGGGATATGCGGAGCGTCTATGGAAGTTGTGTACAGTGCGGCAAAGGCCGGGTTGATAGGTTTCGGAAAGGCTCTCGCTTTGGAACTTGCGCCGTCGGGTATAACGGTAAACACCGTCAGTCCCGGATTTATAGATACGCCTATGAACGCCGATTTTTCAAAAAGCGAACGTCAAAGCATTTTAGACGAAATTCCGTCATGCCGATTCGGAACGGGAGACGACGTTGCGTCGGCAATCTTATTCTTGTCCGGCATAGACGCGTCTTACGTTACAGGACAGAACATAGTCGTTTCCGGAGGCTATAAAAACGTTTAAGTAAATTTATTTTTACAATATGAAAAACCCTCTTGCCTTTAATCGGTAAGAGGGTTTTTGTATAGGTTGTTTTGTTTAGTCGTCGAATCTGTCTACGAACGAGCCGTCTGTTTGAGCCGGTTTTTCGGGTTGCGCTTTGGGTTTCTCCGCCGCGGGCTCGGCTGTCGGCGTTGAATCCCCGCCGTCGTTTAAGTCGGTATTCGCATCGGCATTTTCGGTTTCCGCTGTTTCGGAAGGTCCGTTTTCTTCGGTAGTTTGCTCGGACTCTGGCGCAACTTCGGAGAGAGATTTTTCTTGCGATGCTTGTTGGTTGGTTGCGACATCGTCGTCGAACGATTCGTAATGTTCGTCGTTATCTACCGTAGCGCTGACTTTGTTTTCTTCGTCCGCGTTCTTATTGTGTTCAAGATTGAGCGTAGCCGCACGGTCATAAGATACGCGTTTTTGCGTAACTCCCTTTTTGGCGGAGCGCTTTTCCATTATCTTGCGTATCATGAATCCGACGAGAGCTATCAATATGGCGATGGCAAACAGGATAGAGGGGATGAGCCACCAGTCGAGAGACGTGCTTCCTTTATCTGTATCGGCGTCTCCGTCGTCGGCGCTTGTTGTGCTTAGGTCGGATATTACGGAGTCTTTGTATGCTTCGTCATAATCTTTATCGTCGTCGCGCTTTGCTGTTTCCGCGACCGCTATGTCGTAAGCTTCTTGCGTGATATCGGTAAACGTAATGCTTTGGATAGTGACCGTACCGCTGCATTGTTTGTTAAAGGAGTTTTCGCCGAGAGATATCTTCAAGGAGACCGACGAATCTGCGTCGCCGTTGTTGATATAGAACGAGTAAGTTCTGAATGCGGTGTTATCTACTATGTCTCCCGAATGACGGGCGGTATCTTTTATATCGCTGAACGCCACTTCGGAACTTCCGGTAAGAGCGACGGTAGCGCCTACAGCGTTTTTACGTTCCTGATTGTCGTGGATATTTACTCTTATCGCAACGTCTATGCGGTAGCGCGTGCTTGCGGTAAGATTTATCGAATTGACGTACGTTACCGACGATGCCGCGGCAGCGGGATTGTTAAGCACCATCATGCCTTGCGGGTCGACGCCGTAACGGACCTGACCGGCATAAGTTCCGCCGGTGGATACCTGCCAGTTGTAGGGATATTTAAGTTCTGCTTTGTCGTAGCTGTCGTAAGCTGAGAAGTCCAGAGACTTAAACGAATAAGCCGCTTGCGCGGTGGCTATGCCGAGTTTCCTGTTGTTGTCGTATGCGTCCTTGTATTCGGCGAATTTGGCGGATGCGCTTTTGGTGACGGTGGTGCCGTCTTCCGCCGTGTCGTCGCTTATAGCGGCGTAAGAAACTTTGCTTACATATACGCGTCCCGCGGATAATTTGGTTTCGTTTTTATCGCGGTCTATATTGCCGAGCCATATTTCAACGCTGAGATCGGAGAGGTCCGCAGAGCCGGGCTCGATATAGAAAGTATAAGTTTTGAAAGTTTTTGTTTTTATGCCCTCTATCGTGGAGAGTATGCGCGAACTGCTTTTAAGCACGAGACTCGCGCCGTAATCGTTATTGCCCATAGCGTCGGTAACGAGACTTACGGTAAGCATTCCAGGTTTATCCGCGGTGACGGTAAAAGCGGGGGAGCGGTAACAAACCGCAACGGGACGCGCGCTGTACAACATCAAAACGTTGTCAAGTTCGGTTTCGCTGTAATTAACGGGGTTTACGGCCGCCGCGCCGAATTTATCCGCGTATTGGGTGAAAGTCGCGTCGTCGGTGGGGACGATACCGTTTATCACCGCCGCCGTATCCATTTTGGATTCGTTGTTCGAATAGTCGGTCGTGCCTACGTCGGACGGAGTGTATTTCGTCCAGCCGGAGGGGGAAAGGGGATACCCGAATTCTTCGTAATTGTCTATTTGCCAGAATCCGCCGTTTGATATTCCGGTATCGGGAATGGAGACAAAAGCGTTGCCGTCCATGCCTGCCGCGGTATCGAAGTCTACGGAAGTTCCGTTCGCGTTATAACTGTTGTAATCGGCGGGGGATATCTCCTCTACCGTAACGTTGTCGAATATCGCTATGCCGCGGCTCTTGTTGCCTGAGCCGGGATTGCCGAGCCAGCATTCCACGCTTGCCTGGTAGTCGCGGAGCGCCGAGCCTTTTACGTACAGAGAGTACTGCTTAAAGCCGCCGCGCGCGCGGTTAGACGTGTCGCCTTCGCAGGAAGTTACCGAGCTGAAAAGATTTTTTCCCTCGTATCTGCCGACGGTGGGGTCTGCGTCGCGTACTGCCGATATTGCAAGCGATGCTCCGCTTCCGCCGCTGACTTCCTGCTGTTTTATCCATGCCGATACGCGGTAGTAACGGTAACGTTCCACAGTGAATGTTTGCGAGGCGACGCCCATTGCCACTTCATTGAACTGGTTTTGAGCGTAAGAGGATATTACAAGTATGTCGCTGTCGCCGTTTTCATATTTGCCGTTTGCCGACAAAGGGTCGGAAGTAAGATGGAATCTGTTGTTTTCCGAGAATTCCATTGCGCCGTTGTACGTTCCCACGGTGCCTTGTGAAAGTCCCGTTCCCGCCGAAACGCGTTGCCAGTTGGAAGAATCGGGAACGTCGGAAGTAAAGTCGAGGTTTTCAAGATGAGCGAACTTGTCCGAGGTCTTATTGGATAAGTCGTAAACTTTTGTGCGCGCCGAATCGTTTGCCGCATAAAAGTCTGCGGGAGCAATTTCATACGCTGTGACGTTGTCGAACATGGCGTAACCCGATGCGGGGCGGAAATCGTTTTCGTAATTGTCGCCCACCTGCAACGATATGGTCACGGTTTTGTCGGCGTACGCCGAAGTCGCTACGTATATGGTGTATTCCGCCCAGCCTTTGTTGGCTGTGGTTCCGGCGGTGTTTATTTCGTCGAGCACGATGTTTTCGTCAAGACCGTTTACGCGTATGGCGGCTCCGCTCTCAGGAAGGAAGTCGGAGGTGCTGACCCACGCTTTTACCATGTAAAATCTGTTTGCCGTAAACGTAAGCGATCCGGAAGTGTATCCGTACGCAGTGCCTTGCGACGTGGTGTTGTCGGTGCCGGTAATGTTTATAAGCAGTACGTTGCGGTTTGTGCCGTCGAATTTGCTGTTGGGACCGAAAGGCGAATCGGGAGAAGCGGACCCGGGAAAATACTTTTCGAGATCGTACTTGTCTTTATTGCTCGCGTAAGTCGAGAGATCCATGACGCCGCTGGTCTTGTTGCTTACGCCGAGACCGCCTACGCCCGCGCCCGTCCAACCGTCGGGCTGTGGAACTCCGTCGGTTGAGCTTCCGGTAGTGTTCAGGAACTGGTTGTTCGTGGGATTAATTTGCGTCATGGAGAACGTCGGATCGTCCTCGGCATGCGCGAAAATACCGGTAGCGCTTACGGAAGTAAACACGCCTATCGTCAACGCTATAACGATGAGTATGCAAAGAATTCTCGATGTTTTACGGTTGTGTGCTTTGTCCATCTTGTCACCTTTCAGTAGTATTTGATTCGATTAAGCGGATATGCGGTCGTCGGCAAAATTCGTCATACCGCATACATTATATAATTATATAGTATACGAGCTTTTTTTGCAAATGATTTGACGCTTTAATTTGATTTTTTTATCATTTTAAGGCAATTTTCGCAAATGCGAAAGTTTGCTTTTTCGCATGTTTGTCGAAAATATATATGTGGTTTACCGATTGGCGGGACCACTTAAAAATGCGCGGCGGTGTTAAATGAAAAAAGCGGCTGAAAGATCGGTAAAAATAGGCGGAGGAGCGCTGATAGGCTTTGTAAACGGCTTTTTCGGCGGCGGAGGCGGTATGCTTTGCGTGCCGTTGCTTGAAAAAATTCTCGACGAGCCCACAAAAAAGGCCCATGCTACGGCAATACTCATCATATTGCCAATAAGTATCGCTAGCGCGGTAACGTATATCGCGAGCGGATATTTTTCGTTTTTCGATACGCTTATTACGGGAGCCGGCGTTATCGCGGGCGGCATAGCGGGCGCTTTGCTTCTCAAAAAACTTCCGCCGCGCGCGGTGGGAGTGATATTTGCCGCCATGATGATTGCGGTGGGCGCGCGACTCGCGTTTTTTTGATACGAGCGTAAAGGAAGTATTATCATGAGAATTTTGTTGCTGATAGTAATAGGTATAACAGGGGGAGTGATTGGCGGAATGGGTATGGGAGGCGGAACTCTGCTGATACCTCTTTTGACGCTTGCCGCCGGTATCGAACAACATGCCGCGCAATCCATAAATCTCATCGCGTTTATCCCCATGTCCGTAGTCGCTCTTATAATACACGTTAAAAACAAGCTTGTGGACGGTAAATATCTTTTGTGGGTGGCGCTGCCCGCGGTTGCGGCAAGCGTTCCGGCTTCGCTTCTTATCAGGCGGTTGGGCGGAAAAATACTGTCGAGATTTTTCGGCGGTTTTCTCATTTTACTGGGCGGATATCAATTTGCGTCGATTATCGTGTCGAAAGTGCGCGAATATCGCGCGGCGCATAAAAATGAGAAAAATAGACTTTACAAAAACGTATACAAATGATATAATTCTTCTCGGACAAATTTCCGTAAATTGTAAAAGGAGATACGACATTTGAATTCGTTTCTGCACGGTATACATCCGCCGGCGAATAAAGACCGGACCGCAACGGTAAGTATAACCGAATTGCCTGCGCCGGACATCGTGCGCATACCGCTGTTGCAGCATATAGGCAAGGAAGCGTTGGCGTCGGTCGCAAAAGGCGACCATGTAAAAGCGGGGCAAAAGATAGGGGATGCGGACGGCAATATTTCCGCCTCCGTTTTTTCTTCCGTTTCCGGAGAAGTGATCGGCATTGAAAAACGCGTTACCGCCAACGGACACGCAACACACGTTATAATAAAAAACGACGGCAAGTACGATGAAGTCAAACTCGAGCCGCTTTCCGACCCGAGCTCGGCGGAAATAATAAAGCGTATAGCCGATTGCGGGATAGTCGGCATGGGAGGAGCGGGATTTCCGACGGCGGTAAAACTTTCTCCGCGTGAGAGAGTGGACACCTTTATTGTCAATGCCGCCGAGCGCGAACC
>CATKCE010000062.1 GCA_949744905.1 uncultured bacterium
CGAGACAAAATATCCCGAGTGCGTTTCGATATTCTTGATGCCGCCGTCGTTCGAGATACTTGAAAGTCGACTGCGCGGCAGAGGCACCGAGAGCGAAGAAAGTCTGGCTACGCGTATAGGAAGCGCGCGCGCCGAACTCGCGCAGTATAAATGTTTCGACTACATCGTATTTAACGATAACGTCGAAGACGCGACTCGCCGGGTGACGGATATAATCAACGCGGAGCGTTGTAAAATATCGCGCAATACGGCAAAAATAGAAAATATGTTAAATACCGAAAAAACGGAGAAATAATATTATGATGATCGATCCGCCTATTGACAAAGTCGTAGACAAAGTTGGTTGCAAATACGCGCTCGTATGTTTAATAACTAAACGTGCCCGCCATTTGCTCGATAAGAAAGCCGAAATGTTGGAAGCCGAAAACCTGCGCGCCGTATCGCTTGCGGCGCACGAAGTGTACGACGGCACAGTAGAAGCAAGATACGAGGACGACTGATTGAGCCTTGCGGGAAAAACGGTAACTGTGGGCGTTACCGGCGGCATCGCCGCGTACAAGTCCTGCGAACTCGTCAGCCTGTTGCGTAAGTCCGGCGCGGATGTTCACGTCGTAATGACCGAACACGCCGCCGAGTTTGTCGCTCCGTTGACGTTCGAGGCTTTGAGCGGTAACCGCGCGGTGACGGATATGTTCGATCGTGACCATGAATGGGAGATCGAGCATATTTCGCTTGCGAAAAAATCGGATATTTTCGTTGTCGCGCCCTGTACCGCTAATCTTGCCGGTAAACTCGCGTGCGGAATAGCCGACGACTTTTTGTCCACTACGCTTATGGCGACCAAGGCGCCGGTAATGTTGGCGCCGGCAATGAATACGGGCATGTTGACCAGCGCCGCATATACAGCCAACGTGGACACGCTGAAAAAGCGCGGCGTAATATTCGTTGACGGCGACGAAGGTTATCTCGCTTGCGGCGACAGCGGCAAAGGACGCATGGCGGAGCCGAACGTGATATTCGAGCGCATTGTGTCCGTGCTCGCGCCTGCCGGACCTTATTCCGGCAAAACGGTGCTTGTGACTTCCGGCGGAACTCGCGAACCTATAGACCCCGTAAGGTATATAGGAAACCGTTCCAGCGGGAAAATGGGCGCGGCGATAGCCGACGCCGCGGTAAAACTCGGAGCGCAGGTCATATATATTGCGACTCCCGCCGCGGTAAAGCCCGCTTCTTTTGTAAAAACTGTAACGGTTGAAACCACCGCTCAAATGCGGCAAGCCGTATTGAATAATATGGAGCAAGCCGATTATATAATAAAAGCGGCGGCTCCCGCGGACTATTCGCCGGAAAGCGTGTCGCCGTCAAAAATAAAGGACGGCTCGTTTTCGTTGCCGCTTAAAAAGAATCCCGATATCGCGGCGGAGGTCGGTAAGCTGAAAGGCTCGAGGAAACTTGTGATATTTTGCGCGGAGACCGAAGAGCTGGAATCCAACGCCCGCAAAAAACTCGCGTCTAAAAAGGCGGATATGGTCGTTGCCAACAACGTGCTCACCGACGGCGCGGGATTCGGTTGCGATACAAATATCGCGTCGATCATCACGCGGGACTCGATCATACGTACCGATAAAATACTCAAATCCGAGCTAGCCGCCGTGATTTTGGATAAATTGTCCCGATTGTAAATGATAGCGGAAGTAATAGTAGACATCTCGAATTCCGAAGTCGACCGCATATTCGATTATTCGTTTTGCGGAGACGAGGTAAAAAAGGGAAGCAGGGTCTCTGTACCTTTCGGCAAACGCACTATAGAAGGATACGTTATCGGAATAAAAGATACTACGTCCGTAAGTTCCGATAAATTAAAAGATATAGTAACCGTATTGGATGACCGGCCTGTGATATGCGAAGAAATGCTCGACCTCATGCGTTACATGTGCGAGCGGTATAATCTTCGTATAGTAGACGCGCTTAGATTGTTTATTCCTTCGCAGATGCGCGGCGGACGAATAAAAGAGCTTAAAAAGAGATGCGTCCGCGTATCAGACGATTTTATCGGCGTTGAACCCGCGGAGTTTATTCGCGCGGGAGCAAAGGCGCAACAAGAGATCTTCGATTACGTTTCGAATAAAGGAGAGGCCGATACCGCATATCTCGGGCGGGAATTTTCCGCCGCGGCGCTCCGAAACCTTATTGAACGCGGCGTTTTTACATGTTTTGAGAAGTCCTCTCGCCGTACGCCGTATTCGGATATAGTAGGTAAAGCTAAGGAGGTCGCTCTTACGTCGGCTCAAAAAGAGGCTGTAAAAGCGGTGACCGAGAGCGGTTGCAAAACGTTTTTATTGCACGGAGTGACAGGTAGCGGCAAAACCGAAGTTTACATGCGGTGTATATCCGACGCGTTATCCAAAGGCAAGACCGCTATAATGCTCGAACCTGAAATTTCGCTCACTCCACAGGTGCTAAAAAATTTCAGAGCGCGATTCGGCGACAGCGTTGCGATATTGCACAGCGGGCTCAGCGCGGGCGAACGGTTCGACGAATGGCGCAGACTTCTGTGCGGCGAAGCCCGCGTGGCTGTCGGCGCGCGTTCGGCTATATTCGCGCCGCTTACAAATCTGGGGCTGATAATAATAGACGAAGAGCACGATCCCAGTTACGTGTCCGACAGTAATCCACGCTACGCCACGCTTGAAGTCGCGGCGTTCCGTGCAAAGTACAATAATTGCGGTTTACTCATGGGAAGCGCGACTCCCTCGGTAGAATCGTATTATAAGGCGAAATGCGGCGAATACGAACTGCTTGAAATGCGCGAGCGAATTTCCGGAAGGCAATTGCCGGATATAGAAATAATAAACATGTGCGATGAATTGCGCGTCGGCAATAACGGCTTTTTTTCGCGTCGTTTGATTGCCGAACTCGAAGATTGCATGGCGGCGGGCAATCAAGCTATTATTTTTATAAACAGGCGCGGCTATGCCTCGTTTGTGATGTGCCGCTCGTGCGGGTATGTGGCAAAGTGCGAGCGTTGCGACGTTTCGCTTGTCTATCACCGTGACGAAGATCTTTTGAAGTGCCATTATTGCAATAACCGTTACCGTCCGCTCGACGCGTGTCCGCAGTGTCACGGTACGCATTTGCGTCAAGGCTACATAGGCACTCAAAAAGTTGCGGAGCAATTGTCCGCGATGTTTCCCGATAAAAGAGTTTTGCGAATGGACAACGATACAACGCAAAACAAAGACGCGCATCTCGATATCCTGCGGAGATTCGGAGCAAAGGAAGCCGACATATTGGTAGGTACGCAGATGATAGCAAAAGGACACGATTTTCCGGACGTTACTCTTGTGGGCATCGTGGACGCCGATATGAGTTTGCATTTTGCCGATTATAGGGCAACGGAAAGGACTTTTCAGCTTATAACTCAAGTGGCCGGCAGAGCGGGACGCGATAAAAAGCCCGGACACGTCGTATTGCAGACCTATACTCCCAATCATTACGTATACAGACTGGCTGTGCGAAACGATTATACCGGCTTTTACGAAAAGGAATGCAATCTGCGCGAGGTGACAAAATATCCTCCGTTTTCCAAAATAGTCCGCGTGCTGATAACCGCAGATTCCGAAAAAGAGGCTTTTGACGTTCTTAAAGCTGATTTCGACGATATAAACGCTCTTGCGCGCGATAACGAAAAGTGTTTCGCATATCTGTCGGCAATGAAATCTCCGGTAAAAAAAATACAGGATAAATACCGAGTGCAGATAGTCGCCCGCATTACGCGCGACTTCGACAGGCTGATACAGTCTATATACAAGATAACCGACAGCCACGCGAATAACAAAACTTCGTGTTTTGTAGAGATAAATCCGAGCAATATGAGTTAAAGAGGTGTAAAAATGGCTATACGCGAAATAGTAAAAGTGGGAGACGAAGTTCTTAGGACCAAGGCTAAAGAGGTCACGGAGTTTAACGATTCTCTCGGAGTGTTGATAGACGATATGTTCGATACGATGTTTAAAGCCGACGGCGTGGGACTTGCCGCGCCTCAGATCGGCATATTGCGTCGCGTTTGCGTGGTATCGGTAGACGGTATGACCAGGTACGAACTTGTAAATCCCGTAATCTTGAAAGCAAAAGGTATACAGCGCGGCGCCGAAGGTTGTTTGAGTTGCCCCGGTAGGAGCGGAATAGTCGCGCGCCCGAAAAAGATGACCGTGCAGGCGCAGGATCGTTTCGGAGAAACAAAACTGTATAAAGTCGAAGGGTACGCCGCCTGCGCGTTTTCTCATGAGATAGACCATCTGGACGGCATTCTCTTTATAGATAAGATTGAACAAGAGGAGGAGTAAATGCGCATAGTGTTTATGGGAACTCCGCAGTTTGCCGTGCCTGTGCTGGACGCGCTTGTTTGCGCAGGGCACGAAATAGCGGCTGTGGTATCGCAACCGGACCGTGAGAAAGACAAAAAGGGCAATCTTATGCACTCTCCCGTAAAGGAGTATGCGCTCGGCAAAGGATTTGATTGTCTGCAATTCGATAAAGTTTCGTTAAACGTCGATGCAATAGCTGAACTTGCGCCCGAAGTTATGGTAACCGCGGCGTACGGTCAGATACTCAGTAAGGAGTTGCTTGCAGTGCCGAAATACGGCGTGCTTAATGTGCATGCGTCTTTGCTTCCCAAGTACCGCGGAAGTTCGCCGGTGCAATCGGCTATACTATGCGGAGAGACCGAAACCGGCGTTACCATAATGAAGACCGATGTCGGCATGGACACCGGAGACATGCTTGCAAGCGTAAAAGTGGGTATAGATAAAAGCGATACGACCGACGGACTGTCGGCAAAGTTATCCCGCGCGGGCGCAAAACTTCTTACAGAAGTTTTACCCGATTACGTAAGCGGAAAGATAACGGCGGAGCGTCAAAACGACAGTAAAGCCACGTATTGCAAAAAGATAGTAAAAGCCGACGGCCTTATCGATTGGACGCGTCCGGCGCATGAAATAATGTGTAAGATAAGAGCTTTTAATCCCTGGCCGATAGCGTTTTCGTATCTTGACGGAGCAATGCTTAAAATATATTCCGCCGAGGAGCGTGCGGACGATATCGGAGAGGCCGGCGGTATTTTTGTGCGCGACGACGGCTTGTTTATAGCGTGCGGTAAGGGTAGCGTGCGGCTTACTTCCGTGCAGTTGCCCGGAAAAAAAGTTTTGCGGGCTGATGAATTTGTGCGTGGCAAAAAGATTGCCGAAGGCAGCGTATTGAAAAATGTCTGAGGCCGGGAACAAAATATGTTACGATTTGCTTATGAAAGTATTCCGCGATAACGCCTATGCGTCCATAGAGCTTAATTCGGTTTTACGCGACTGCGGGGAATCGGATAAGCCGTACATAACAAAACTTTTTTACGGAGTGCTTGAACGCAATATTTATTACGAATACGTGCTTGCCGGATTTGCGTCTCAAAAACCGAAAAAACCGATTGCCGTGTTGGTAAAAATGGGCTATTACATGTTGGAGAAAATGAATATCCCTGCTTATGCGGTAGTGGACAATATCGTAAAATTATGCAAAAGCGTCGGGAAAAGCGGCGCGTCGGGTTTTGTCAATTCCGCTTTGAGAAACTTCGCTCCGCCTAAGCTTCCTGCATTAGGTAGCATAGAACGGCTGTCGGTTGAGTACGGTTATCCGTTGTGGCTGTGCCGATTACTTGTCGGCGAGCGCGGTTACGATTTTGTGCGGGACATGCTTTCTTATGTGCCGCAACATAAAACGCATATTCGAGTTAATACGGGAGTCATTTCAAAGGATAAGTTTATTGCAAAGTACGGAAAATATATGTCGGGTGACGACGGAGCGTTACTTGTCGACAGCGGATTCGGGTATTATGTGTCGCGTGATTTTATAAAAGTTGCCGACAAAGACGATTATGTCGTGCAGTCGGCGGCGTCGGTTGCGGCAGTAAACGCATATTTATACGGTTTGTCGCCGGAGAATATTCTCGACGTTTGCGCGGCTCCCGGCGGAAAAGCGGTATTGATGGCTTCGCTTACCGGAGCCGCCGTCACCGCGTGCGACATACATAAGCACCGTGTCGAATTGATACGTAAATACGCTTTCCGTTGCGATGTAAGGGTGAAAACCGAGGTGAATGATGCCTCGAAGTTTCGTCCGGAGTGGGAGAACCAATTCGACCTCGTTGTTTGCGACGTGCCGTGCAGCGGTATCGGTGTGGCCGGTTCTAAACCCGATATACTTTTCAACCGTTCCGAAAAGGATATATCTGCTCTTACGTCCTTGCAATACGGTATTTTGGAGACGGCAAGCCGATACGTCAAACCCGGAGGGCGGTTATGTTATTCCACTTGTACTGTGCTTAAATGCGAAAACGAAGACATCGTAGATAAATTTTTGAAGTCCGACCGCAGATTTGCAAGCGAAAAAGTGCGTGATCCGTTTAACGCAGACATGACTGATAAAATAAATTTGTTTCCGCATATCAACGGTACAGACGGTTTTTTTGTCGCCGTCATGAAAAAAACAGATCGGAGTAACTGAACGTGCCGGAAATTTTGCTTGATAACAGTATAGACGAATTAAAAGAAATTGTTGCGGGGTTAGGACAACCGTCTTTCCGCGCCGGCCAGATCATGAAATGGCTGTACTGCGGCGCGGAGTTCGACGATATGACAAATCTGCCCGCGGATCTCAGGACTGTGCTTTCATGCGGATATGTCGCGCAGCCGCTTGTTATACAAGAGCATTACGAGTCTTCCGACGGGTCGGTAAAATTTTTGTACCGGTATTCAGACGGCAATATAATAGAGGGCGTGTATATGCCGCATTCTTACGGCAATACTTTGTGCGTATCCACGCAGGCCGGATGCCGCATGGGATGTTCGTTCTGCGCTTCCGGCATAGGCGGCTTGGTCCGCAACCTTACCGCGGGAGAAATAGTCGCCCAGGTAGTAGCGGTAAACAAATTTTTCGGAGGCTCGGTAACCGATAGGAAGATATCCAATCTGGTGCTGATGGGAAGCGGAGAACCGCTTGACAACTACGACAACGTGACGAAATTTTTAAGACTTATCACCGATAAAAATACGTTTAATATCGGTATGAGGTCGATCTCGCTTTCTACTTGCGGGATAGTCGAAAATATCCGTAAGCTCGCCGACGATGGGTACGGGGTGACATTGTCGTTGTCGTTGCATGCCACTACCGACGAGACCCGACGGGAACTTATGCCGATTGCCAATAAATACGGTCTCGGCGAAGTTATCGATGCGGTAAAATATTATTTTGAAAAAACCGGCAGACGCGTTATTTTCGAGTATGCCTTGGTAAAAGGCAGGAATATGAGTTTTTTCGATTGTAAACGCTTGCGCGAATTGACAAGAGGATATCCTTGCCACGTCAATCTTATACGTTTGAATTACGTAAAAGAAAAGGGAATGGCGGGATGTACGGAGGCGGAAGCTCAACGTTTTTGTAAAAAATTAGAGGAAATGAACGTATCGGCAACGATAAGACGTTCTTTCGGCAACGATATAGGCGGCGCGTGCGGACAACTCAGGAGAAGTTACATTGCAAAAAGGTAGGGTGATAAAAATATTGTCCGACCGTTTTGCGGTGGATACCGGCAACTCGGTCGTATTCGTCAAGTCGCGCAAAAAGGTGAAAAGAGACGTTTTGCCGCTACCGGGCGATATTGTGGTTTTGGACGATTCCGGCGGAGAATACGTGTTGTCGTCCATATTGCCTCGCACGTGCCGTATGGTGCGTCCTCCTATAGCAAACGTTGAACAAATAGTTATAACCGTGGCTCCGATACCCGAAACCGAGTTTTCGAATGTGGACAAACTTATAATAAACGCGCGCCATGTCGGTATCCGCACGGTGATATGCGTGAATAAGACCGATATAGTTCCGGACGGTTATCATGAAGAAATAAAAGCGCAATACGGGAGCGTTGTCGACGACTTGATAGAAGTTTGCGCAGCGCGCGGAGATACGGACAAACTGATAGGAGTTTTGCAGGGGCGGTTCACTTGTTTTGCCGGGCAGTCGGCGGTGGGTAAAACTTCCATAATAAATGCCGTATGCGGCATAAACCGCGAGGTGGGCGGAGTCAGCGAAAAAACGCAAAAGGGCAAAAACACTACTACCGACGTGGAGATAATCCCGCTTGGAGATAATACTTTCGTGGCCGATACGCCGGGTTTTGCGGCGTTGGATATAAACGACATATTGCCGTCGGACCTTCATTTGTATTACGGAGAATACGTGGAACTTGCCGACAATTGCAGATACAGAATGTGCTCGCACACTATCGAGCCGGATTGCGCCGTAAAAAAAGCCGTCGAAGACGGCGGATTGAACGCGAGCCGGTACGAAAGATATCTTTCCATCATGGACGAACTGAAAAAACAAAATACTCATCGGAGATCTTGGAGATATGCAAACGAAAAAAAATAACGTAATGGTTGCGCCGTCTATTTTAAGCGCGGATTTCGGCAGGATGAACGAGGAGGTCGAGCGCATGGATAAGTGCGGGGCGGACGTCGTGCATTGCGACGTGATGGACGGAATTTTCGTTCCTAATATCACGTTCGGTTTCAAAATGATCGCGGATATCAAAAAAAAGACAAAACTTCCGCTTGACGTTCATTTGATGATAGACTGTCCCGAACGATATGTCGAGCGCTTTATTGATGCCGGAGCGGATTGGCTGACAATACATTACGAGGCTACGGACATCCTTATACCAACCTTGGAGAAGATAAAGAAACGCGGAGTCAAGTGCGGAGCCGTGATAAGTCCCGATACTCCCGTGCAAGTATTGCGCGAATGTTTTCCTATATGCGACATAGTATTGCTTATGAGCGTTTATCCGGGGTTCGGCGGTCAGAAATTTATCGAAAAGTCGCTTGGACGCATGTCCGAACTCAAAAAACTGCGGGTCGAGACTGGTAGCGGCGCTTTGCTCGAAGTGGACGGGGGCATAACCGCAGATAACGCGGAGGCGATAGTTAGGGCCGGCGCAGACGTTTTGGTCGCCGGCAATACGTTGTTTTCCGCGCAGGATCCCGCCGCGGTAATAAACGGATTCCACGCATTATGAAAAAGGGCGTTTTGTTTCTAAACGGCGCTCCGCCGGATACGGACGCGCTTATTGGCGCGCAGGTCGCAAAACGCGGCGGCGCTTCGGTGTACTGTACCGACGGCGCATACTCGTACGTGTCGCGGGTATTTTTGCCGGATGCCGTGGTCGGGGATTTCGATTCGATAGACGAAGATATAGTGGACGTCAGTTGCGAAAAGATATCTTTTCCATCGGAAAAAGATTTTACCGACGGATTTTTGGCGTTAAAAGAAATGATATCCCGCGGCATAGACGATATAGAGATTTTCGGCGCATACGGCGGCAGGCCGGACATGGAAGAAAGTAATTATATGTTGCTTGCGCTTGCCCTTAAAAGTGGCGTTTCCGCCGTGATGCGCGGCGAGTTTTCAACGTATATGATAAATACGTCTTTTGTTTCAAATGTAAAAAAGGGCGCGATAGTTTCATTGGTACCCTTTACCGACAGTGTGCATATATTGTATACAAAGGGACTGAAGTATGCGCTTTGCGACTATACGATGAACAGATTCGAAGGCATAGAAAAAGACGATTTCATTATGGGCGTATCGAATTTGAGCGTATCGGAACGTATAGAGATCGGTATAGACGACGGAGCGGCGTTGGTCTTTGTTCAACAAGGGAGGTAGATATGCGGATCGTATGCGTTAAAGCGCCGAGATTTTTGTCGGGATTTCTCAGATTGATTTTTTGCAGAAACCGTAAGCAGAAGGAATTGTGATAACTAAAAAGGCTACATACAAAAACAGCCGTCCGGACTTCCGGACGGCTGTTTTATGATTTGTTTCAGTTAACGGAATTTTTATTTGTACGAAGACAACGCGTACAAACGTATTCGCTGGATTCCTTTCCGTCTATTTCGATCTTTACTTTGTGAACGTTGGCGCTGAAAGTACGTTTAGTGTGGCGGTTGGAATGGCTTACATTGTTGCCGCTTACCTTACCTTTACCGCAAATTACGCAAACTCTGCTCATTGTATTTTACACCTCCCGGGCGCGATATTTTTACTTGCCTTAAAATAATATCACAATTTTACAAAGAAAGCAATCGAATTACCCACGATTTTTAACAAAATAACGCACAATTTTCAAAATTATTGAGAAAACTCTTGCAAAAAACATTTATATGGGTTAAAATATATGTCGTGGATACATATATTTAAGCGGAGGCTTGCTGTTGAGTGTAAATACTGCCAATGCATACGGTAGGATAACGATAACGGAGGAGGCGATTGCGCAGGTTGCGGGCAATACCGCGCTTGAATGCTACGGGATCGTCGACCTTGTGTCTAAGAGGTTATCCGACAGTTTGGCGGATCTGTTCAAGCGTCAAAGACTTTCGCGCGGCGTTCGTGTACTTACGAGCGGAGACCGTATTTTTATCGATTTGTATGTGATAATCAAATACGGCGTATCCATAGATGCCGTTGCGCAATCACTGAAAAAATCAGTTAAATATGATATTGAAAGATTTACGGGAATGGTCGTAGATACAATAAACGTCAATGTGGTAGGAATAAGAGTTTAAGACCTACAACAAAATTACGAATGATTATGCGTAATGTTTTGCGTTGCGCTTTCCACTGTCCCGTAATCGGCATGAGATGGAGGATAAAATGCAGAAATCAATAAACGGCGCGACTCTGCGTAAGATGATATTAAACGGTGCAAAGTTGCTCGATTCCAATAAAGAACATGTAGACTCGCTTAACGTATTTCCTGTACCCGACGGAGATACCGGCACGAATATGTCGCTCACTATGTTGTCGGCGGCAAAAGAAGTAACAAATTGTCCCTCAAACGGAATAGACGCTCTCAGCGACGCGCTAAGTAAAGGAGCTTTGCGCGGAGCCCGCGGAAACAGCGGCGTTATATTGAGCCAGATACTTAAAGGCATGACTACGGTGCTCGCACAGTCTCAGGAGATAACCGCAAAGACGCTGGCAAAAGCGCTTGCGTCGGGTACCGAAATAGCTTATAAAGCCGTTACAAAGCCCAAAGAAGGGACTATTTTGACGGTCGTGCGCGCTATGAGCGAGCAAGCCAAAACCGTTACCAAAAAGAGCATAGAGATATCGGAATTTTTCGAAAGCATAATCGCCGCCGGAGAGGAAATGCTCAAACAGACGCCGGAAATGCTTCCCGTGCTTAAAAAGGCGGGCGTAGTGGATGCCGGCGGTAGAGGACTTTTGATAATATTCACAGGTTTTTACCATGCGATAATCGGTCAGGAAGATTCCAACATCGCGTTTGACGACAATATAAACGCGGTGTCGGGCGGCAGTATGTACGACGAACAGGCGCATTTCGATTATAACGATCTTGCGGAGATAGAGTTCGGATACTGCACGGAATTTTTTATCGTCCATCTCAATAAAAAGACTACCGAAGCCGATATCGACCGTTTCCGCGAGAATCTTATGACTATCGGCGACTGCGTGCTCGTCATAGGCGATCTCAATATGGTAAAAGTGCACGTGCATTCAAACGAGCCGGGCGTTGTGCTTACTTACGCGTTGGAACTCGGCGAGATTGACCGTGTAAAGATAGAAAACATGTTGGAGCAGAACCGCGAGCTTATAGCGCGCAAAAAGCAGGACTTGAAACCTTACGGGCTTGTTGCGGTATGCGCCGGTGACGGGCTTACCGATATTTTCAGGGATCTGCTTGTCGACAATGTTATAGAGGGGGGGCAGACGATGAATCCCAGCGCCGAGGACATTGCCAAGGCGTGCGATGCCGTGCCGGCAAAAGACGTGTTCGTTTTCCCCAACAATAAAAATATCATTCTGGCCGCGGAGCAGGCAAAAGTGCTTACCAAGCACAATCTCCATATTATTCCCACAAAGGATATACCGCAGGGCTTGTCGGCGGTGCTGGCATTCAATCCGGAAGACACGCTCGATAATAATCTCGCCAATATGAACGAAGCGATGTCGGGCGTTAAGACAGGTATGGTGACGTATGCCGTGCGCAGTTCGCAGATAGATAACTTCGACCTCAAAGAGGGCGATATCATAGGTATCGATTCAAAATCGATAGTCGCCAAGGGTGAAAAAGTGGAAAACGTGACTACGCAGTTGGTGGACAAGATGATGGATAATTCCGTAAGCAATATAACTTTATATTTCGGAAACGAAGTAAAGGAGGACGAAGCAAACGCGATAGCGCGCGAGTTGTCGGAAAAATACAACCGTTGCGACGTCGATATCCATTACGGAGGACAGCCGCTGTACTATTATATAGTTTCGTTGGAATAGTCGCAAAAATTTATCCGGGGCGGTTTATCCGCTCCTTTTTTATATCGGGAAAAGATATTGAAATTTGAAGACATAAAAGGAATGGGAAAGAGCCGTATAGAAAAACTGCGGTCGGCGGGTTTTAACAGTCCGCTTGATTTGTTGTTGCATTTTCCGTACAAATATGTCGATCTCGATGCCTCGGATTGCATGGAAAAATTAAGTAACGGCGACGAATTTACGGTATGCGGTACGGTTGACGCCGAGCCGGCGGTAACGTTTTTGCGTAAAGGGCTTCGTATGACGAAAGTTATTCTCAAAACGACTCGTTACGGCGATATAGAGGCGGTATGGTTTAATCAAAAGTATGTAAAAAACGCGTTGGGCGTAGGTAAAACGGTTTGCGTAACGGGAAAAGTCAAAAAATTTCGCAACAAAATTTCCGTTACCGCGCCTGTCCTCATACATCCCGACGGTCGACGTATAGTTCCCATGTACCGGAGCATTCCCGGCGTACCGCAAAACGTCGTTAACGACGCGATCGATCTGTTGTTGTCTCGCACGGAGATACGCGGATATATTCCGGAAAAAGTGCGCGCCGAATACGGTATGCCGTCTCTCGGAAAAGCGTTTACGGCGGCGCACCGTCCCGAAACAATGGAGGAAGCGGGCAAAGCGGCACGCGCGCTTTCGCTGGAAAAACTGGGATACACGCTCGGCATGTTTTCTTTGGTGAAATCGTTGCGGAGAGGAGACAAAAAGTTTGCTTATCCCGTTGGCGACGCCGCACTTGAAAACGCCGTCGATAAATTGCCGTTTGCTCTTACCGACGGGCAGATATCGGCATTGCGCGATATAGTGCGTTCGTTGCGCGGCGATGTTCCGATGAACAGACTTTTGCAGGGCGACGTGGGTTGCGGAAAAACAATTGTAGCGCTTTTATCCATGTATTTTGCTTTTTTGAACGGATATCAAAGCGTGCTTATGGCACCCACTGAAATATTGGCTGTACAGCATTATAAAACGGCGATAGAGCTTTTGGAAAGATACGGCGTAAAATGCGCGCTTTTGTGCGGCAGTCTGTCAAAACGCGAGCGGGACGAAGTTCTCTTCAATATACGCAACAAGACAGTCGACGTCGTTATAGGAACGCATGCGCTTATCGGCGACGACGTTGTTTTTAATAAACTTGCGCTTGTCATAACCGACGAACAGCAACGGTTCGGTGTAAACCAGCGCGGAAATCTCGAGGACAAGGCTCCCTCGGCGGATACTCTGGTAATGACGGCTACCCCCATACCGAGAACGTTGGCTTTGTGTATGTACGGAGAATTGGAGCAGTCGTTCATACGCGCTTTGCCGTCCGGCAGACCGGGTATAGATACCGCCGTCGTACCGGCGGCAAAATACGGAGGTATGTTCGATTATCTTGCCCGCAGAGCTGAGCAGGGAGAACAGGCGTACGTAGTGTGTCCGCGTATAGAGAGCGATGAGGACGAGGGACTGGCGTCGGCGGTCGAAGTGTATGAAAAACTTACGGCTGAATACCGCGCTGTGAATATCGGACTTTTACACGGAAAAATGAAAGACTCGGAAAAATCGGCAGTTATGGATGAGTTTGTTTGCGGCAATATCCGAATATTAGTGGCGACAACCGTTATAGAAGTGGGCATCGACGTACCTAACGCCGCTAATATTATTATTTTTAATCCCGAACGGTACGGATTGAGTCAGTTGCATCAGTTGCGCGGCAGGGTCGGGCGCGGAGACAAACACAGCTATTGTTTTTTGCCGCTCGACGGAGATGTTCCTGAGCGGATAAAGTTTTTCTGTAAA
Source organism: uncultured bacterium (assembly GCA_949744905.1). Taxonomy (GTDB): domain Bacteria; phylum Bacillota; class Clostridia; order Christensenellales; family Pumilibacteraceae; genus Pumilibacter. The sequence goes on from CATKCE010000062.1 coordinate 14,215, forward strand.
TGCCGTGACGGCTACGAATTGTCGGAGTATGATTTCGAGCAACGCGGCGCGGGAGATTTTATCGGCACGCGCCAGCACGGCGATACGGACGAATTGCCGGTAAAAATCGACGCCGGATTGATTGCCGAGGCAAAGGCTGTTGCCGATGCCACGCTTAAAGACGCGGATGCTTATATGAAACTGAAAAATTCTTTGACCGCCGGTACGGAGCAATACGTAAGAGCCATTACTCTCAACTAATGGCTTGACAAAACCGCCGCCGCCGTTCTATAATATTTAAGTATACGTATATAAAATACAAAAGGTAATTAGCGTGAAAAATATAAGACTTCCGTTCGGCGTGCAGGACTATATGCCGCAAGAATGTTATAATAAAGAACTGACGCAGGAAAAGCTCGGAAACGTATTTTCGCGTCACGGTTTTTTGCGTGTAGGCACGCCGGCGATAGAATATTTTGACGCTTACGATGAGGTTTTGAGCCGCGCCTCTCAAAATAAAACATTCAAAATGACGGACAGCGACGGTAGTCTTTTGATATTGCGCTCGGATCCTACGCTACAGATTTGCAGAATGGCGGCGACTAAATTCGACGCCGAGAACATAAATAAAGTATATTATCTCGAAAACAGTTACGAATATATATCCGATCCCACAACCGCAAGGAGCCGCGAATTTCCGCAGGCGGGAGTGGAATTGCTCGGCAATAGCGGAAACGCGGGCGATATAGAGATACTTACGGTTGCAATAGAGAGTCTGCTTGCCGCCGGACTTACCGATTTTATGCTTGAAATAGGACAAGTCGGCTATTTCAACGGCATAGCGGGCGAAGCGGGACTTTGCGAAAAAGACGCCGGAGAGCTAAGGTCGCTTATAAATAAAAAAGATATGCTTGGCATGGAAATGTTTTTAAGCGGAAAAAACGTCGCCGATAAATATGTGGCGCAATTTATGATGTTGCCTACTCTGTTCGGAGACAGCGAAGTCATATCAAAAGCAAGAAAAGGCGTGGTAAACGTTAAGAGCAATCGGGCTCTCGACGACCTTGAAAATATCCTTGCGGCATTAAAGGCGGCGGGACTGGATAAATATGTTTCGGTGGATCTCGGCCTTTTACGCGGGGATTATTACACGGGAATGGTGCTTAAAGGTTTTTCTTCGCAACTCGGATTGCCTATTCTGGACGGAGGGCGATACGACGGTTTGTGCAGCGCGTTCGGTATAACTCTCCCTGCCGTCGGCTTTTCGATAGGAGTAAAGCGTCTTTTGATCGCGCTTGAAAAAGAAGGAAAACTTGTTCCGTGCGGAAGGTCTGGATACGCCTATATATCCGACGGTAAAGATCACGCTTTCGAGTACGGATTTGTGTCAAAACTTAGAAACGGCGGGGCAAAGGTCGAGAAGTGCTTTTTTGACAGTCGCGACGCTTTGGTCGGATATTGTAACTCCGCCGGTATAAAAAACGCATTTGTGATAAGCGGCGGTAAAGTCGAATATGTAAAAGGCGGTATAAAAGAATGCGGCAAATAACCGTTGCTTTGGCAAAAGGCAGGCTTGCCGAAAAAACCGTGGAAATACTGGAAAAATGCGGTATAAATTGCGGACCGTTGAAAGCCGACACCCGCAAATTGGTACTTTTCGACGCCGAAAATAAATACAGATTCATATTCGTAAAACCTGCCGACGTGCCCACTTATATAGAACGCGGAGCCGCCGACATAGGCGTTGTCGGAAAGGACACTCTTTTGGAGGAAAGCAAGGATATATATGAAATGCTCGATTTGAAATTCGGAGCATGCAAAATGTGCGTGGCGGGTTTTAAAGAGAGAAAAGACAGTATCACGCAAAATAATTTGCGCGTTGCGAGCAAATACGTAAACGTGGCAAAAGATTTTTACGCCTCGAAAGGCGTGGACGTAGATATCGTAAAACTTACCGGCTCAGTCGAACTGGGACCCGTCATAGGCCTTACCGACGTGATTGTGGATATTGTGGAAAGCGGAAAAACGCTTGAAGCCAACGGTCTTGTCGTGCTGGAAGAAATATGCAGACTTTCGGCTCGGTTGGTCGTAAATAAAGTGTCGTTAAAAACGCGTAAAGACGAAATAATGCCGCTTATAGCGAAAATTTCGGAAGTTATAGACAAAGAGGAATGTAAATGATACCTGTTTTGAAAGGAGACGGAGATCTGGGGCGCATATTCGGGCGCAGTCAGCTCGATATGGAAAATATCCGTGAGACTGTAAAAAACATATTGAACGACGTTCGTATCAACGGCGATAAGGCGTTGTTTACTTACACGGAAAAATTCGATAAAATAAATATAGACGCTTTTTCGGTGGCTGTGACCGATAAAGAGATAGACGAGGCTTACGCCGCCGTGCCCGAAGAAACTGTCGCGGCATTGCGTAGAGCCAAAGAAAATATTTTGTCGTTCCATAAGCGTCAAAAAAGAACCGACGATATAGTGACCGCAAACGGTATAACGACGGGTATAATGTACCGTCCTGTAGAACGTGCGGGATTATATGTGCCCGGCGGTAAGGCGTCTTATCCGAGTTCGGTACTCATGTGCGCTTTGCCCGCTGTCGTAGCCGGAGTTCCGGAAATAATAATGACAACTCCCGCCGGGAACGGTTTGAATCCTTTGACGCTGGTTGCGGCGGCCGAATGCGGCATACGAAAAATATATAAAGTAGGCGGCGCGCAAGCTGTTGCGGCTATGGCTTACGGCACCGAGAGCATACCGAAAGTAAGCGTAATAAGCGGGCCCGGTAATATTTACGTGGCACTTGCAAAACGCGAAATTTACGGTGCGGCGGGTATCGACATGATCGCCGGTCCGAGCGAAATACTGATAGTAGCCGACAAAACGGCAAACGTCAGTTATGTTGCCGCCGATTTGTTGTCGCAGGCCGAACATGACGAACTTGCCATGAGCCTGCTTGTTACTGACAGCGCGGAACTGGCCGAAAAAGTGCAGGCGGAAACGGAACGGCAGCTCGAAAAATTGCCGAAAGCCGTGATAGCGCGTAAATCTCTTGAAAATTACGGAAGTATAGTGGTTGCCCACAATATCGACGAAGCGATAAAGATAGCCAATAAGGTAGCGCCGGAACATTTGGAGTTGTGCGTACAGAACCCGGAGAAATATCTTGATAAAATAGTGAATGCCGGCGCTGTATTTATGGGTAACTATTCGCCGGAGCCGCTGGGAGATTATTATGCGGGAACAAACCATGTTTTGCCCACGTCGGGCACGGCGCGTTTCTGTTCCGCGTTGGGCGTTGACAATTATATAAAAAAAATAAGTTTGGTAAAATACGACGAGCGGTCGCTTGCAGCCGCCGCAAACGATATAGTTTTGCTCGCCGAGGCGGAAGGCTTGCGGGCGCATGCGAATTCCATACGCGTTAGAAGCGGAAAGGAGCAAATAATATGAGAGCCGGACAAACCGAGCGAAAAACAAAAGAAACGCAGATCAGTATCAAGATGGATCTTGACGGTAGCGGAAAATATTCCGTTTCTACTGGGATCGGATTCTTCGACCACATGTTGGAACTTTTTGCGTGCCATTCGGGAATAGATCTCGAAGTTAACGTTAAAGGCGACCTGAAAGTCGACGGGCACCATTCCGTTGAAGATGTGGGCATAGTCATGGGGAAATTGCTGCACGAGCTTCTCGGCGATAAAAAAGGTATAAGACGGTACGCGGTATCGTATATTCCAATGGATGAAACGCTTGCGCGTACTGTGATAGACATGAGCGGCAGACCTTGCTGCGTTTTTAACTGCAACGGTTTGAGAGGCAAGATAGGAGAGTTCGACGCCGAACTTGTTGAGGAATTTTTCCGCGCAGTTTGTTCTTACGGTATGCTTACATTGCATACCGAGGTAATGTACGGAACCAATCTCCACCATATCGCCGAGGCGGTGTTCAAGTCGTTTGCCCATGCCCTCGGAGATGCGGTAAAAGTTTGCGGAGACACGGTTTTAAGCAGTAAGGGCGTGCTTGAATGATACTTTTTCCTGCGATAGATCTATTGAACGGCGAATGCGTGAGGCTTTTATACGGCGACTATAACCGCGTTACCAAATACGGTTCGCCCGTGGAAACGGCGTTTAAGTGGAGAGAGGCCGGTGCGCAATATTTACATATAGTGGATCTTAATGCCGCAAAAAGCGGAAAGAGCGAAAACCTGCAATGTATTTCGGAGATAGCGCGCGCGGTGCGTATACCGATACAGACTGGAGGCGGAGTGCGTTCGCTTGCCGATGTGGAGGCGCGATTGTCCGCAGGTATAACGCGCGTGGTCATGGGTACCGTTTGTTGTGAAGACCCAGACACGGTTCGTTCGGCGGTGCGGGAATTCGGTTGTGAGCGGATAGTGTGCGGAATAGACGTAAAGAACGGACATGCGGCCACAAACGGTTGGTTGACAGAGTCGGAGACTACTCCAGTGAGTCTTGGAAAAGAAATGTATAAAGCCGGCGTTCGATATACTGTGTATACAGATATTGCAAGGGACGGCGCTCTGACGGGAGTGAACGTTGCGGCTTGCGGTATCATGGCGCGCGAGACGAAACTCGAAGTCATTGCAAGCGGCGGCGTAAGTTCGATAGACGATATAAAAGCACTGAAAAAAGCGGATATGTACGGCGCGATACTCGGGAAAGCATTGTACGAAAATAAAATTTCTTTACCGGATGCTTTGTTTGTTGCAAAGGAGTAAAACGTGGATATAAAATTCAATTCCGACGGTCTTGTAGTGGCGATAGCGGTGGATGCCGTCACAAACGAAATACTGATGCAAGCTTATATGAATAAAGAGGCGCTCGATAAGACTTTGGCAACTGGTAAAGCCCATTATTTCAGTCGTAGCCGAAAAAAACTCTGGCTTAAAGGCGAGACCAGCGGGCATTTTCAAAGGGTTGTTGAAGTGCTTACCGATTGCGACGCCGATTCCGTATTGTTGCGCGTGGTGCAAACCGGCGCGGCGTGCCACACCGGCGAGCGCAGTTGCTTTTTTACCACTATCAAGGAATTCGAGAAAGTGCCGAATATGTCGGTTTTACGTAAAGACGCGGATATAATCGAAGACCGACGCCTCCATCCCGTTGAGGGTTCGTATACGAACTATCTTTTGAATAAAGGCGTTGAAAAAATCTGCAAAAAGATTGGCGAGGAAGCATCGGAAAGTATCATAGCCGCCATGAAAGGCGATAAAAACGAGCTTGCATGCGAACTTGCCGACTTGTATTACCATACGTTTGTGCTTATGAACGACAGGGGAATTTCGCTATCGGATGTTTTGGGTGTTTTGGAAGAACGTAACGCGTCCGAACGTAAACGAAATTACTGAGCGGTATGTTTTATACAGAGGAGAAAAATCAATGCGGCGTATAGTTAATCTGCGCATAATGTTGGTAGTCGCAGTTAACGAATTGCTGACGATTTTTATTCTATGTCTGGCAAACTATAATCTTTATACAGGGATAACCGCAGGTTCGGTATATCTGTTGGGTTTGGTTACGGTATGCGTATTAAGCGGTAAAAAGCGGAAAGAAAAACTTTTTGCCGCTTTTGTATTGTGTATCATATTCGGGGCGATCACTTGCGTTTCGTTCGGAGCGAGGCTGGGACTTCATTATTCAAACGGCGTTCCGCTTGACAAGACGTGCGATGTGAGCGGAGAAGTGGATGCTATCGCAACGCGTGACGACGGTACGGCGGTGAGCGCGACAATAAAAAACGTCCGCGTAAACGGCGAAAAAGCGCGCGGCGAAATACAGGTCGTATTTGAAAACGACGTGTTTGCGGACATGATATCGGTATCGGATAAAATTGAGGTTTCGGGAAGGCTGTATCCCGTAGAACTTATAGACGGCGGTATAGTAAACGGTAACGCGTACCGCAAAAATATTCGTTACAAAATTTATTCCGAACTTAGCGCCGACAGTATAAAAAAGTCGACCGGAACGGGTATCGCGGGAGTAAAGTCAAAGCTGTATAAAAAGTTGCGGCTTGCGTGCGGAGACAGGTACGGATCTATAGCGTACTGCATGCTTACCGGCGATAAGAGCGAACTCGATTCGGCTACTACGCGCATATACGGATTAGCTGGGATCGGACACGTGCTTGCGGTATCGGGGTTGCACGTTGGTATCATAGTTGCGGTGTTCGACTTTATATTGCGCAGGATGAAGGTCTCGAAAATTGCAAGAGTTATCGTGATAACGGTATTGCTTGCGTTATATGCGTTTTTCGTCGGATTGCCCGCTTCGGTGCTTAGAGCAGGTGTTATGTGTGTAATAGGACTGCTTACTATGGTAAACGGTAGGCAAAAAGACGCTTTAAGTTCGGTTTCGGCGGCATTTTCGCTTATTTTGGCGTTTGAGCCTTTTTTATTGTTCGAAGTAGGATTTTTGTTGAGTTTTTCGGCGGTATTCGGCGCGGTGTTGTTTTTCAAAACTTTTGATTCCGCTTTGCGAAAAATACGTTTTCCGAAAATTTTATCGGCTCCGATATCACTTACTGCATCGGTGCATATAGGCATATTTCCCGTATACGCTTATTTTTTCGGATCGTTTAGCACGTATTCCGTATTATATAATCTGTTGCTTATTCCGTTGCTATCGGCGACGTTTGTATTGTTTGTCATCGTTTCGCCGCTTATGTTGTTGTTAGATCTTAATATGTTGCCGAGATTATGCGCAAGCGGTTTCGCGTTTGCGGATATAATATCGGGGACCGTGGAATATTTGCCTCTTAACAGTTTGTACGTAAATTCAAACATCGGGCTGTTTGTGTTGTTTCCTTTGTATTTTGCCGCAAGCGGATTTTTCATGTTGCCGAGGTATAAGCGTACCGTATCGCTTTGTATATTAGCGCTTTGCGCAGTCTCTGTGGCGGCGCCGACGATTGCTACTTTAAATATTTCGGCGAGTATAAAGTATTCCGTTATTCCTGTCAACGGTTACGGCGACGTGACTTCGGTTTTTGTAGACGATAAGGTTACGGTTGCGGGAGATTGTAAAGATATTCCGGCTTTGCGTACCGCGCTTAAAACAAACGGCATACGTAAGATCGATTTTATCGCTGTAAACAAATTGACGGAAAGCGTAGGTAAAGGGCTTGCCGGTCTTACCTCCGAGCATTCGGTGGGCAAGATAGCGTGTCCGATAGATAACATAGAAAGCGCGGGGCTTGCCGCTTTGGGACGATATAAACGTTTTTATGCGTTTGAGGAGACCGACTTTGAGAGGATAAGCGCGGTTGGATACGGTGACCGGCATGCAGGATATTCTTATTCGTTTGCGGACGGTTTGTCGGTGCTTACAGTGGGCTATTCTTCGCGTTACGTTTCCGTTCCGACGCATGTCATAGACGCCGCGCCTGTTATAAGGTGTTTTATGTATCTCGACTATGCGCCGGACAGAGTTTATCTTACGAATATGCCGTCGGGTTATCTCGGAGAAGTCCCGCGTTATCAATTCAGTTGCGCGGAATTCGGCAATTTTGTATATAAAGTGTACGACGGAGAAGCCATAGCGCGCCGTTGACCCGATATCAAATCGATTGACTTGCATGCGATAAAATGTTATCATAGTGCAATGAAACTTCGCGATACTTTGAAAATAAACGCTCTCGGACACTTGGAGATAGGCGGCGCGGACACGGTCGATCTTGCCGCAAAATATTCGACTCCGCTTTACGTTATGGATGAAGCGTATATACGCAATGTATGCCGCGATTATACGCGGCTGTTGTCTGAAAAGTATCCCGATTCCAAAATAGTGTTCGCGTCGAAAGCGTTTTCGACATTGGCGATATATAATATAGTAAAAAGCGAAGGACTGGGAGCCGACGTGGTTTCCGGAGGCGAATTGTACACTGCGTTAAAGGGTGGAATGAGCGCCTCGGATATTTATTTTCACGGTAATAATAAATCCCGCGAGGAACTCGATTTTGCGGTGCGCGAGGGTGTGCATGCGGTAGTCGTTGATTCCGAATATGAAATTGAATTGCTTAACGCCGTTGCATGCGAATACGACAAAAAGCAAAAGGTATTGGTGCGGGTAAATCCCGGCATAGACGCCCACACCCACAGGTTTATACAGACGACGCGTCCCGACAGTAAATTCGGGTTTTCCGTTTCCGGCGGCGCGGCGACCGAAATCATAAAAACTATCCGAGGGAAAAGCAATCTGGAATTTACCGGTCTGCACTGCCATATAGGCTCGCAGATATTCGAACTTAAACCGTTCGAACTTGCCGTTGAGAAGATGACGGATTTTATTGCGTCGCTTGCGCGCGATGGCATAACCGTTTCCGAACTCAATCTCGGTGGAGGTTACGGAGTAACTTATACTTCGGATGACAAACCCTTGAAACCTTATCAATACGTCGACGCCGTTATAACGAAGTTGAAAGAGTGTATATCCTTAAAGAAGATAGTCGCGCCGAAACTTGTATTCGAGCCCGGGCGTTCTATTGTCGGCGAGGCCGGAATAACGTTATATACTGTAGGGGCTATCAAGGATATCGCGGGCATACGCAAGTACATTGCCGTTGACGGCGGTATGTTCGAAAACCCTCGTTACGCGTTATACCAGAGCAAATACGATGCGGTGCTTGCAAATCGAGCAACGGATACAGCTGTGGAAACCGTTACGGTGGCAGGAAAATGTTGCGAAAGCGGCGATCTGCTTATAGAAAATATAGAACTTCCGCAAGCGCGTTCTGGCGATATTTTGGCGGTGTTCACTACCGGCGCTTACAATTATTCGATGGCAGGCAATTATAACCGCAATCCCGTACCCCCGGTGATTTTGGTAAATAACGGCGAGAGCGAATATATTGTTCGTCCGCAAAGCTACGACGATATTATTTCACGCGACGTTGTTCCGTTGCGTTTGGGAGAAAACAATAAGTGATATATTCCGGCTTTAACATTGCGGATATACTTTTGGTGGCGTTGGTCGTGCTGATATCGATGATACTGCACGAACTTGCCCACGGTTACGTTGCTTTATGGAACGGCGACGCTACGGCAAAAGTCAACGGACGCCTTACTCTCAATCCGCTTGCGCATTTCGATATTATAGGATTTTTTATGCTTATGACTGTGGGCTTCGGATACGCTAAACCGGTGCCGGTAAATCCGTATAACTTCCGTCATCAAAAAAAGGGCATTTTTACGGTTGCGATCGCGGGAGTGACAATCAATCTTATTCTGGCTTTTTTGTCGTCGGGACTGCTGTATTTATTCGGTTGGCTCATGATCAAATTTCCGGGCGGCGAAAACGTGCTTGTGTATTTTTACACTTTCTTTTATTATATGATATCGATAAATCTGGGACTGTTCTTTTTTAATCTTTTGCCGATACATCCTTTGGACGGCTTCCGTGTGATCGAAGCGTTTACACGGTATAATAACCGCGTCGTGCAGTTTTTCCGTAAATTCGGTCAGTACATCTTACTGGCGCTTGTCGGCGTTAGCATTCTTGTGGATATATTCCATCTGCCGTATTGGCTCGATCCGCTCGGCATGTATATTTCGTTTTTCTCCGGGCTTTTGCGTAGTCTCTTCGGAAGTTTCTGGGGGTTGATATTCTGACATTATGGTTACCGAAAAAGATAACTGCATAATAACGGGCGATAACGCTGTATTATCGGAAGACGCGGAATACAGCGAGACTTCGTACAGGATAAAATTGGAGGCATTCGAGGGTCCGCTCGATTTGTTGTTGCATTTGATAAAAGCCGCCAAGATACAGATAAAAGATATTTTCGTTTCGCAGATAACGGAGCAGTACATAGAGTATATAAACGAAATAAAAGAAGTCGACCTTGAAAACGCATCCGAATTTATAGAGATGGCGGCGTGGCTGATAGAGATAAAATCGAAATCGTTGTTGCCGAAGCCGCAGGAGGAGATCCCCGAAGAAGAAGACTCGGAAAAACAGCTAATACAGCGGTTGGAAGAATACAAGCTGTACAAAGAGGCGTGCCAAAAGATGAAGGAGCAGGAAACAGTAGGTATTCATTTCCGACAGCCGGACGCAAGCGTGGGAGAGCCGAGATTTGTTCTTAAAGATATGACTATGGACGGGCTTATGAACGCTTTGCAGAAAATGTTTCTCAAAATGGAAAAACGCAGCATTACTCGTAAGGAAAGACATATTACGCTCGACCGATTTACGGTGGCGGAAAAAATGTCTCATATAAAAGATTTCATGTTGTTGCGCGACACCGCCACTTTTGACGAGCTTTTCGAGGACGACTATTCCAAAAGCGAAATCATAACTACGTTTCAGGCGCTTTTGGAGTTGCTGAAATTGCAGTTTGTAAAAGCGGAACAAAGAGAAACTTTCGGAGAGATATTATTGAAGAAAACGGCTTGACGCCGTAGAGGGAAGCTATGGAAATAGAATTGCTTGATGAAATAATAGAGGCGTTGTTATTTGTATCGGGAGACGGGATAGGAGTATCCGAGATCGTCGACTTGCTCGAGTTGCAAAACAGCGAGGTAAAACAATCTGTCGCCCGTCTCAAAAAGAAATACGGCGGTAAATGCGGAATACACTTATTGAATTACAACGGCAAGATCCAGTTCGGATCTAATCCGGCTTATGCCGACGTGGTAGCCAGCGTATTAAATCCGATAAAAGAAAAGGAACTTAGTAACGCGGCTTTGGAAACGGTGGCGATAATCGCTTATAAGCAGCCGGTTACGCGTCTCGAGATAGAGCAGATACGAGGCGTAAATTGCGATTATGCCGTACAGGTGCTTTTGAAGCACAATCTTATCGAAGTAGTAGGAAGAAAAGACGTTGTGGGAAAGCCGTTGCTATTCGGAACTACCGACGCGTTTTTGAAGCGTTTCCAAATAGAGAGCATAGAACAGTTGCCGGATTACGAACAGTTGCTTGCAAGCATAAAGGTATTGGAGGAAGGCGGCAAGACTCGGCCGGAAGAAGTGAGTTTGTACAACGAATTCGAATTGCCGGATGAAGAAACTCCCGATTTTCTCGAAGCCGAGACCGATCTGCAAAAAATCGAATAACAAACCGTAAATAAAAACGGCGATACCGAAAAAGACTAACATCGATATGTTGGTCTTTTTGTCTGTGTGCATTTTGATACTGAATCTGGTTGCGGCATACGTTCGGGTCGGAGTGAATTTTTATCTTGACTTTTTCGGAAACGACGGTTTTATCAAGTTGTATGTTTTCGGTATTAGAATATTCAAAGCCAGAATACACTTTGAACACGACGAGAACAACAGCAACAACTTGGTTGTCGAGCACGGCAAAAAAGAGGGCAAAATACACTTGAACAACGACCCGCAGGATAAAAAATCCGTCGCCGCAATGCTTCGCAATCCCGCTATGAGCGATATTTTGGTGGAAAAGATATCGGCGCATTTTACCGTGGGAAAAACCAACGACGCATTTTTTACGGTGGGCGTACTGCAAACGCTCCGCGTGTTGTTTTACGCTTTTCTCGCCCCGGTAAAGTGCAGGTACAGCATGAAGATAACCGAGTCTTTTACGCCCGTATACAACCGCGACGTGATACATGCGGATTTTATAGGCATAATAGGTATATCTATTGCAGATATTATTGTTAGCTTGGTCGGCAATCTTATCAAAAAAGCCGACTTCGGAAATAGAAAGGAGACAGCTAAAATATGATCGTACAGAATAACGAACATCCCGTAGAACGTGTAATGGACACCGCTTTTACCAAGATACGCACTTTGGTGGACGCTGATACCGTGGTGGGAAATCCCGTCACGACCGAGGACGGAGTAAGCATAATACCGTTGAGTAAAGTCACAATGGGATTTTTGACCGGCGGCGGCGAGTACAGCGATATTGCGCAACAAAATCTTTCCGAATATCCGTTTGCCGGAGGAAGCGGCGCGGCGGTATCGGTTTCGCCGATCGGTTTTTTGGTGAGCGACGGCAAAAGCGTGAAGATAATCAAAATGGACGATAAAAATCCGTTCGATAAAATATTGAATCTTATTCCCGACGTTGTTGACAGTCTGTTGGATTCGGGAAGCAAGGATAAAAAATGAAAACGGCCCGTTCGACAATATGGTGTTTTGTGCTTTTGTTGGCGGCGCTCGTATTGTTTCCGGTGCTGCAGTCCGCGGGCGCCGATTCTGCGGTAGAGACTTCGGCAAGGTGCGCGGCGGTCATTGAGAGCACTACGGGGCGGCTTTTGTACGGTAAATCCGAAAACGCGCGCAGACCGATGGCGAGCACGACCAAGATTTGTACGGCGATAACCGTTTTGGAAAATTGCGAAGACATAGAAAAATGCGTTACGGTCCCCGATAAAGCTGTGGGAGTGGAAGGCTCGTCTATATATCTGCAACGCGGAGAAAAGGTCAAGATAATCGACCTTTTGTACGGCTTGATGCTTCAATCCGGCAACGACTGCGCGGAAGCTCTTGCGATAACTGTGGGAGGTTCAATAGAGGATTTTGCGACGCTCATGAACGAAACGGCGCGTAAAGCCGGCGCGCAAAACAGTAGTTTCGTCAATCCGCACGGTTTACATGACGACGCGCATTATACCACCGCTTACGATCTGGCCAAGATAACCGCTTACGCTTATAAAAACGAAACGTTTGCGAAAATAGTCGCCACAAAGAAGCATACCATGCCGTGGGAAGGAAGAGATTATCCGCGCGTTATAGTTAACAAAAACAAAATACTTTCCACTTACGAGGGCGGAGACGGCGTTAAAACCGGTTTTACCAAAAAAGCCGGGCGTTGCCTCGTATCGAGCGCGACCCGCAACGGTATGCGTGTCATAGCGGTCGTGCTTGATTGCGGTCCCATGTTCGAAGAGTGTTCGCGGCTCATGGATAAGGCTTTTGACGAGTTTGAGATGCGCGACGTGATAAGCGGACTGCGTATCGAAAGTTCCGCGGTCGTATCGGACGGTAAAAAGGGAAGCGTCGGGCTAATCGGTAAGGGCGAGTTTTATTATCCGATGCGCAAAGGGGGATCGGAAAATATAAGTTGTAAGGTATTGCCGGCGGAAGAATTGAAAGCTCCGGTGACTAAGGACGCTGACGGCGGAAAATTTGAAATATATCTTGAAAATCAGTTGCTTTTTACGGGAAAATTATATACTATTGATAGTGTGGCAGGTCTTGATTACGGAGATAAATTAAAAGACTTTATCGAGGCTTGGTAAATATACCTGTAAAGCTGGTGCGGAATTGAGAATAAATAAATATCTTGCGGAATGCGGGCTTGCAAGCCGCAGAGCAAGCGAAGCTCTGGTCACGGACGGCAGAGTAAAAGTAAACGGAAAAATCGTTACGAGTTTGTCGACGACGATCAACGCCGGCGATCTCGTTACGGTGGACGGTAAACGCGCCGAGCCGATACACAAGCATATATATATAATCCTGAATAAGCCCAAAGGCTATATCACAACCACCAGCGACGAAAAAGGCCGAAAGACGGTGATGGAGCTGTTGGGCAATAAATATTCCGGCAAGCGCATTTTTCCTGTCGGCAGACTCGATTACGATACAGAAGGGTTATTGCTGATGACTACCGACGGAGATCTGTGCAACCGCATTTCCCATCCGCGCAACGAGATAACAAAGACTTATATAGCCAAGGTGGAAAACGAGATAAGCGAAGACGAACTCAACAAACTGCGCGGCGGAGTCGTATTGGACGGCGTGAAGACCAAACATTGCAGGATATCGTTATTGGATTTCGACGGCAGGATATCCAGGTTGGAAGTCGTGATAAGCGAGGGAAGAAACCGTCAGGTGCGCCGGATGTTTGAATCTATAGACAGGGAAGTGGTGTTTCTTAAACGCGTTGGAATAGGCGAATTGAAACTTGGGGGGCTCAGCCGCGGCGAATGGCGCGAGCTGAAACCTACTGAGATAGAATATCTTCAAAAGGTATGACGGTAGCGTCAAACAATAAAATTTTATTGAAAATGCAAGCGATAATCGCTTGTATTTTTTTTTGCCATACGCTATAATAATATCGTGGAAGTTTTGGACTTTTAGTCCCATTAATATTTTCGGAGGCATAAAAAAATGAGCAACGCGGTTTTTTCCAAACTGACGAAAAACGCGGAAACGGCGTCCAAAGAGGTCATGAAGACCATTTCGGCGATCGTCGACGAAAATTCTTTTGTGGAAACGGACAAATTTATTTGCGGTGATACGGATCTGGGCGAAGCGGTGGGCGAAGGAGTCGTCAGCGGCTTTGCCCATATTTCTGATATCCGCGTAGGTTTGTTTGCCACCAATCCCGCGGTGTTAAAAGGGAGCATAGGCAAAGCCAATTCAAAAAAGATCGTTAAACTTATAGACGCGTCGTTGCGCGGCGGTTTGCCGATAGTCGCTTTATTGGATACTTGCGGCGCGCGTTTCAGCGAAGGTATCGACGCTATGGAAGGATATGCCGCAATATATTCCGCGCTTGCCGATGCTTACGGCTCGGTCCCCACGATAGTAGCGGTAAAAGGCGCGGATTTCGGGTTATCGAGTTACTTTTGCGCTGTATCCGATTTGTGCGTGACGTACGGTAACGCGCAGATAGCCACGTCGAGTCCGCTGATTCTTGCCGGAGGTACGAAAGCCGATCCGGCTAAGATATGCAACGGAAAAACGTTGAGTCGTACATGCGACGTTATCACGAATGTCGTCGAAAACGAAAAAGAAATGAAAAATGTCGTTTCGACGTTTTTGTCTTATACCGTGGAGCCGATCGTCGATTCTGCCGACGACCCTAACCGTACGGCAAAAACGGCATCGCTTAAAAAAATCGACGGAATAATAGGTGAAATATTCGATAAAGGCAGCGCGCTTTTTGTGCGCGACGCATATTCCGCAAACGTAAAAACCGGATTCGCGCGGCTTGGCGGCGTTTCGGTGGGGTTTGTCGCGACCGACGGAAAACTTACGGGCGGAGGCGCCGGAAAGATCACCGAACTTCTCAATACTTGCGAATCGTTTTCAATGCCGGTAATAAACATAGTAAATTGCGACGGAGTAGATACGGATATAGATAACGACGGAATTACGGTAAGAGCGGTAAGCGATATGATGTTTACTTATAACGGGTTGAGCGTGCCGAAACTCGCTCTTATATATGGCGACGCGATAGGCATCGGGTATATGGCTTTTGCGGCAAAAAGCAACGTGGACTATTCGGTCGCGTGGGCGGACGCTAAAATAGGCACCGTTTGCGGAGAGGTTGCCGCTCGCTTATTGTACGGCAAAGAAATATCGGAAGCAAAGTACAAAGACAAAGCCGCCGAAAAACTTGCCGCCGCGTATAGCGAGGAAAATTTGCTTGCCCCCGTAGTTGCGAAAAAGGGCTATCTTGATAACGTTATAGAGCCTTCTTTGTCGAGACCGTATCTGGTTGCGGCATTGCAGACTTATTTCGATAAGGAGTAAAAGGTATTATGACGGTTGCATCGACTTTAATAGTCGCGGCTTTTGAAATGCCGCTTGGCGAGGCGGCGTTTATAGCCGTGCTCGGACTTTTGATAGTATTTGCAGTGCTTGCGGTCTTGGTGGGTATACTGTGGATATTCAAGGCCGTTTTCAGTATCAAAATCGGTAAAAAAACGCAGAACGTAGCTGTTACGGATAATGCGGCTGTTAGTTGCGACGATGATTCGGACGAATTGATAGCCGCAATTACCGCGGCTTTGGCGTGTATGTATGAAGAAGAAATCGTTAAAGCTCCGTTTGTGATAAAAAGTATAAAAAAACTGAAATAAATCAAATCTCTTTTGGGAGGATTAAAAAAATGCGTAAATTCAATGTGACCGTAAACGGCAAAACTTACGCCGTAGAAGTTGAGGAGACCGAAAACGGCGTTGCTCCCGCGGTTGCGGCTCCGGTGGCGGCATCAGCGCCCGCTCCCGCGGCTACTGCTCCCGCCGGCGGCACCAAAGTAAACGCACCGATGCCAGGGCTTATTCTCGGTCTTGCCGTAAACAGCGGCGCTACCGTTAAAAAGGGCGATAAGATAGTGGTGCTCGAAGCAATGAAAATGGAAAACGATATAGTCGCGCCGGTAGGGGGCGTGATAACTTACGCCGTAAAAAAAGGAGATACGGTGGAAACGGGCGCGCTTTTGGCATCCATCAACTGACGGAGAAGTGCAATGAACATAATTGATATGCTCAAAAGCCTATGGGAGAGCACCGGCTTTGTGCAGGGCGAATGGGAGAACTACGTTATGATACTTATATCTTTCGTACTTTTCTATCTTGCCATAGCGCGCAAATTCGAGCCGCTTTTGTTGCTTCCGATAGCTTTCGGTATGCTTATGGTGAACATTCCCGGAGCTTCGGACGTGTTGTTCTTTAAGGGCTATTCCGCGGAAAACCATGTTTTGCCGGACGGTGAGACCGGCGGGCTGTTTTATTATTTGTACCAGGGCGTGGATAAGGTGATATATCCTCCGCTCATATTCCTCGGGATCGGCGCAATGACAGACTTCGGTCCGCTTATATCAAATCCGAAAAGTTTGCTTATCGGCGCCGGCGCGCAACTCGGAATTTTTATTACGTTTTTCGGCGCGGTACTGCTTGGTTTCAAAGGGGCGGAAGCTGCGTCTATAGCGATAATAGGCGGAGCGGACGGACCTACGGCAATATATCTCAATCAACAACTTAGCAAGCTGTTTCCCGAAGTGGGGAATCTATTGCCGGCGATAGCGATAGCGGCATACAGCTATATGGCGCTTATACCTGCCATTCAACCGCCTTTGATGCGTTTGCTTACGACTAAAAAGGAGCGCAGTATCCGCATGGAACAGTTGCGTCCCGTATCCAAAAGAGAAAAGATAATTTTTCCCATAGTGGTCGTGTGTCTGGTGGCTCTCATATTGCCGCAGGCATTGCCGCTTATCGGTTGTCTTATGCTTGGCAATCTGCTTAAAGAGAGCACGGTGACCGAGCGTCTTGCAAAGACCGCGAGCAACGAACTTATTAATATCGTCACTATAATACTCGGACTGATGGTCGGGGCAAAGGCGATAGGACCCACGTTCCTTAAACTTGAAACGCTTATGATAATCGCTTTGGGATTGATAGCGTTCTGTTTCGGATCGGTGGGAGGCATACTCGTAGCCAAGATAATGAACGTTATATCAGGCGGCAAGATAAATCCGCTTATCGGGTCGGCGGGCGTGTCGGCTGTTCCTATGGCGGCGCGCGTTTCGCAAAAGGAAGGGCAGAGATACGATTCGGACAATTATCTTTTGATGCACGCCATGGGTCCCAACGTTGCGGGAGTAATAGGAAGCGCCGTAGCCGCCGGAGTGCTTTTGGCTATACCCTGGTAATAGGCTGCTACATTTGAAAAGGAGAGTGTATAATGGCAAAAGTTAAGATCATGGAAACAATTCTGCGCGACGCCCATCAATCGCAGGCGGCGACGCGTATGACGATAGACGAGATGTTGCCGGCTTGCGACAAACTCGATAAAGTCGGTTATTATGCTTTGGAGGCGTGGGGCGGCGCGACTTTCGATTCGTGTCTCCGCTACCTTAACGAAGATCCGTGGGACAGATTGCGCAGATTGCGTAAAGCGTTGCCCAATACAAAACTTCAAATGCTTTTGCGCGGTCAAAATTTGCTCGGATACAAACATTATGCCGACGACGTAGTGGATAAATTCTGCGAAATGTCCGTCAAAAACGGGATAGATATTATCCGTATATTCGATGCGCTCAACGACCCTCGCAATATGCGTCAGGCTATAGACAGTACTAAAAAATACGGCGGCACGGTGGAGGCTGCGATAAGCTATACAACAAGCGAAGTGCATACTGTTGAGTATTTTGTCGATCTTGCGGCGGAGCTTGAAAAAATGGGCGCTGATATCATTTGTATCAAAGATATGGCGAATCTGTTGTTGCCTTATACCGCGTACGAACTTGTGGCAAGACTCAAAGAAAAGGTAAGCGTACCGCTTCATCTTCATACCCATAACACCGCGGGTATAGGCGATATGACCAATCTCAAAGCTATAGAAGCGGGTTGCGACATAGTCGACACCGCGCTTTCTCCGTTGGGAAACGGAACGAGCCAGCCTGCGACCGAATCGTTTGTCGCAACTCTCAAAGGCACGCAGTACGACACGGGCATAGACCTTACCGCTCTTAACGAATTGACTGTATACTTCAAAAAAGTTGCCGAAAGACTTACGGCGGACGGCTTTTTGAGCCCTCAGGTGCTCAAAGTGGACGTAAACGCGCTTATTTATCAGGTGCCCGGCGGTATGCTCAGCAATCTTATAAGCCAGCTTAAGCAGCAGGGCGCATCGGATAAATTGCTTGATGTTTTGCAGGAAGTGCCGCGCGTGCGCGCCGATCTCGGGTATCCGCCATTGGTAACGCCGTCAAGCCAAATAGTCGGTACGCAGGCCGTGCTTAACGTAGTTACCGGCGAACGTTACAAAATGGTAACGAAAGAGACTAAGGGAATGCTTACGGGCGAATACGGAAAACTGCCGTCCGAGCCGAAAGCCGCCGTCATAAAAAAGATCATAGGCGACGCCGAAAGGATAACGTGCCGTCCCGCCGACAGGATAGCGCCGGAACTCGATAGTTTCCGTAAAGATATCGCCGAATATATCGAGCAGGAAGAGGACGTGTTGACTTACGCTTTGTTTCCGCAACTTGCGTTGCCTTTCTTTAAGCGCAGAAAAGCGGCAAAATACGGAGCGGACGATACCATTTATCAAAAAAATTCGCAAGTGCATCCGATATGAGGATATTGCTTACAAACGACGACGGTATAGGGGCGGACGGTTTGCGGGCGCTTTATAACGAATTGAGCCCGTATCACGATTGTACGGTAGTAGCGCCCGACGGCGAACGCAGCGCGAGCAGTCATTCGCTCACTATCCATAGCGATCTGTTTTACCGTAAGACCGATATCGGATACGCTGTGTCGGGCAGTCCGGCAGACTGCGTAAAGCTGGGAGTACTGCATCTTTTGGACGGTCGTCCCGATGTTGTGATATCGGGAATAAACAACGGTTCCAATCTCGGCTCGGATATCATGTACAGCGGTACCGTATCCGCCGCGTTCGAAGGGGCTTATTTGGGTATCAGAGGTATCGCGGTAAGTTTGTCGTCCCATAACGCGCCCGAAGTATTTTACGTAAAGGCCGCGAAACTTTTGCGGGAATGTCTCGGCGGGTTAATGGATCTGCCGGTAACTTACGAAACGGTATTGAATATAAATTATCCGGTCAAGGCGGAGTATAAGGGGATAGCTTTTACAAAAGCGGGTATCAACTTGTATAACGATAAATTCGTTTTGTGTGAAAATTCTTCCGGCGTCCGGTTAAAGGGCGTTGCCGTGGACCACGACCGCAACGATGACGACTGCGACGTGGAACTTGTAAAAAACGGGTTTGCCACCATAACGCCGTTGCGACTTGACAGAAACGATCACGACTGTTTAAATAGACTCAAAAACATGGACGCCGCAGAGTTGCTTTGCGGCAGTGACACGTGACGCCGCATGATAATAAATACCGACGTATTGATAGTGGGCGCGGGAGCTTCAGGGCTTATGGCTGCCTGCTTTGTGAAAGGAAAGTCCGTGACAGTAGTCGATCGGAACGAAAAACCGGGTAAAAAACTGTATATTACCGGTAAAGGCAGATGTAACGTAACAAACGATTGTTCTCCGTCGGATTTTTTGAACAACGTTGTAAACAATTCCAAATTTCTTTTTTCAAGCTTATACGGATTTTCTCCGCAGGATACTATCGACTTTTTGGAAAAGTCTGGCGTTAAGACCAAAACGGAACGCGGTAACCGCGTTTTTCCCTGTTCGGACAAGTCCAGCGACGTAATCAAAGCGTTATATCGTACCGCCGTTGATAACGGAGTTGTTTTTCGTTTCAACGAACGCGTCGTACGGACTTATAAAAACGACTTGGGCTTTACTGTATTGTCGGACGACAACGAATATCGTTGCAAATATCTTATGATAGCGTGCGGCGGAAAAAGTTATCCCGCGACAGGCAGTACCGGAGACGGATACGTATTCGCCGAAAAATTCGGACACAGAGTGATATCTCCGAAGCCGTCGCTTGTGCCGCTGGGGCTTAAACAGGACGTATCCGCACTTGCGGGGTTGTCCTTGAAGAACGTGTCCGTAAGTATTGTTTGCGGAGGCAGAACATACTCCCAGTTCGGCGAAATGCTTTTTACACACGATGGGGTGAGCGGACCTTCGATATTGAGGCTGTCGGCTTATATAAATCGGGAACCTTTGCCGATGGAACTGTATATCGACTTAAAACCGGCTCTTGATGAAGAAACGCTTGACAAGAGGATAGCTTCCGACTTTGCGGAAAGCGGAAGTAAACAGCTCAAGAATTCGTTGGACAGACTTCTTCCCAAAGCTATGGTAATGCCTGTGATAGTCGGGAGCGGAGTATCCGGCGAAAAAAAGGCGAATGCTATCACAAAAGCGGAGCGTTTGGAACTTGTGCGCGCGGTCAAAAATCTTAAATACGATATTAATTGTTTCGGCAGTTTCGAAAATGCGGTAGTTACGTCCGGCGGAGTGGATACAAAAGAGTTATCGCCGAAGACAATGGAAAGCAAACTTGTCGAAAATCTGTATTTTATCGGCGAAGTCACGGACGTGGACGCTCTTACCGGCGGTTTCAATATTCAGATAGCTTTATCGACTGCTTACGCTGCGGCAAGCGCAGTAACAAACGATAGTAAGGCGGGATGAGGAGAAAAATAATGGCCGTATTCGACATAATAGCAGTAAGAGGCGCGACTACGCTGGACAGCGATTGCAGGGAAGAAGTGGAAAGAAGAACCGTCGAACTTGTGAAAGAGCTGTTTGCGCGCAATAAAATAGACGGCGCCGCCAAAAAATGCGTGTCGATAATTATAAGCGCCACGCAGGATATAAAGTCGTTTTATCCCGCGCGCGCGGTGCGCGAAAGCGGGCTTACGGACGCGCCGCTTTTCAGTTGCGCGGAGCCTGACATTATCGGAGCGTTACCTTTGTGCGTCCGTATTATGTTGACTATAGCATGCGCGGAGTCGGGTGAAAGATCGCGACACGTATATTTGCGCGGTGCGGCGGGTTTGAGACCTGATTTGGCGGAATAATTTCGGAGTATATTTATGAACATAGCGATTGACGGTCCCGCGGGAGCGGGTAAAAGCACTATAGCGAAACGTTTGGCGGGAGCTCTGGGATTTTTATATCTCGATACCGGAGCTATGTACCGTGCGGTTGCGCTGAAAATGTTGAATTGCGGAATAGACGTGACCGACGAAAAACGCGTAAAAGCGGAACTCGACCGTACTGTGATAGACGTACGTTACGAAAACGGCGGACAGAAAGTTTATCTTGACGGTGTCGACGTAAGCGAAAATATACGCGAGCACAGGGTCTCCAAGGCCGCCAGCGACGTTTCGGCGTTGCCGTGTGTGCGCGTTAAAATGGTGGAATTGCAACGGGAGATCGCTTGTAAGCGTGATACTATATTGGACGGACGAGATATAGGAACTTTCGTATTGCCCAACGCCGAAGTGAAATTCTTTTTGACGGCGACGTCGGACGAAAGAGCCAAAAGAAGATACGCCGAACTTGTCTTAAAAGGCGCGAATTGTACATTGGAAGGGATAAAAAAGGATATAGAACAACGCGACTATAACGATTCGCACCGTGAATTCGCCCCGTTGAAAAAAGCGAGCGACGCGATAGAAGTCGACACGACCGATATGAGCATAGAAGAAGTGACCGGATATATGCTTGATATAGTAAACGGTAAAAAGCAATGAGAAAGTTTTACGGTTTTATACGCGGTGTTTTTTATCTGCCGTTTAAAATATTGTATCCCACGAAAGTGCTTAACGCGCGCAACTTGCCGGATTCCGAACGGCTTATCTCGGTAAGCAATCACATTTCTTGGAAAGATATACCTGTGCTTGCCGTTAACGTGCCGGGATACCGTCGTTTTATCGCAAAAAAAGAGATAGGCAAAAATAAACTCGTATGTAAACTCGCGGGAATGTTGGGCGTGATATTCATAGAACGCGGTAAAGCCGATATGCGCGCGATACGCGAAAGCGTAAACGCCCTTAAAGCCGGCGACGGGCTTGCGATATTTCCGGAAGGAACGCGCAACAAATCGCAGGACGATTCAATGCAGGAAGTCAAAGGGGGCGTGACGTTGCTTGCTATAAAAGGCAATGCGCCGATAGTTCCCATGATGATATATCGGAAGGAACGTTTATTCAGAAAAAATTATATATATATCGGGGAGCCGTTCGACCTAAGGGAATTCGGCGGCGGGATTCTCGACGGCGAAACTCTTGCGGCTGCGAGCGATAAAGTTGCCCTCCACATGCAAAAAGCCCGCGACGACATGAAAGTCTTTATTGCGGAAAAGCGGTGGAAAACGCAGAAAAAAGAGCGCAAGGAGTTTTTGAGAACGCAGAAACGCATGAATGCGCAAGCGAGAAAAGATTACTCGGCATATAAAAAGACGCGCAAAGCAAATATGCGCCAACAGGTAAGAAAAGCCGCATGAAACTTGTCTTTGCTGAAAACAAAGGGTTTTGTTTCGGCGTTAAAAACGCGGTCGAAATAGCCGAAAAAACCGGAAACGCTTATACTTACGGACACATCATCAATAACGAATACGTTATCGATAAGTTAAAAAGAGCCGGTGTTGATGCCGTGGAAACGCTTGACGGATTGAATGCGGGCGATACTCTAATATTAAGAAGCCACGGAGCCCCGGAGCGTATTTACGAGCAGGCGAAGGATATGGGGCTCAATCTGATAGACGCCACGTGTCCGTTTGTAAAAAAGATACACAATATAGTGCGGGAAATGTCCGCAAAAGGCTACCATACGGTCATAGTGGGAAAAGCGGCGCATCCGGAAGTTGTCGGAATACGCGGTTGGTGCGCGGGCAGCACTGTAATCGACGAGCACAGCGATCTGTCGGGACTTACCGCTTACGAAAAAGTTTGCGTTGTGGCGCAAACTACGCTTGACAGTGAAAAATTTTCCGCTATTATAAAAAAAATTGTCAAACTGCCGTTAAAAACAGTTGAAATCTTTAACACAATTTGCTATACTACTATCAGGCGGCAAAGCGAAGCCAAGCAGTTGGCGTCGCTTTGTGACGCGGTACTGGTCATAGGAAGCAAGGCAAGTTCCAATACTAACGAATTATTCGCTATCTGCGCGGCAGTGTGTGAAAATTGCTATCATGTCCAATGCGCTGCCGAATTACAAAATATAAATTTAAGCCCTTTTTCCGTAATCGGCGTTACGGCTGGGGCGTCAACTCCGGCGGAGTTGATCATGGAGGTAAAAGAGTATATGAGTCAACAGTTTGAAGAGGTTCAGAATCAGGAATTTATCGACGCGGTAGAAGAATCTCTCATCAACTACAAAGAAGGAAAGCGCGTAAAGGGTACCGTTATCGGCGCAGACGAGAAGGGCATCCACGTGAATATCGGTGGCAAAAAAGACGGACTTGTGCCGAAAGACGAAGTCGTTATAGAGGGCGAGTATAATCCAGCCGATTATGCCGTCGGCGTCGAGATCGAAGCTATCATCATCAGCAAGCAGGATCAGGAGAGCGGATGCGTACTTCTTTCCAAAAAACGTGTTGACCAAATAAAAGAGGGCGATAAGATCGTAGAGACTATCCGCGACGGCGCAGTTTTCGAGCTTATTGCCGATAAAGTGACAAAGGGCGGTCTGCTCGGAAAACTCGGCACGTATACCGTATTTATTCCCGCTTCGCAGATACGCGAAGGGTTCGTTAAAGACCTTAAACAATACGTAGGCAAAAAGTTGCGTCTTACTGCGCTTGAGATCGAAGACGACGAAAAGCGTCATAAGATCGTAGCTTCGCAGAGAAAAGTTATAGAGACCGAAAGAAAAGAACGCGAGGACATTTTCTGGGCTAACGTTCAACCCAACGTTATAGTAAACGGCAAAGTAAAGCGCGTTACCAATTTCGGCGCGTTCGTTTCGGTCGACGGGTTCGACTGTCTCGCGCACATTGTAGATCTTTCGTGGAATAATATCAAGAAAGGAGAGGAAGTCCTTACCATAGGAGAAAGTTATGACTTTCTGGTTCTCAGCGTAGACCGTGAAAAGGGCAGAGTTTCGCTCGGTTACAAGCAGTTGCAACCGCATCCGTTTGTAAAATGCCTTGAAGAGCATCCCGTGGGAAGTATTTGCCGCGGGAAAGTAGTAAGCATAGTTCCTTTCGGCGCGTTTGTGGAATTGGCTACGGGTGTGGAAGGACTTGTGCATGTCAGCGAGGCGGCACACAGTTTTGTCAAAAATATAAACGAAGTCGTTAAAGTCGGCGACGAAGTCGACGTAATGATATTGGCGGCAGACGAGGCTTCCCGCAAGATAACGCTTAGTATAAAGGCTTGCACTCCCGACGAGCAAAAAGAGACTGCAAAATCCGAGACCGCCGACGGCGAAGTCAAATCCGATAAGAAGCCCAAGCGCGGTAAAGCTGTCAAACATGATGCCGAGGATGGCGGAAGTCAATGGAACGAGGATATCGTTAATAATCCGTTTGCGGATCTTCTCAAAGATCTCGGCGAAGACAAATAATTAACAAGAACGATGTATCGCGGCGCCGCGGGCGCCGCTTTTTATTTGCACGGTTTTCCGTATTCGGCAATTTGATAAAAAACGTTTACAAATTGCGACTTATATTGTATAATTATTAAGTCGCGTAAAATATCGGTAAGATTGCGTACGGCAGTTTCATTTTTTGCATATCGATGTCATATATATCGTATATGATATTCGATTTACACAACGATCTGCCGACATCCGACATGTCTGTCCGCGACCGCAGGCTCAAAGCGCTTTCGGTCACCGATTCCGTAATATATGCCTTTTGGACGACCGAACTTCAAAGACCCGTCGAGTATATAAAAAAAGGGCTTGACGATTTCGGCGGCAGCGCGGGAATGTTCGCGGTGGAAGATCTGGGCTTTTTGACGGACGGTGACATAAACGCTTTATGCGAGTATAAGCCGTTATATTGCGGGCTTACGCACAATTCGGATAATCATCTTGCCGGCGGAGCAATGGGAGACGGTTGTCTCACAGAGTTCGGTAAAGAAGTGATACGGCGTCTTAACAAAGCGGATATAGCCGTAGACGCGGCGCATCTTAACCGGAAAAGTTTTTATAAAGTCGCCGATGTCGCCGAACGGCTCATAAATTCCCACACTGGGCTTGATTGTATGTGCGGACATTGCCGTAACTTGACCGACGGGCAGATAAAAATCATTTTATCGCGCGGCGGAATAATAGGTCTGACTGCCGTACGGGACTTTATAGGCGGAAACGATACGGTCAGTTACGTACAAACGATCGACGGATTTGTGCAGCGATACGGACTGGACGGGGCGAGCATAGGCACCGATTTTTACGGGACGGAACCTATAAACGGATTACGCGATTATAAAGATTTCGCGTCGGTGCGGTATATGCTTGAAAATCTCGGCTATACCGAACAAGATATACGGAAAATATTTTTTGAAAATGCAGACAATTATTTCAGTTACAGGAGAAGTTCTATAAAATGAAACACGAAATTTATGAGAATCCGCTTATTTCACGATACGCGTCCAAAGAAATGGCGGCGATTTTTTCCGACGACAGAAAATTCACGCTTTGGCGCGAACTTTGGATAGCTCTTGCCGAAAGTGAAAAAGAACTCGGATTGTCGATCACACAGAAACAGATCGACGCCATGAAAAAATACAAGTCCGATATAAATTACGACGTGGCTGTCGCGCGTGAAAAAGAAGTGCGCCACGACGTGATGAGCCACGTATATGCTTTCGGCATGCAGGCAAAAGAGGCTATGCCTATAATACATCTTGGGGCTACGAGCTGTTTTGTTACAGATAACGCGGAAATACTTATTCTGCGCGAAGCGTTGGAGCTTGTAAAAGGCAAACTGGTGTCCGTTATGGACAAACTTAAAAAGTTTGCGTTGCATTACAAAGCAATGCCTGCGCTCGGGTTCACGCATCTGCAACCGGCTCAGTTGACTACGGTCGGCAAGCGCGCGACGCTTTGGATGCAGGATCTGTTGCTTGATTATGAAAATTTACAACATCTTATAGACGGCATCAAACTAAGAGGAGTCAAAGGCACGACAGGAACGCAAGCCAGTTTTCTCAGTTTGTTCGAAGGCGACGGCGCTAAGGTGGACGAGCTTGAAAAACTTGTCACCGAAAAAATGGGGCTTACGAAATCGTTCGGCGTTACCGGTCAAACATATCCCCGGAAACTCGATTACAATATTGCGTCGGTGCTCAGCATGATAGCGCAAAGCGCATACAAGTTTGCAGGCGACTTGCGCATATTGCAAAATATGAAAGAAATGGAGGAGCCGTTTGAAAAGTCGCAGATAGGTTCTTCGGCGATGGCGTATAAGCGGAATCCCATGCGTAGCGAAAGAATGTGCGCTCTTGCCAGATTTGTCGTTTCTGTGCCCGTTAACGAGGCCATGACGGCTTGCACGCAGTGGTTTGAAAGAACACTCGACGACAGCGCTAACAAGCGTATAACGTTGCCGCAAGCCTTTCTGGCGCTTGACGGCGTGTTGAATCTGTATAATAATATTTCCGAGAATATGGTGGTTTACGATAAGATAATTCGTAAACATATCATGGCGGAACTGCCGTTTATGGCTACCGAAGAAATTTTGATGGCGTGCGTTAAAGCCGGCGGCAATCGACAGGAATTGCATGAAAAGATACGCGAACATTCTATGGAGAGCGCAAAACTCGTAAAGACCGAGGGAAGGGAAAACGACCTTATAGAACGTATCAAAAAGGATCCGGCGTTTGCGCCGATACACGGTAAAATAGACGGTATACTAGCACCGGAGAACTTTACCGGACGGGCGGAAGAACAGACCGAAAAATTTATAAGTACCGAAATAGATCCCGTATTGAATGCCAATAAAAAGTATTTGGGGCTTACGGCGCAGATAAACGTTTAACGATCGGCGTAGATTGAATGACAAATTTTTACGGACGTGGTTCTTATCCGAGAGCTACGTCCATTAACATCATGACTATAAAGCCTGCTATACATCCTATGGCGGCGGAATTTTTGCTTTCCTTGCACGCTTCGGGAATGAGTTCGCTGGCGACGACGGCTATCATTGCTCCTGCCGAAAAGGCTAAACAAAAAGGCAGAGCGGCTTTTATCGCCGTGCAGAGAAAATATCCGAGCATTGCGGCGCAAGGTTCTACAATGCCGCTGAATTGCCCGAAAAGAAACGATTTCGTTCGGCTGTAACCCTCGTGTCGCAAAGGAAGCGCGACCGACGCGCCCTCGGGAAAGTTTTGAAGCCCTATGCCCAGCGCCAGAGTCAGCGCTCCTATCAGCGTACTGCCGGGAGTTCCCGCGGCGATAGCTCCGAACGCTACGCCCACGCTCATGCCCTCGGGTATATTGTGAAGCGTAATGGAGGTCACAAGCAGTATGCTTCGTCGTTTTGACTGAGCTTTGGTCTCGACGTTTGCGCCTAGGCTTTTATCAAGGAGTTTTGACACTCCTATGACGAACAGCCCGCCTGCGAGGAATCCTATGCAGGGGAATAGCCAATCGATATATCCGAGTTCGCGGCTTAGATCTATCGCGGGCGAAAGCAGAGACCAAAAAGACGCCGCTATCATTACGCCTGCGGAAAAGCCCATTAAAATATTCATTACAAGTACGTTTGCTTTTTTGAAAAAGAATACGAGCGACGCTCCCAAAGCGGTTATGAGCCAACAAAAAACCGACGCGCCCAAGGCGAGCCATACTGTCGGTATGTTTTCTAAAAAGTTCATCTTTGTTTCTCCGTGTGTATAATAAAGAACTGCGCTAATTTCAATGTATGCGTACAGGAGAAAAACCGTATCGGTTTCGACCCTCTTTTGCGCTCGAAACCGCAAATTATTTGACATTAAAAAAGATATCGTGTTAAAATAAAAAGCGTTATTATATAAAACGGAGAGCAATATGGCAAAAATACTGTTGGCAAAACTAAAAGAAGCGCTGTTGTCGGTATTGCCTATCACGCTCATAGTGTTCATTATTTCGCTGACGCCGCTTGTCGACCTTTCGGTATTGGAGATCGCGGTATTCGGCGTTTCGGCTGTATTCCTCGTGCTGGGTATCGGTCTTTTTAACCTCGGAGCCGATCTTGCCATGACTCCGATGGGCGAGCACGTTGGCAGCGGGCTTACAAAATCCAAAAAGTTGAAAATATTGCTTTCGGTCTGCTTTGTGATGGGCGTTTTGATAACCGTAGCCGAACCCGATCTTTCGGTGCTGGCGGAGCAGGTAAAAGCCGTGATGAACAGTACGGTACTTATAGTTACCGTAGGCGCGGGAGTGGGCTTGTTTTTGGTTATAGCTATCATGAAGATAGTTTTCAAAAAGAGCCTTTCTTCGCTTTTAATGTTTTTTTACATGATGTTGTTTGCTTTTTGCGCGATAATGATCGGTTGCGGAAAAGTTGATTTTATTCCTCTTGCGTTCGATTCCGGCGGAGTTACCACCGGGCCTATAACGGTGCCGTTTATTATGGCTTTGGGCGTCGGAATAGCAAACACTATAGGCGGACGCAACGCCAACGAAAACAGTTTCGGTCTTATAGCGTTGTGCTCAATCGGACCGATGATAGCGGTGATGTTGCTTTCGCTTACTACAAAAGGAGACCTCGGTTATAATTTACCCGATTATTCCATGTCGGCGAATCTGGGAACTGATTTTTGGTGGACGCTGCTGGGTACTTTGCGCGAGGTATCCATAGCGCTCGCGTTGATAGTCGTATTTTTCGCTATACTGCAATTCACGGTCCTCAAATTGCCGAAGCGCAAGCTCGCGCAGATAGCGATCGGTATCATATATACTCTTTTGGGGCTTTTGGTATTTCTTACCGCCGTTAAAGTCGGTTTTATGCCGGTAGGGTTCAAACTCGGGCAACAGATAGCCGAACATAATAAGGCGCTTGTTATAGTTTTGGGCTTTATACTGGGCATGGTAGTAGTACTGGCTGAGCCTGCCGTGCACGTTCTTAACAGGCAGGTAGAGGAAATAACCGGAGGCGGCGTTACAAAATTGCAAATGTTGCTTGCGCTGTCTATCGGCGTCGGAATATCGATAGGGCTTTCTATAATACGTATAATCTGCGGTTTTTCCGTTTTGTATTATCTGGTGCCGGGATATCTGTTGTCTTTGGGGCTTTCGTTTTTTGTTCCAAAGCTCTATACCGCGATCGCGTTCGACTCCGGCGGAGTAGCCAGCGGTCCGCTTACTTCGAGTTTTATTCTGCCGCTTGCGATAGGCGCATGCGCCACGATTGCCGGCGAAAGCGGTATTTTGAGTTTGGCGTTCGGAGTGGTGGCAATGGTTGCAATGACGCCGCTCATAACAATACAGATATTGGGCTTTAAGGCGGTAATATCGTCAAAAGTAAGGCAAAAAATAACTATGAAACGTATTCTTTCAGCCGACGACGAGCAAATCATTTATTTTGAATAAGGAGCAACGGTTATGTCGGAAAAAGCGAACAGCGTAAAAACAAAAGCTAAAAACAAAATTGCCGGAATAAGAGAAAACCGCAAAAAGCGGGTGGAAGAAGTAAAAACAAAGATCAAAAACGCCGTTTCCAAACATGTAAACAAACAAGGCAACGCCAATACGGTAAAACAGAATAAACTGGAACTTTTGGTCACAATAGTCGGACGTAACAAAGCCGAATACTATTTGGATCTTATACAATCGGCGGAAGTAAATATGCAATTTTTGGCGCTTGCCCATGGAACAGCCGACGAACAGATGCGCAGTTATATCGGTTTGACCGATTCCGATAAAGTGGTCATTTTCAGCGTTATACAGGAAGCCAAAGTTGCCGATATTTTGAATGCTTTGCAAGATAAATTCAACACGATAAAAAACGGAAAGGGAATAGCCTTTACTATTCCGTTTTCCAGCGTTATAGGAACGCTGATCTACGGATTTTTGAGCAACAACAAAATGGCTGTAAAGGAGAACAAATAGATATGGATAATTCCCACGAGCTTATATTGTGTATCGTAAACACCGGATTTTCGGATATTGTTATGGATGCCGCGAAAGAGGTCGGAGCCCGCGGCGGCACCGTAATACATGCGCGCGGTACGGCTAATAAAGAAGCCGAGGAATTTTTCCACATCACCATACAGCCCGATAAAGAGATAGTTATGATACTTGTAACTGCCGATATCAAAGACGAGGTGTTGCATGCCGTTTACAAGTCGGCCGGACTTAAAACCGACGGACAGGGGATAGCATTTTCGTTGCCTGTAAATAATGTCGTGGGCATATCCGGCGCTGTGCCCGTAACGACGGAAAAAACGCCGAACTCACGAGAAGACGCCGGAGGGGCGTCTCGGCAATAAAAACAGAATTGTGACGCAAATAAATATCCACCCGATTTGCGGGTGGATATTTATAATATAAGAATCGTTTTACTGTTCAGCCGCAAACTTCTTCGACTTGAATAAAGCGTTGAATACGAGCGCGCTGACGGGGAAACCTGTGCATAACAGAGCGGGCATAAGAAGCGTAGTCACAAAATCCATACTGAAACCGAGGGGCATTCCGCCTATTACGTTCATGCAGTAAATTATAAGGAAACATTGAGCCGTAACTATCAGGCGGTAAATAAGCGAATTTTTCAGACTGAAATTTATTCGTTTCCGTTTATTCGGGGCGGTAAAATTCTTGATAAATGCGATTACGGGGAAAACTACCGCTGTCAAGACCGCTGCGATATAAAACCATTTGTCGGTGCTTCGACCTTTGCCGAGGACCAAATTGACAAACACGGCGGAAAACAGAATTTCAAGCATCATTATCCCGAACAAAATGCCGTAATGGACTATCATGAGCTTGTTCGAATAATAGTAGTAAGCGTTATTGTATTGTTTAGAACCGGCGTTGTTATGGGTCCTAATGACGACGTTGTCGCCCATTTCTCTGACTTTTCCGGTAAGGTCGTTGAGTTTGCGGTTTACGTCCGCGTCGTTGGTATATGCGGCAAACTGTTCTTCCTCATAGTTGTTTTCGGAGTCGTAACTGTTGTCATCGTACGACGTGTCGTACTCATCTTCATTTTCCGATTCGGCTTGCCGATCGTCCGCCTCGGTGTAAGAAGTCGATATATTATCGGTATATTGATTTTGTACGTTTTCGTAATTTACTCTTTGTTCATCGGTTGCGACAGGGGAAACGTCGGGCTTTCTTTCGACAAAACTTTGATTGAGGAAATCGCCCAAGATGTTCCGGTATTCGCGTTCTATGATTGCGTTTCCGTTTGGCTGTACTACAGTAGCGGTATGATAATCCAGAAAAATGTTATCGGTCTTATTTTCGTTTACTTGTTTTGGGGTATATATGTCGTATTCTTCGGAGTTGTGCTGTTCCGCTTGTTCGGTCTGCTGCGGCATTTCGGGTCGTTCGGAATACCGGTCTTGTTCGTTTGTTCCGCCAAACGCTTCGTCCGCGTTGAAAAAGTCGCGGAAATAGCCTTCCGAAGATATACCGCTGTCGGTACGGTCGGAAACGTATTTTTCCGATATGAGTTTGTCGGCGTAACTCGAGTCCTGCTCGGTTTCGGTTTGGCGACGGAACAGCTCGTCCATTATCGCCGTCGTATCCGAAAACGTGATGTTTTGAGACGCGGGAGTATCTTCTACGGGGGCTACGGTGAAAGCGCCTTCGGCATTTTCACCGGCGGTTTCTTCTTCGACAATATTTTCCGTGTTTTCGTTTGCGTCTTCGCTATCGTCGTTTTCAGAATATGCGTCGTATGCGACCGTATCTTCGTCTTCTTTATCCTGATACAACGGACGGGCGGCGTTTAAGTCGACTTCGCGGTCGGATATAAGTTTGTCTATAACGGTGCGCGAATACTCCCATTCGGTTTGGTTTTTTATGAAAAGTTCGCGTCCCATATCGGTCAGAGTGAAATATTTTCTGCGTCCGCCGTTTGACTTTGCGCCCCAATACGAACGTATAAAACCTTGTATCTCGAGTCTTTTAAGGCAACTGTAAAGCGTGGGCTGTTTTAATTTGTACTGCCCGCTGCTTTTTTGTTCTATCTCTCGAACTATATCGTAACCGTATCTGTCTCCGTCAAAAAGAGCTTTCAATATTATTGTATTTATATGCCCTCTTATAAGGTCGCTTTGTATTGTGTTTTCCATACACACTCCACAAAATATTCTATTATTATTGTAAACTTTTTTGATTGTTTTGTCAATTGGAATACTATTTGCGGCATAGTAATTTTTCTATTTAGGCGTAAAAGATTTGCAAGAATATTGTCGATAATGTATAATATAAGCGTAATAAAATATTTACGATGGTATTACGAAGCAATGATGGAGAATTATCTGGCGCACAGTCGAAAAATAATTACCGCGGTCGACGAATTCGATTTTATGGAACGAATAAAGCCGAGCGCGATAATGGAGTATTTCCAGGATCTTGCCACGGTGCATGCGGCCGAGATAGGAATAAGTTACGAGACTATGAAGGAGCGTAATTTGTGTTGGGTGCTCAACCGTTTAAGCGCGGTAATAGAGAGGTCGCCTATGCTTGGTGAAGAAATCACCGTAACTACGTTTCCACATAAGCCGGGTATTGCCGATGCGTTAAGGGATTATTATATTTTTGACGGTAAAGGAGAGTTGTTGATACGCGGCACGTCCCGTTGGTGCGTGCTGGATATCGAGAGCAAACGAGTACGAAGATGTGCGCCGTTGTTCGACTTTGACGATTCCGCATATAATCCTGAGTTTGCCGTTCCGGACGGAAATCCGCAATTGGCGGATATAGATTCTTTGCCTGATTGTTCTAAAAGCGTAAGTAGTGGTATTGTGAATATAACCGATCTTGACCGTAACGGTCACATGAATAACGCGAGATACGCCGATATCGTAGTAAACAGTTGCGGATTTGATTTTTATGCCGCGCACACGATAAAAGCGTTTGATTTCAATTTTTTGTCCGAAATGAAAGCCGGTAACGAATACGAAGTTGTAGTGAAGAATTTTGATGATACTTCTTACTTCGAGGCTCGCGGAGGTAATGAACGGAAAACCGTATTCAGAGCAGCCATAGATTGGAAATGACGGAATACACGCTTGTACGTTCAAAGCGCAAGACCATAGCGCTTTATATAAAAGACGGAAAATTATCCGTAAAAGCGCCTTTAAAAGTATCTGTAATTCAGATAGAAGCGTCAATCTCGGAAAAACAAAAATGGATAGAACGAAAAATAAATGCGAATATCGAGCGCAAAACCAATTACGGCGACGTGTTGTCTTATGACAAATTTCTATATTTAGGCGAGCGTATAAAGCCGTTAAAATGTAAGGAAAAGTCATTTAAGATTGCTGACGGCACGTTGTTTATTCCGGAGAAATATTACGGTGCCGACGGTGAACTTACGCATGACAACAATTTTCAAAAATCACTGAAGCGGTATTACAAAAAAATTGCATTGAGTTTTTTGCGGAATAAAATGAATCAAACCGCTTTATCGGCCGATTTAAAGTTTTCGAGTTTTTCTCTTACAAACGCAAAGACCAAATGGGGAAGTTGCGATGTTGATAATAACGTAAGACTCAACTGGCGTTTGATCTTGTTGCCGATGCAACTTGTGGATTATGTTTCGGTCCATGAGCTGGCGCATACTGTAAGGCATGATCATTCACGTGAGTTTTGGGCGCTTGTGTCTATGCTATATCCAGAGTACAAGGTGGCGATAAAATGCTTGAAAGAAGTCGGAATACTCACAGAATATCTTCGCTGAAAACCGTAGCGGCGTTTTTGCTTGCGTTTACGTGCTTTTTTGTTGTAGGCTGCGGATACGTTAACGTGGGGAAACTGGAAAATTACGATTCGTTTTTAAGAGATTATACAAAATATTCAAAATATCCCGTCGGTCCGTCTGCGCCGATTATAGACGGTTTCGAGCTGATAACGGATATTGCCTTCGATTTTGGAAAAGCTTTCGGTAACGGCGCGGCGTTTGTAAAAAAGGGAGAAAAAAATTACGTATTGTCGCGTAGCGGCGAGCTTTGCGAAATAGAAAACGATTTGACCGACGTCGCCTTATACGGCGATAAATATGTTATTGAATGCGACGGTAAATTCGCAGTGTTCGATATATTCGGCAATTCGCTTTTGGACGATAAATACGACCGTGTGGAAATAAAGGACAATACTATACTTACATTATCGGGCAAAAAAGTCGAAATATATATTGACAGTGAACCCGTAAGTTACCGATATTTCGAGTCGGAAACGCAGGTGCATTTGATCAACGGTCTATACGTGTATTATAACGGCGATATACTCGGCTGTGATCTTGTAAAAAAGGAGATATGCGGATATCCATATGTAAATATTCCGAGCGAGAACAAAGTTATTGTTACAATGCCGAACGGATATATCGGGTACGCCGATATTATACGCGGCGAAATGATAGGAAAATCATATGTTTCCGCTAACAATTTCCGCAACGGTGTGGCAACGGCAACTACCGAGGCGGGAGTGTGCGAAGTAATAGATACGGACGGTAATGTTTTATACGAGAGTAAAGATAAAATAATAGGGGACAAATACGGCAAATACCATTGTTATCTCAAACATAATATGTATGGTGTGCTAAACGAGCGTTACGAGGATATTACGGGCAACGTTTTTAGCAAAATAAAATACGAAAAAGCCGTAGGCGATTATATCATAGTTGATCACGGAAGCAAAGATAGGATATTTTCTCTAATTGACGGCGAATTTACAGACGTGATGTACGACGAAATTCGTTACGCAAACGGTATGTTTTTTTGTTTGGGAAACGGTAAAACCATTATTAAAAATGAAACGTTGTATACCGTAGGCACGTGCGATTCTTATATTTTCGACGGAGATATTCTTATAGTTGAGAACGACGGTTTATTCCGCTATTACGCAAAATTAAAATGACGATTTCGGAATTGGAAAATTACATATTAAGTAAGCCCAATGCGCAAAAGACGGTTATTCCCGAGCTCGATTATGTGCGGTATACCGTTTATTCCGTTATGTTTGCGTCCATTGGAAAAGCCGGACGCAAAATCGTTTTGACGCTGTGTGGAAAATATCCGCAGTACGAATCGGAATATCCGGGTATGGTAATTTCCGCTGCGGATAATGAACCCAAACATTTTACAAGCGCTGTGCTGAGCGATGGACATATTCCGTCGCACGTTTTAAAGTCAATGATCGATTATTCGTATAGGGAACGTATGCGCTCGATCATAATGCCAAAAAATTGTTCGGATGGAGACTCCAGCAAGCCTTACGATATGACAAGTGCGGAAATTGCCGCGACAGTAGGATCGGATTTTTGTACTGTAACTACCGATTCTACAGGCGCGTTAAGCAGTTATGCCATACACAATGATGCCGGGAACGAGCATATTCCATATGATTTGCCGAATAATAAAAAGAAAATGGAAAATTTTATCAAATTGTCTAAAAATAATTGAGTTTAATCGATAATAAGGTGGATTTTTGATTAATAAAGAGAAAATAATAGAATTTTCTTGACGATTTAATGTAAAAGTTGTAACATATTGTTATTATAATACTTTTGTTCTTGACGGAGCAAATATGTTTGTGAATTTATCAAGTGAAATAATGCGTTATTCGAGC
The DNA here is from genome assembly GCA_949744905.1 of uncultured bacterium. Lineage (GTDB taxonomy): Bacteria > Bacillota > Clostridia > Christensenellales > Pumilibacteraceae > Pumilibacter. Next base: position 50,052 of record CATKCE010000062.1, read on the forward strand.
GGAGTATGGCTTGGGCAATGGGCGGAAATGAGGGAGAGCGATGGAGGACAGTCTTCAAACGCTTTTATTGCCGATACCGAACGAATAAAGAGATTTTTGATGCATTCGGGCTTTATGGATGCTACGATAAACGTTATCGATGCGTTATCGTCAATGATTTCAAAATATATTATTACCGGAAAATTGCGCATCGGCGAGGAATATGAATCATTATCCAAAAACGGAAATAAAGATATTTCCCGCCATGTCATGAAGTATTACATACAAAAGAATTACGATACGATACGTGATATCATAATGGAAAAGTACAAATGCTATATAGGCAAATATTACAGCGGCAACAAAAATTTTATAAAAAGGATCGCTCAGGTATATATAACGTTCGATTGTAATAACTGAATTAAATTATTTAATAAAAAAGAACGCTTTATTGTAACGGATAAAGCGTTTTTTTTATTTTTATTAAGCATAGCTGACATTTACAAAAAGGGGCGGATACCCTAAACTATGCGCAAAAGACAACTTTTACGAAAAATATATGCTGTTTCAGTTGATTTTTCACAAAAAATATTGTATAATTTACGTATGGTAAAAAATACTGAAAATTATTATAAGCAACGCAACGAACATTGCATGGACCGTTTGCGTGAGATATTGGATACGTTGCCCGATTTTGTGCGCGAATTTTTTATAGGTATTCAAATGAGGACTACGGTGTTGACGCGTTTGAATTATGCTTACGACTTAAAAGCATTTTTCAGATATTTGAGCGAAAAGAAATTCCACAGTTTGCCTGTTAAAGAGATCGTACTTGCCGATATAGATAAATTGTCCGCTTACGATATAGAATTGTATTTGGACTATTTGTCAAATTATAGCGTTGACGGAAAAACGTATTCATGCGAGGAAAAATCAAAGGAACGGAAATTGTCTTCATTACGTTCATTTTTTAAGTACTATTTCAAAAAGGACAAGTTGACATCGAATGTGTGTTCAAAGGTCGATTTGCCTAAGTTGCATGAAAAGCCGATAATACGCCTTGATGACGACGAAGTCGACGCTATTTTGTCCGAAGCCGAAAACGGAAGCAATCTGACTGACAGGCAAAAACATTATCAGCAAGAATTTGCGGCGCGCGATACCGCGATTTTAACATTATTTTTGGGTACGGGAATACGCGTAAGCGAATTGATCGGTTTGAATCGAGAAGATTTCGATTTTAACAATAACAGCTTCACTGTGACGCGTAAAGGCGGCAATAAATGTGTTTTGTATTTTTCTCAAGAAGTCGAATCCGCCCTTATCGCCTATCTTGATTGGTTGCAAGGTAAAATGGACTTGCCAAATGATAGTTTCGGAAAAAAAGCCCGTATGACAAACGCTATGTTTTTATCAAAAGATGGTGAACGTTACAGTGTACGCGGGATACAGA
>CATKCE010000063.1 GCA_949744905.1 uncultured bacterium
AAGAGACAGACCGTGGACAGGTCGACGAAAAAACCGCGTCGCTTATAAAGAGCGAAATAAGACGTACGGTTGAGAATTATTTCGCCGTATCCGACTATGAGGTGCAAATGGCTCCCTGCGATACGGGTGAGGTCGAAGTTACGGTCCGGGTAAAGGGTTACAGGCTGAGGAACGGGGACGATTGATTTCGGTTTCTAATTCCGCCTTCTCCGTCATATAAATATAACGAGGTGACGGTATGGACAAATACAGCGGAATGAATAAAGTGGAATCTGTGGTTTCTCCAAACGGGGAGATTGTGAAGAAGAAAAAGCCGAAAAGCGGTTTTTTGAAAGGCTTTATCGTGCAGTCGGTTATTTCGTTGGCGATATGCGGCGTATTGCTCGGTTGCAAGTTTATTGATTTTTCGCCGTGCAAGACTGCGCTGAAAAACGTCAAGGACGCGTTTTGTTTCGATGCGACCGAATATGTGGCGGAAATAATAGACGGCGATTGACGGCTCGATGTGACTAAGATCAAAGTTTCTCCGCTGGTCTTTGTTTTTGCCGTCGCTATGTTTTTGACCGGCAACGGTTTCGTTCTTGCGGGATATACCGTTTGTGTCGTGATGCACGAGATGGCGCATGCCGAAGCGGCGCGCCGCCGCGGTTTTGTTCTGGACAATATAAAGATAATGCCGTACGGAGCTTCGCTGACCGGAGAATTTGCGGGCGCAGGGTGGCGGGACGAGTTTTTTATCGCGCTTGCGGGACCGTTATCCAACATTTTTGCCGCCGTGGTGTTTACTTCGCTTTGGTGGCTGGTTCCGGCTACATACTTTTTTACGGAAGATTTTGTATTGGCAAACATCTTTACGGCTTTGACTAATTTGTTGCCCATATTCCCTTTGGACGGTGGAAGGGCTGTTTTGGCTATTATGTCACGCAAAGTACCGCGTCAAAAAGCATATAAAGCCTTAAGGATATTCGGCGTGGCGGCAGGCGCGGGCTTTTTGTGTCTGTTTGCCGTATCGTTGTTTGCGAAAATAAATCTTACGTTTGCGCTTATGGCGTTTTTTGTGTTGTCGGGCACTTTTTTTCCCGATAAACAGAGTAAGTACCAGAGGTTATACAGTTTGGCGTATCGTAGCGAAAAATTGAAACGCGGTCTTACCGTTCGCGAAATAATGGTTTCGGATAAATTGACTTTGCACGATCTCAATAAAATGCTTAACGGAAATTATTTTGTAAGGTTCTCTGTCGTGGATGAAAAAATGTCGTTAGTGGGGACTGTTACGGAGACGCGGTTGGAAAAATGCCTTACTGCTTTTCCGCACTCCACGCGTTTGTCCGATCTGCCGCGAGCGTATTTTGAATAAAAACGTATAAAATGACTTGAAAACTTTTTGTCCGTATGTTATACTTTTATTATATGGGAGTCGTAAAATGACATACGCGCAAATGATTTCGTTGTTGCCGGACGCCGATTCTTCCGTCGAAGTCGTAGGGCGGGAGTTCTTTTCGGGCTGTGCGGCGGCTGAGGATAAAAAGAAACTGTTGGAGTTTTTACTGGATGACAAGCGGTACGGACAGCTTTTTCGTCTTATTTATTGCGCTTGCATAAACGGTAATTTCGACACGAAGAATATCGGCGCCGATTACGTTGCCGTGACCGGCGGCAAATCGACTATCAACACCAGATATTTCAGTTTGTTCGTTCAGACGGCGATGGATTGCGGTATAAACGAATCAAAGTTTGTGCCCATGCTTTTTCTTGCCGCTACTGCGGATAAAAACGACATATTGTATGCGTGGCAAACGTCGTCAATGAGGTATCTTACCGGGCTTGCCCGCGCCGATTACGATAAGGCTTGGGAGTATCTTAGAAAAAACGACGCCGAATTCAAATTGGTATCCATATTGCTCGCTGTAGACCGCGACCGCGCTTTGCGCGATCTCGCCGAGCTTGCGGTGTTCGGCAAGGGCGTGAATAAAGTCGCTTTGCGGAAATTTTTGCGAGACCACAAGGACGAAGTTTTCGACTATGTGCGTCCGATATATTCTACGCTTAAAAACGATAACCGCGTCGCCGCGGTAAGATTGTTGCTGTTGTACAAAAACGCCGACGACGTGCAATCGTTTTTACGCGAGATAGCCGAGACCGAGAGTTCGCAGTCGGTACGCAAACTGCTGGGCGGCAGAGCGGTGCGCAATCTTTCGATAGGCGACAATCCCGACAGACGTCAGGTAATAAAGTTCTTTTACGACGCCATGGTTTTCGGTACTTCGTTTACTTCCGAGCGGTTTTTACGCGAGATAATCATGCCTCCGTTTGCAGAGATCGCCGACAGTCTGTTTTTCGGCATTTATCGTGACGGACGTCTTGACAATATAATCATAGTTGACGAAGAACGTGTGCTCGATATTGAAAATACGCCGTGCATTCCGCCGGATGACTGCGAGATACGCGTTTTACATCCGGTAGAGCTTACCAATAAGACAGAGTTTTTGAAACGGCTGAATATCGTCCAGCCGTTCGATCAGATAAAGCGTAAGATATATGCGCCTTCCGACGACGATAAGCGCAATAACGCGTGTTTCGGCATATCCGGAACGGTCGCAAAGGCGTGGGATTTCAAGGCGTCTATGCGCAAGCTCGGTTTCAGGGCGCTCGGCGGAGGCGCGTCGTGCGAACAGGTTGGCATAGCCCGTAGCGGCATACTGTGCGTTCTTAACATATCGCGCGTAGATCTTGCGGACGTTTCGTCAAACGGAACCGTACATGCGCAAAGCGTAAGATTTTACGCGGAAAAAGACGTTGTGCGTCTTGGCGGAAAGCAGTTTGTGGAAAGCGTCGCTCCGCTTTCTCCCGCGCGTATAGAACCGCGCGTTTTCAGCGAATTTATGCATTCGGTGTATGAACTCATGGGGTGCCAATGAAGCCGGAGCTTAAAGATCTGTTGATGAAAGTCGATAAACCGGCGAGATATTGCGGCGGAGAATTCAATACGCCCGAAATAAAAAACGGCGTGCCGTTGCGTTTTTTGATGTGCTTTCCCGATGTGTACGAGGTCGCCCACAGCAATCTCGGCATAAAGATCTTGTATTACATGTTAAATCGACGCGCCGACACCGCATGTGAAAGTTGCTATATGCCGTGGGCGGATATGGCGGGCGAGCTTAAAAAGCGCGGCTTGCCGTTATTCAGCCAGGAAACCCAAACTCCGATAAGCGGATTTGACATCGTCGGATTCAGTTTGCAGTACGAAATGTCTTATACTAACGTGCTTGCAATGCTTGAACTCGGCGGCATACCGCTAAAAAGAACGGAACGCGACGAGCGCGCGCCCATTGTGGTCGCGGGCGGACCGTGCGTTATTAATCCCATGCCGCTTACCGATTTTATAGACGTGTTCAGCATAGGCGACGGAGAAGATGCGATAAACGCTTTGGCAGACGTTGTCGTGCGCGCAAAAAAAGAAAAACTGACGCGAATGCGTACTTTACAGCGTATAGCCGGAATAGACGGTATGTTTGTGCCGGGAATAAGTAACGGCAAAGTGCGCAGAGCGGTCATAGACAGTCTTGAAACGGCATTTTTTCCCACCAAAGTCCAGATACCGAATATCGAAGCGGTGTTTCAGCGCGCCGTGTTGGAAATTTTTCGCGGTTGCACGCGCGGTTGCAGGTTTTGCCAGGCGGGTATGATATACCGTCCGGTGCGCGAACGTACGCCCGAAACTTTGAAGCGCTACGCGGAGGAACTTATCAATCACAACGGCTTTGACGAGATAACTTTATCCAGCTTGTCGACATGCGATTATCCGTGTCTCAGGGAATTGCTTGCCGATATAAAACCGCTGTGCGACGCGCGCCATGTCAATATTTCATTGCCTTCAACGCGCGTTGACAGTTTCGAGGCGGAATTCGTGGCGTCGGGGAGATTGAGTTCCATGACTTTTGCTCCGGAGGCCGGCACTCAGCGTCTGCGCGACGTCATCAATAAAAACGTGACCGAAGAAGATATCCTCACGTCTTGCCGCTATGCTTTCGAAAAAGGTTACCACTCGGTAAAACTCTATTTTATGATAGGACTTCCCACCGAAACCGACGAAGATATTTGCGGTATAGCCGACGTTGTGAAAAAGATAAAATACTGTTACAAAACTTGCGCAGCGTCGCGTAAACCGCTTTCGGTAAGCGTTTCGACATCAACTTTTGTACCCAAGCCGTTTACGCCTTTTCAATGGGAACCTCAGATATCGCTTGACGAGATCTCGCGCAAACAGAACTTGTTAAAGTCTTTGTTGCGTCCGCTTTCTGTGAAATACAGTTACCACGACGGCAAGACTTCCCGCATAGAGGCGACTTTGGCGCGCGGCGACGAGCGTATGAACGCGGTCTTGGAGGCTGCGTACAAGTCCGGCTGTATTTTCGACAGTTGGACGGAATTTTTCGATTACGACAAATGGACGGCGGCTTTTGACGCGTGCGGCGTAGATATGGAAGACTATTGCGGAGAGCAAAGTTACCGTTCGACTCTTGCTTGGGAGCGGATAGAAACCGGAATTTCACGGGAGTTTTTGGAGCGCGAACGTGAAAAATCGCGCCGTGGCGAACTTACGGCCGATTGCCGCAAAGGTTGCAATAATTGCGGGATAAATAAAGAATATCCGTCGGCGTTCCGTAAAAACTGCGCGGGAGAAAACAAATGCTGATTTGTAAATATACGCGCAGAGGTAACGCGGCGTTTGTGCCTCATCTCGATACTTTGCGCGCCGTTACTATGGGAATACGCAGGATAGGCGCTGCGGCGGAGTACAGCGAGGGCTTCAACCCGCACATGAAGATTTTCTTCGGACAACCTCTGCCCATAGGTACCGAGAGCGATTGCGAGTATTTTTGCGCGTACGTAAACGAGAAAGCCGACGATTTTGTAAAAAAACTTAATCGGTCGCTTCCTCATGGCGTGCGTATCTGTGCCGCCGCAAACGTCGATAAAGACCCCAATGTGGCAAAAATCATGTGTTTTGCCGATTACACCGTTACTATGCGCGGCAGTGTGCCGAATATAAAAGACGCGGAAACTGTCTGCGGACTCGGCGAATGCGTCATAGAATACGTTTCCAAAGGCGAAACTAAGCGTAAAGACGTAAAACCGCTCGTTTCAAGCGTGAAGGCGCTGGATGACCGTACTATAAAAATGCGGTTGTGTTGCGGCAATAAAAATCTCCGCGCCGACAGACTTGCCGGATATCTGGCCGAAAAGTGCGGCATAAATTGCGGTTACGATATTCTTAAAACAAATATGTACGACTGCGACGGAAACGATTTGGATAAAATACTGTTTGGGAGTGGCATTTGAAGTGTTCTATTCTGATTGATGTGGAATCTTATATGTCAAGCGTCGCGCTTTTGGAAGACGGCAAACTTATAGAGTTCCACATAGAATACAAAGAGAACAATCGCCTTACGGGCAATATTTACAAAGGCAAAGTGGAGAACGTTTTGCAAGGTCTCGAATCGGCTTTTGTGAATATAGGGCTGTCGAGAAACGGATTTTTGTACGTGGGCGAAACTCTTGACGACCGCGCCGACTTAAAACGTGTGATCCCCAGTTCGCTTGCCGAAAAGCCCGGCGACCATATCATGGTACAGGTGACCAAAGAGGAGGTCGGGCAAAAGGGCGCGCGGCTTACTTCAAATATTTCGTTGCCGGGACGATACGTGGTGTTTTTGCCCAACATAGAATTCGTGGGCGTTTCCAATAAGATAAGCGATCCCGACCGCCGAGAAATGCTCAACAAACTGCTTACCAAACACCGTCCCGCCGGCGGCGGACTCATTGCGAGAACGGCGAGCATCGATGCCAAAAAAAGCGATATTATCGCCGAGATAAAGCGCATGCAGGCATTGTATGAAAAGATAAGGACCGCATACGCGGCGGCAGACGGCGTTTGTCTCTTGCACAGCGAAGACGACCTTGTGTACCGCGCGGTGCGCGATATGTTGAGCGGCGAAGTTGAACGCATAATATGCAACGACGTTAATACCGTAAAGCGGCTTAAAACACGCTTAAAAGAGATGGATTCGGAGTTCTACCACAAGGTCGAGTACTACGAGAGCGATTACGATATATGGGACGTTTTCGGAATAAGTTCCGAAGTGGATAAATTACTCGACCGAAAAGTTTCATTGCCGAGCGGCGGCAGTCTTGTTATAGACCGTACCGAAGCGCTTACGTCGATCGACGTCAATACCGGCAGTTTTACCGCTGGTTCCGACCGTGAAGAAACCGTTTACATCACCAATATAGAGGCGTCAAAAGAGATAGCTCGCCAGTTGCGGCTTAGGAACATCGGCGGTATAATAGTTGTGGATTTTATAGATATGCTCAGCGAACAGCATAAAGCCGAAGTTGTCGATGTTTTGCGCAACGAGGTAATACGCGACCGGATAAAGACGCGCGTGCAGGATATGACGCAACTCGGACTTGTGGAAATGACTCGCAAAAAAGTTGGCAAGCCGCTTATCACCAAATTATTGGCGCCTTGTTCGCATTGCGGCGGAATGGGATATGTGCCCAACGGCGATTACGTAGGGCGCAAACTCAAAGCCGCGATAAAAAAACTATTTGCCGAATACAATTTTCAGAATGCCGTGGTGACGATTAATAACGAGATGGCGGACCATATATTCACCAGTAGATATTTTTCCAATATATGCGAAAACGAGTGGAAAAACAAACGCGTTTATCTTATACCCGACGCCCGGGTAAAACCTTTGGAGTTTTCCGTTACCGGAAATAACGAAGCGTTTATCACATTGCCCGCGACGGCTAAACTGTTGTATTAAAGGGAGGAGATCGTGAGATATATCAATAAAGAATACGGTTTTGCTTTTCGTCCTCCTTTTAACGAAAAGTTTTACGAGGAGAGGTCCGAGGGCCCTGCGATAGGAGAAGAAAATTATCCCATGCGTTATATCCAAGGCGTGGGGTACGATTACGCCGCAATAAACGGAGCAATGCTCGTAGGGAAGTACGGCTCTATGTGGGGAGTCAAGGTTTGCTGTTTCAACGGAAAAAAATGGCTGGACAACGACGACTTCGTGGACAATCTCAGCGCGAGTTGCGCAAATACCGTTGACGGCAGTTTTGCGTGTTTTGCAAGCGGGGCGCTGTGCGTAAAATGGGTAAAGCACAACGACCAAAGCATTATACTTCAAGTTTCGGCGCGCAAAAAAATGCGCGTTAGAGTGATATTTTATCCGCTTTATCCCGCGTACAGCGAACTGAGCATAGAGGGCGAACACGTTCAGGGAAGATGTCCGTATATAGCGGTCATACCCGGCAATATAGGCATAGGCGACGCCAACGGCATCTTTACGGACCGTTATCTGGCTGTGGGAGACTCGGAGCCGGAGCGCGAGTATTTTATGGCACAGAGTTTTAATAAACCCAGCGACAGCGCGAACGGGGCTTTCAACGAAGCCATCATGGAATTTGTCATCAATAAAAATCAGCCCAGCGTGTACGTGTATGCGGTGGTGGGCGACGAGAAGATATTCGCCGCCGACGTGCCGCGTATGGATAAGATAATAAAGCAGATAGAGACTGCCGAGCTTAGGTACGGAGTAAACAAGACAATGGGTACGGGAGTGTTGGGCGCTCCCGCCGAACGCATGTTGAATTCTGTATTATGGTCGCGGATATATTACCCGTATCTTTTTACCGAGATATATTCTCCGCAACGTTCGATATTAAACAGTCATTTCGATATACGCGGCACCGAAGAAAATTGCTGCGCTATCCTCGGTTGTCTTACGGGAATAGATAAAGCGGTAAATCAGCTCGGTTATACGGTGGAAGATAAGATAATGGCGGTGCTGGCTATATGGCACGTATTCGCCCATTCTTCCGAAAAATCGGAAATGCTGCGTTTGTATAAAAATTTGAGTAAGCTGTATCCTCCCGATTCAAAGCCCGTGGTGTGCGGGTCGGATAAAAAAGAAGTAGCGTATAAATGGCACGATTCGCCGCTCAAAGAACAGTACAACACCATGCAGATGTACAGTTTGGATCTTACGTCTCTTAAACTTCTGGCGTTTGATATTCTGGAAAGGATATGCTGTATGTTTTCGCTTGCGGACGAGAAGAAATATTCGATAGCGCGCCGCGATCTTATTCAGGTGATAAACGATATTTTCTGGAACGACGAAGAAGGCTTGTATATGGAGCGGTATGTGACCGGGCAGTGGGCGACCGGTTACGGCGCTATAAGTTTTTATCCTCTTATAGCGGGGGCCGTGGATACGCCGCAAAAGCTGGGAGCTTTAATAGGTAATCTTACCGACACTGCTCGGTTTTGGGGAACGTATATGATACCCACTTTGAGTATCAATAACCGAGAATACGGCGTTAAGGGCAAGCCGAACAATAACGGACACCGTTCGCCGCCGTATCTGCAGTACAGGGGGAGTATAGTTCCGTACGTTAATTACATTATATACCACGGCCTGTGTCGTTACGGTTTGGACGAAATAGCCGGTATGGTTGCGTACAAGTCGGCGCGGCTGTGGCAGAACAACGAAAACGGCAATGTGGAAAACTATTCCGTATATCTTCCGAGCGGTAAGCGTTACAAATCGAAAGAATATCTTTCGGCACACGGCAACATGCTTGCGCTTATCGGGTTGCAGGAACTTATCGACCTTGAATATTTTCGTCCCGATTTGAACACCGACGCTCTGCGGTTCGGAACTTTTGTCGACGGCATACATTCGCTCTCCAATCTCAAATTGCTCGGAAGTTCGTACAGCATCGAGGTCAACGATACCGCGACGACGCTTATAAAAGACGACGTAGGAATAATGCGCGGAGAGGGCGGAAAATTCGTGGTGCGCAATTTTACCGAGAAGAACGGCGGTTGCGAGTTTATGATAGACGCCCACGCCAATATCACAGTGCATCTCAATCTGCCTTGCGTAGATAAAAAGAACACTATCAAGTACTTTTTTATAGTGCCTGTCGGACGCTCTACGGTGATAGCGGATAACGGCATGGTGAATATACGTCCTGTGGCCGAATAAAAATACGGTAAAAAAGACTTCCGGAACGGAAGTCTTTTTTAATATTTATGCAAGGCGCCGACGTTCACGTAAAAATTTTTGGTTCGGCGCCTTGATTTATGATCTCAAATCAAAGTACCGGATATTATCGTTTGGTAAAAGTAAAAAAGTTTTGTGATTATCTTTGCCTTGTAATCCTATGATGCGCAGACGCTCGATAAAATATTCATGACCGCTATTCGGGTATCAAAATATTTTATTCTCCCGCAAGCAGAGTGCGCGGCGCGATTTTTTTTACTTTTAGGGATAAAAGACACGTTGTCCCGAATGACAGTAATATAAGAACTATACCGACTACGGCGACAAAAGCTACGGGTATATCGAAAGTACATTTTACTATGCCTATAGTGCTCAAAAACAGCGACATAAGCGGATTTATTGCTATACAGCTTATTATAAGACCGACTATCGTGGAAAGGACTACTGCCGGCATGAAAGAAAGCGCCGTTTGTAATATAAGTTGTTTTGATGTAAAGCCCAGCGATTTGAGTATTCCGTAATCGTGCTTTTTATTATTCAGCATCGTGCGCACCAGCAGATACAGCACAAATGTTATGATGATTGCCGAGAGTATCAAAATAGCTAATACTATGACCGTCATGAGCGAAACGTAAACTCCGGCTACGCTTTGTATGGTTTCGTTTATATTTATCGTAGCGTTCACGGAACCTGACAAATCGTTTTTGATGCCGGAATTGAATCCGTCGATATCGGTTCCGTCCGCAAGATCTATGTAATAACTTACGTTTGTCAGCGTGCCGATACGTTCGTATCCTTTTCGCGTTAATAAGCAGTCTCTGCCGAGATTATTTGTAATTTGGGTAAACCCGCTTATAATATATTTTTGCGTATTGCCGTTTGCGGTTATTTCGATTTCGTTTCCTATGTCAAATCCTTTTTCTTTTGCGTATTTTGCGGCGACGGCTATTTCGTTATCGTATTTGGGAAATCTGCCCTTAAACACTACGTTGCGGTTGTTTACTTTTGAAAAGTCGTCGCATATAGTAGCCATGAGTTCCGCTCCGCCTGAGTGGGATATGTTTAACGAGTTGTAAAGATAAATTTTTTCCACGCGGCTGTCGTCGCGCATCATACGCAGAAAGTCTTCCTCCGTTTCGATTTGCACGTTTACGCAGCTGTCGGCGGTTTCGCCGACGATCAGGTTAAGAAAGGGAGTCATATCGGCGATTACGTTTTCGGTCATAAGTCCCGAAAACACCACTATGAGCGAAAGTACGAGCATTGTCACGCAAACAGTCAGATTATGTTTTATTCCAGAAAACGTGGTTTTGAGTGCAAGCGAAACGTCGAGCGGAGTTTTTGCGGTTTCGAGCGGGACACGGTTGCGTTTGAAATTGTGCGTTTGTATGCCGGACCTTAAAGCGGTGATAGATTCTACAGGCTTTATCTTGCGCGCCGCCAACCATACGAACAGAGCGACCGCTCCGCATAAAACGGCGATCGATGCGGCGATAGGCAACGGTAAAAAACGGATAGTATACGGGATACCGGTTTGGGATATCATCATCGCGTTTAAGGCGGGGAACAGGCAATACGAAAGCCCGCCTCCAACTACCGCCGCAAGCAGTGTCAGCACCGTAAATTGAAACAACAGCGAGCCTACCAGTTGCCCCGAAGCGTAACCGATAGCTTTCATGGCGCCGATATTTTTCATGTTGACCTGCACATAGTTGATGATATTCGATACTATGACTACGAGAGCTATCAATAATACAAGAAACGCCATTACGCATAATATAACGGAACATATACCTTGCGCAATATAACGTGATTGAAAGACGATGTCATAACAGTTGCTGGCTATGCGTATATCGGGAAAACGCGTCGAGATGATTCCTTTTAGTTCGGATTCCGCATTGGAGTTTTGCGATACGTCGTTAAGTCGGATAGAGCACAGCGCGGCTTTGGGCGCGTATCCCAAATCGGCAAGTTCGTCATATTTGTCTTGCGTAAGTATTAACTGCGTTATCGCGCAGTTGTGCGAGCCCATCATCACGCTGTTGAAGAACCCGCAAACGGTGTATTTTACCGAATGGGCCCCTATGGATATTTCTACAAAATTGCCGGTTTTTATTTCATCGGTCTTATACAGCATTGGCAAATATACGCCGCTTGTTACGTCGCCGTATTCCACAAGTTCCGATCTTCCGATAGAGCGGGAGAGGGCGGTCTCTTTATCGAGAAATAAAAATTCGCCGTTTACGACGCCGCCGTTATAAGGGAAAGATCCGAACATGTGCATGCAGTCGTCCAAACGGAACTCGGATATCCGTTTGTCGTTTTTAAGCGTATTCGATATATGGTCGTAAAATTCATCGGTGTCGATATCCGCCGCAATTGTAATGTGTTCGGCATTGAGTTTATCGTGGTAACGGTCGAAATTCGCGTGGTAATCGGTCGAAAGCATTAGCCAAAGATTGAGCATCAGCGCCGCAATCAAAATAAGGACGACTATTGCCGCGGTTTGACCTTTTGCTCTCCTCATGTTCGAGCGGGCGATAAGAAAAAGTTTTCCCATTTTACCACCCCATACTTTGAAGAAAATCGGCGAGTTTTTTGTGTCTTGCGGTATCTCCGCGGCAATACCTGCCAAGATCGCATTCCCCTAAAATGATGCCGTCTTTTAAGTAGAGTATACGGTTGCCCCTGCGGGCGGAACGCATATCGTGCGTTACCATGACTACGCTTTGTCCCTGCTCGTTAAACTTTGTCAGGGTGTCCAGAACGTCAAGTCCGGTTTTCGAGTTGAGCGCGCCCGTAGGTTCGTCCGCAAACAAAATTTCCGGCGAATTGATAAGTGCGCGTACTATTCCCGCGCGCTGGGCTTCTCCGCCGGATATTTGGGTGGGGAATTTCTTTTGCGTTTCGTCGGATATATCCACCGCCGCAAAAAGTTCTTTTGCTTTTTTGAGGAGAGCTTTTTTGTCTTTGTTTACAAGCAGTCCCGCGCAAAGTACGTTATCCATAACGCTCATTCCGTCAATGAGATATATTTGCTGGAATACGAATCCGCAGTGCCTGCGCCTGAACAGCGCCAATTTGTCTTGAGATAAATCGGATATTATTTGGTTTTTGAAGTTTACGGTGCCGAGGCTTGGCGTATCCATGCCCGAAAGAGCGTACAAAAGAGTGGATTTTCCCGCTCCGCTTGCTCCCATTATAACGGTAAAATCGCCTCGGTACAGTTCGAGGTCTATATTTTTGAGAATGTGTTGTTGCGCTCCGCCGTTTGAAAAAGTCTTGCATAACTTTTCGGTTTTCAGTAAAATATCCGCCATTAGAAAAACTCCTTTACGGTATATATCTTACATGCTGTAACGCTTAAAAATCTTTAAAAAAATCTTAATTATTTCTTAAATTTTTCCGCTCAGCAAGATCGTAACGGTAACTTTGAGCCCTTTATCGCCGTTTTCTATATCGAGCGTGCCTTGCATTTGTTTCATGAAGCGGTCGGATATATACAGTCCGAGTCCCGCGCCTTCTATGTTTTTGCTGTTGCCGCCTCTGCGAAATTTTTCTTTTAAGAAGGGGAGTTCGTCGAGTGGTACGCCGCCGCCGGAATCTTCTATTATAACGCTCAGTTTGCTGTCTGCTTTGTCTACGGTAACGCGTATTTCCGTATCGGCGTATTTATACGAGTTGGCGAATATGTTATCGAATACTTGCTGTAAACGCAGTTTGTCGACAGATATAAGACATTGGGGAATATCCGGTATTATTGCGCGGTGCATATAATCGGCATTTTCGAGTAGCGATTTTATGCACCCGCTTTCTATGTCGGACGGGGTAACGTCAAGCTGTTGCAGTTCTTCCAGAGTCGCGGAAAACAGATTGCCGACAAGCGAATTGATTTGGTCGGTCTTTTCGACTATTCGCGTGTAATTCTGTTTGTCTTTTGTATTACGTGAAATCGCAAGGCCGACTTCCGAAAGCGCTTTTATGCTTGCTACAGGAGTTTTTATGTCGTGAGAGAGTTTTGCCACGAGCTCTTTTTTGCTCTGTTGCGCCTGCGCTTCGGCAAGCCTGGCTTTTTTGAGTTCCGAGCGCATTATATCGAAACTTTCGGTAAACGCTCCGAAAATGTTGCGTCTGTCCATTACCAGCGGGATCTCGAGGTTTCCGCCCGCGACCTGCGCGGCGAATTTTTTTAATTTCCGGAACGGTTTTATCACGGCAATATACAGATAAAATGCGTAACTTACGCATATTGCGCATTGGATCGTTACGGCGATTGCAAGAATGATTATCACTCTTTGTTTTTGAGTTTTAAGAGTATGGGCGTCGTCGTTGTAAATTATTAGTTTACCGACCGTCGTATTATCTACAGTGATATCGAGTATTGTGTCCCTGTGCGCAATAGCGGCGTTTATGTTTTCGGAAAGTCCGCGGTTTGTGCGGTAAACTATGTTGTGTTCGTTGTCTAAAACTACGTATTTTAAATCCGTTTGATTTTTGTGGTTTTTTATGTCGTAAAAATCGTTTGTCACGGATTGCAGCGTTTCGTTTACGTCTACGGCGTCCTGGGGGAAAGTCGACGTTTGCAAAGCGAAAACGATCAAAGCGGCGATTTCCGCAACGAATATGAATATTGATAATATGAATAAGATACGCTTTTTCATTTTTTACCGTCCGCGAATTTATATCCGTCGCCCCAAACCGTAATTATGTATTCGGGTTTGTTCGGGTCGCATTCTATCGCTTCTCTCAGTTTGCGGATATGCACGTTAAGCGTTCCGTCGCCGGTGAATTTATCTTTCCAGACTTTCTCGAACAACTCTTTTTTTGAAATGACTTTGCCGCGGTTTTCTATTAGATATGATAATAGTCTGAATTCGAGCGATGTCAGTTTTACGTTTTTACCGTTAGCGTTTACGATTCTGGTTTCGAAATTTACGGTCAGGTTGCCGTCGGTAAACTCGCGCATGCCGTTACAGCAGTAGCGTTTTGATACGGCTTTTACTTTGGCAAGCAGAACTCCCAAGGAATACGGCTTTTGGATATAATCGTCGCCACCTATGTTCAGCGCTATTATTTTGTCGTCGTCGCTTTCCCGCGCGGAGATGAAGAGAATGGGGATGTCGGTCGTTTGCCGCAATTCCTTGCACAGCTCAAAGCCGCTTCCGTCTCCGAGATTGATGTCGAGCAGTATAAGTCCGGCGGTATTTCCGTCGAAAAATCTGCGGCAATCGTCGGCTCCGTAAACTGCGGCGGTTTTTATACCGAACAGCTCGAAGTATTCGGCAGTGCTGTCGGCAAGGATCTTTTCGTCGTCGATGATCAAACAATCGTATTTCATGACATACCTCCGAATAAAATTATATCATTTCGGTAAAAAAAAGTCTTTAATATTTTCTTAAATTCCGTTTATATGTAAAAAACTTCCGGATCTATACGACCGGAAGTTTTCATGCTTTTATAATTGTTTTTAATTACGATGGGGGAATATCAATACATTCCGCCCATGCCGCCGCCCGCGGGAGCCGCAGGCTCGGGTTCGGGTATGTCCGCTACAACGCTTTCGGTCGTAAGGAACGTGGCCGCAACGCTTGCCGCATTCTGTAAAGCAGAGCGGGTGACTTTGGTGGGGTCTATGATGCCTTTTGCCACAACGTCGCCGTATTCGTCTTTAAGCGCGTCGTAACCGTAATTGGCTTTCTTGGAAGAAAGTATAGTATTTACGACTACGCCGCCGTCCACTCCGGCGTTTTGCGCGATTTGGCGGATGGGTTCCTCCAACGCTTTAAGCACGATGGAAGCGCCGGTCTTTTCGTCGCCCGAGAGGGATTCGACGTGCTTTTTGATAGCGGGTATCGCGCTGAGCAACGCAACGCCGCCGCCGGGGACCATGCCTTCTTCCACAGCCGCGCGGGTAGCTGCCAACGCGTCTTCTATGCGGAGTTTCTTTTCCTTCATTTCGACTTCGGTAGCGGCGCCTACGCCCACAACGGCAACGCCGCCGGCAAGCTTTGCGAGCCTTTCGGCAAGTTTTTCCTTATCGTAATCGGAGGTGGTGGTATCCATCTGTGCGCGTATCGACTTTATACGCGCTTTGATATCGTCGCTTTTGCCGTTGCCCTCGACGATCGTGGTGTTTTCTTTGTCTACTTTTACCTGCTTTGCTCTGCCGAGCATATCGAGCGTCACGTCTTTGAATTCAAGTCCGGTTTCCTCGCTTATAACGGTTCCGCCGGTAAGTACCGCTATGTCTTTGAGCATTTCTTTTCTGCGGTCGCCGAATCCGGGAGCTTTAACGGCTACGCAGTTGAAAGTTCCGCGCAATTTGTTTACCACAAGGGTGGCAAGAGGTTCGCTCTCGATGTCGTCGGCTATTATTAGGAGTTTTGCGCCCTGGTTGACTATTTGCTCGAGGACGGGGAGTATCTCCTGGATAGTTGCGATCTTGCGGTCGGTAATAAGGATAAGGGGATTTTCAAGTACCGCTTCCATTTTATCCTGATCGGTAA
>CATKCE010000064.1 GCA_949744905.1 uncultured bacterium
GAAGCTCTTTTCAAACCGCAGCATATAGTCATAGGCTTTCAACTCCAGGCAGTGCGCCGTCCGGTTCGCCTCGCTGAGTGAAAGTCGCCGCCACTACCGGTTCGGCGGCAAACTTATTGAAAGCCGTTCCGGTAGTGCCGTTGCCCGTCCAGCCTTTGGGACCGTCGGTATCGAAAGTAAAGGGTTTTCCGATGTACGGTATATCCAGCGACTGGAATCCGCCGTACTCGATAAGTTCTTTCATTTCTTCTATAGTAAGCTGGTCGAGAAGCGTCTCCCACAACGGGTCGTCGTAACCCTTGCCGATGAGTTTATCGAGAGTTACTTCGGCTTTTGCGGGACGCGTATCCGCCTTTGCCTGATTCGGCATTGCGGTCGCCGCCCAAGGCGCTCCGTTATCATACTCGGCGTTTACGTCTACCGCCCACGCCTTGTACTGCTCTTCGGTAAGCGTATACTGCACAGCTTCGGTGGGGAAAGTCGCCTTAAAATCACTGCGGCTGAATTGCTTATCCGCGGTATTTTTCATGTGGTCGGTCATCTCGTCGAATTGGTTTTTAACGGTGTAACCGGTTTCCGACTTGGTGATATTTATATCGCTTCCAACCGTGTAATCTATTTTGTAAGAGTTAGTATCCGTCCAGTCGTGCGCGTTTTTAAGAACACGGAGCGTATACGTTCCGTCCTCCAAAACGTACTTGCCGTCGCCGTTCATGTCGTACGACTTCATATCTCCGCCTCTTATCGAAAGCGAAACGGTCTGGCTGTCGCCGGGTTTCAATATGTCGGTCTTGACAAAGTCGCCGAGCACGACATGCGCTTTTTCTATGCCTCCATTAGTGTAAGGCGCAGTATAGTAAAGCTGTACAACTTCCTTGCCGGCGCGTTTGCCGGTGTTGGTAACTTTTACGTCGAATACGAGATTCGTGTTTTCGGTTATTGCTCCCGCGGGAGTTTTGGGCGTTACGTCCCAGGTAAAATCGGTGTAGCTGAGCCCGTATCCGAACGGATAGACCACTTCGTCGTCGTAAACGAATCCGTCGTAGTTGCCCTGCGACGCCTCGTACGCGGCGGTCTCGTAATAACGATATCCTACGTATATGCCTTCTTCGTACTCTACATAGTACGTATCGGTAAAGTTTTCTCCCACCTTGTATCTGTTGTAACCTGCGGAGTGGTCCACCTTCCAGTTATAGTTTTTGGTGGAAGGTATCTTCATGAAATCGGCGGCATAAGTGTCGGGAAGCCGTCCCGAAGGGTTGACCGCGCCGCAAAGTATCTCGCCCACAGCGTCGAAACCGTTATCGCCCGGCTCGCCCACTAAAAGTACTGCGTCCACTTTATCGTTATCTTCAAGCACGCCGAGCTCTATGGCAACCGAGTTGTTTACAAGCACTATCACTTTATCAAATTCGGCTGCAACGTAATTTATTATGCCCTCGTACTGCGAACGGTCGAGCTGACGAGAATGCGCCTTTGCGTCCGACATGGAAGCGTCGCCGGTGAGATTCACGTTTGCGGAATCGGACGACAGCATGACTATCGCGGCGTCGCCGTACTGCTTAAAAGACGATTTCACGGAATCCATCTGCGCGTTGAATTCGTCTTTTATTGCGTAGTCGGAAGTCTTTTTCGCCGCTTTCCAGGCGTCGTATTTTGCGCGCACCTGCGGATTTGTCACAAAGCCGGCGTCTTTAAGGCTCGAATAAAGATCGGATTGCAGTTTTACGACGCCCGCCGAAGTGTCGCCGTCGGTGCTTCCGCCGCCGGCAGGCGAAACGGACGCGTATCCGAATACGGAAACCTTGGACGGATTCGCTTTGCTTGCGTACAGCGGCAAAGCCCCGTTGTTTTTAAGCAACACCATACCTTCCTCGGCTATCTGTTTATTGAGCCGCGCTCCGGCGTCGATGGCGTCCTGCTTACTGTTGTAAGAAGACGCGTAAGCGGCGGCGCTTGCGCTGCCCACGCTTGCGTTAGCCATAACAAAAACGCCGAGCGCCAAAACGGCAGACAGCGCTATTGCGGCAATTCGCGAAAACTTCTTGCTCTTTGTCATAAGTTCCTCCCTATATGTAGTTTCGTCGCAATGCGCCGGCGGCGCCGCGACAAAAACGTTTTTTCAAATCGCGGATCCTACCGAAACCATTTTGCAACGAAAATATGATAATATATAATGAAACGCGCGTTCAACAGTTGTGAACAAGTTGTAGTAGGCGCGGCACACTTTGCAAGTCCGCCCGTTACGGAAAGTCCCGCGTTTTTACCGCTACCGTAACGGTTCGTTTACAGGCAAGCGTTTACCTTCTCAGGTCACATAACAAGGCTGCCCTGTCCGTCGTCGACCACTCTCATTATTTTTACCGTCTCGCCGTTAACTCCGTCCAGATACACGAAATAATCCAGTCCTTTATAGTTGCACGCCGCCTCGTAACAAAGCCTCTGTTCTCCGTTCTCCAGCGGTATGAGCGCTCCTCTCACGTTTACCAATTCGAGACGGCTGTCGATAAGAGTGGGTACGGCCGCTCTGTTCATAGTAAGGCGGACGTTGCGGTTCGTATGGTTAAGGCAATAGTTTTTCGCCTCCAAACCGAGCGCTTCGCCGTTATCGAGCGCCACCTTTACTTTTACCAAGTCGGTATACATCACAACGTCGTTTTCCACGGGAGCCAGATTGACGTACGCGACATCTCCGGCGGTAAGATACCAAACGGGTTCGACGTCGTAACCGAGCCGCGCGGCAAATTCTTTTGCGCACGCTTTAGCGCTGTTTTCTCCCAGCATGACATTGCCCAAAGGACGGGACACCGACATATTCATTACTCTGCCGCCGTGCTGGCTCACGCTTACGTAGGCGTCGCCGCGCTCTCCCTCCACAACGAGTTCGTACATAGGTTCGTCGGCGGATTTGCCTGCGCTTACCACCTTTTTGACTTTTATGTCCGACAAAGCCGCAACCGCTATATCCTTGGCTTCTTTGAGCGTTATCTCCTCTCCGCCTTCCAAACATTTGTAGCAGTCCGAAGTTCTTCCGTCGGAAAACGGTCCGTCGTAGATAAGTTCGGGATATTCCACGGAATTATGCGATATTTTCTCGCGGTAACGGAAGGTGTACGGCTTGGACGCAGTTATCTTACGGATATCCAATTTGTTTTGGGAAACGAGCGAAACGCTGTCGCTTATCTCGGCATTAAGTCTCCGCGCGGTAACGTACATGTTTTCCACATTGTCGGCAAAACCTTTGCCCGAGCCTCCCGCAATAAGCGTTCTTTGATACGACACGGCGAAATCCGCGACCTGATTGAGAAAGCCCGACGCGTTTTCGGCGGAATGACTGTCGATCGGCAGCGCCGAAAGCGCTCTCTCCGCCGAGACGGCTTCGCCGTACACGTCGGTAAGAAGCGACGCCGCGAACTTCCCGTCGGGAGCTATCATCAGCTTGGAAAGATTGACTTCCAAATTATTGAGATTGTCGGCAAGGTCGTACAGATTTTGCTCGTGCGTGCGCTCTACGGCTTGTTGCGCCGCATTGTTGTTGCCGAGAGCGAATACAAGCGATATTCCGAGACACGCCGTCAAGAGCATGAGCGAGACCGAAGTTACTATCCAGCCTCTTTTACGTTTTTCGATACGATGTTTTTCCATATTCTTATCCTCTCGCAAAATTGTGGCGACCTATTTTGAGCTCCACTTTAAGGCTCCATATCCACTTGCTTGTGGCGGTTGCCGGATTGTAATAATAAAGACAGCCGTTTGTGGGATCCCATCCGTTGAGAGCGTCGCGCGCGGCATTGTATGCCGACGTATTGGGCGACAGATTTATCTGACCGTCCGCAACCGCGGTAAACGCGCCGGCCTGGTATATGACGCCGGAAACGGTGTTGGGAAATTTACTGCTCCTCACACGGTTTAATACGACCGCCGCAACGGCGACCTGCCCGGTATAAGGCTCGCCCCTCGCCTCGCCGTAAACGCACCGCGCCAACAGATTAAGGTCCGCGTTCGAGGTGGTGGAACCGCTAGACGACGATTTGAGCGTAACACCCAATGCCTTTTCGGTACGCGAACCGACTATTCCGTCCACCACAAGACCTTTGGCTTTTTGAAAGTTTTTCACGCCTGCAAGCGTCTTGGGTCCCCAGATACCGTCCACCTTTATTTTATAGTATCCGAGTTCTTTCAACCGCTGCTGTACTATGCGGACGTTTTCCTTCGTGTCGCCTTTTATTATGTTCGCGGCGTCGACGTGAGCGGTCATACCGCCCATAAGCGTCACCGCAAGCAATAGCGCCAAAAACACAAGACAGATGTTTCTTCGTTTGTTCATTTTTCCTCCGTTGTAAAACAAATAAAATTACTTACCCAATATCTCGGCGATAAGCGACTTGTACTGCGAGTCGCCCCCTCCGGCGAAATGACCTGCGCTTGGATACACCACGCTCCACCAGTTATCGCCGCCGCCGCTGCCGAGACGCACTATGAGCGCGTCGTAGTTGCCGGCAGGCACGATATCGCCGTTCAGTTCGCGCTCGGCAAAGTATCCGCATGTAAGCTCTACCGACGCCGAATATCCGCAACCTCTGCGCGCAAGCACCGAATCGGCTATCATCCGCACCGTTTCGGTACGCGCCGACACCGCCGCTATCATCCCGTCGTAATCTTTTACGCCGCAAAGTTCTCCGTACAGATAACTTTCTATGACAGCCGCGACCTCGCGTTTTACCGTCTGAGCCGCCGTGCTGTCGGAATCGGCTCTTACGTGTATGCGCATCGGCTTGGTGTTAGTATAGCCTCCGCAACCGCAAAATATTTGCGCAAACATCAAAACCGTAAAGATAATATAACAAATTTTTCTGATTTTCATAAATGCGTGCCTTCCTTACGGGTCCTCGACCCTAAAATAAAAAATCGATGCCGTTCCTTGACGGAACAGTACCGATTATATCCTGTTATACAAAATTTATACCCTTATTACCGTAAAAACGTATGCGTCATACCCTCGCTCGCCGTGGGCGCGTATACCGCGTACATCCCGTCTCGCGCAAGCTCCGCCGCAGCGGTCTTTGCCTTAGCCTCGGTATCGAACAGGCCGCAACAGCAACTGCCCGATCCGGTCATAAACGCCGCCTGAGCGCCTTTATCCCGCAAAGCGGCGAGAGTCGCGTTTATCTCCGGACACAGTTTTATCGCGGGAGCCGATAAAGCGTTGCCGGTACACGACGCAACGGAGCGCGTATCTCCACGCGCCAAAGCCTCCGCGAGAGCTTCGGTATCGGAGGGGCAAAACCTGTGCGACGGAAACATTTCGTCGAACGTCCTGTACGCCTCTGCCGTTGAAACGCCGCCGGCTCCGCGCGCGATAACGACATGCAGCCGTTCGATTTTCAAACTCTTGCACAGCTCGCCCGTCGACGATACCAAAAGGCAGCCGCCGCGCAGCATCGCGGGCACGTCGCTTCCCGTTTTTACGCTTTCGCGCTCTATCCCGTCTATATACGGCAACAACAACTTCGCGGCGTATATCACCGCCGCGGCGTCGGCGCTCGAGCCTCCCAGTCCTCCGGCTACCGGTATCCCTTTTTTTACCGAGACGCGCGCACCCAGCCCGGGATAATATCCTCTTAAAAATTCCACGGCCTTATATACGGAATTATCGGCGGGTATACCGCATGCGTACGGCGACGACTGAAAAACCGCTTCGCACTTGCCCGAAAAGTCGAACTCAACGTCCACCGTGTCGTAAATATCAACCGACGACATCACGCTTTCGAGAACGTGCATGTTGCCTCGCATACCCAGAATATTAAGCGAAAGATTTATCTTACCTCTGGCTTTGATACGAACTCTTTCCATAAACGGATTATACCACACGCGCCGCTTTTTTGCAAATAAAAAGAGAGAGCGTAGCGCGACGCTCTCCCGTAAATACTTCCGGTTTAATGTTTGTCGTTAAGGCAACGGTAAGTCACCACACGCTCGCCGCCCGACAGAGGCAGAGTTATGCCGGGGTTTTGCAAAAGAACGTTTTCCGGAGTCGTTCCGAGCGCCTTTGCGGCATCCCACAGAGTTTCGCCTTTACGCGCAATGTGTATGGCGACCGCGCCGGTGGGCAGCGCGCGCTCTTCGCCTATGGAAAGTTCGCTTATCACGTACTTCACTTCTTCGCGGGTCGCCGAGTACTCTACGGCGATATCCGCTTTGATATCCAGCTCGCCGTCTCTGCGCACTTTTACGGTAACGGCTGTGACTATGCCTTTTGCAACCACCTTGTCGCCATCTTTGAGCGAAGCCGACACGGTTATGGAAAACGGAAGTTCCACCGCTGCCGACGCCTTTTGCCCGTCTTCGGTACAGTATACGACCGAACTCGAAGCCATTCCCTCGACGGTAAGTTTTCCGTCTCCCGCTACGGCTTCGGTTATGTTGAGCCGACTGCCGCAGGTCGCGAGTATCCTGTCCGCCGCCGGCATATTATCGTCGAGCGTAACTTTGCCTTCCACCCGCTCGAAGAACGTTTCTTCGCATACGGGAACAGGCATCTTTACCGCTTCGCCCGAAATAAGCAGTTCGTTGGTCACGCTGAAAGCGTCGCACACGGGATTCGCCACATCCTCGGTAAACGTGCAGTACGCAAAGTCCACAGTGTAACTGCAAGCCACCGTCGAATTTTCTCCGCCGATAAGCTCCGCTTGGCAAGCGCGGACCGTCGCAGTAACGTTGCAAACGTCGCTGCTGTGCGCTCCAGCCGCCGCAAGTTCCGCGGTAAAAGGCGTTTCGGCGCGCACCGACATCACGGTGTCGCCCTGCCGCGCGGTAAAGTCGCTTACGATAACGCCCTCTACTCCCACGTTATCGCTGCCCGCAATGCGCTTGAACACGCAACAGCGCGGCTCGCAGAACAACAGTTCGTCCACGTTCGGCATTGCTACCGTGTCGGAAAAACTGTGGCTTTCGCTTCCGCGACAGGATAACCTTGTGTAGTCTAAACGGTCGTCATGGGTGTATATCCCCTCTCCGCCAGCGGTAAGACAGCGCACGTCCTCTCCCGAGACCGCCGTGAGCCGCACCTGCGCCACGCAGGCGAGCTTGATCTCGTGTTCGGTGGCAAGCACTATGTCGGTATCCAGTACTCTGCAATCGAGTATCGGCTGGGTCTGAGCCGTGATACCGTCGCCGACGAGTTTGTCGGAAAACTCCGCAACATAATCCAAACTGCGGCAAATTCCGTCGCCGTCGAGTACCAGCACCCGAAAATTCGCCTTACCGCTGTACCGCGCCTCTCCGGTAAACACCTCTCCCGCAGTTACGGTAACATCCGCCGACGCCGAAAGGACCTTGCCTACCGTGAACCCGGACGGTAACAATCTCGCTTCAACCACCGCCTGCCCCGTAGCAAGAACATCGGGATAAGACGGCGATAACAGCGAATAAACAGGTTCAAAAGCCATAAGTGTCTTTGCCTCCTAAAAAAGATGATTTGTCCTAAATAACACTATATTATATACCGTGTCCCAAAGGTTTAGAACAAAAAATATTTCTTGTCCGTATATTTATTTTTACGGTCGGCAAAACTTGTACCATGAGAAAATGCGTTACCGATATAAATCAAGTGAAAGCCTATGTGCGAGAACTTACCGGACGCCCGCTTAAAATTTCCGTAAACAAGGGAAGAAAAAAGATACTGCGCTACAACGGCAGTATACTCGCGGTGTACCCGCAGGTGTTCACGCTGAAAATCTCCGACAACAAGAATCTGGAACTATTGTCTTGTTCTTACAGCGACCTTATATGCGGCGACATTAAACTCAGCGAAGTACGTTAACCGTTTTTCAATATTATTATATTGCGACGTAACGCCGTAATGACCGCGTTTTATGTAAAAGGACACGCGTATGACCGGTGCCCCATAAACAAAAAAATCTCCGCAAAAAAAGATACGCCTTTACAAGCGCATCTTTTTTTCTTAATTATATTAAATCAAAATCCTTCGTCGTCGTCGTATTCGTCGTCATCGTCATCATCGTCGTATTCGTCGTCGAATCCGTCCAAAGTTTCTTGATAATCAAAGTCGTCGACTTCGTCATCGTCTTCGTCACCGTCGTCGATCATGTCTTCCTCGTCGTCGGACTCCTCGTCGGAAAGAAGCGACGCTTCTTCATCAAGAGCCAATATTCCGGTGGGGCCGTTCACATCGTCGGGATCGCGCGAGAGTTCTTCCCACTCGTCCTTGCGCTCGTTGGCCTCCATTTCTTCCCGCTCTTTTTTGCACAAAAAGCAGATATCTTCATCGTCGCCTATATAATTGACGTTACAAACCGGACACAGTTTCTCCAAGCCGAGTTCTTCGTCGTCCGGCAAAAGTATGCCGCGGTCCACAAGTCCCATTTCGGCTTTGCAAACGGTACAGTATTTGTCCTTGCTTTTGATATAGTTCAACTCGCATCTCGGGCAGAGAATATAAGCCGGTTTTTTTTCTTCTTTTTTCACAAAAAAACGCCCCCGTTTTTCTCGCAACTATTATATCATAAATCCGCTATTTGTAAACTGTTTTTACACAGTTTTTTCAAAAATTTTGTAAAAATGCTTTTACCTGTTGTACGCTCGTTTTTACTTTATGCGCCGAATGCCTTTCGGTTACAAAAAACCGTAAAAAAGACCGGGATATTTTTGTATCCCGGTCTTAAACACGCCTTTACTAACTTATTCCTTAACGAAATTTATATGTACCTCTATTAGTATTTGGTCGTTATACGATTCTATCAATACCATAGAAAAACCTTTTTCGGTGTCTATCCCGTAAAAATCGACTTTCATGCCGCTTACGCCCGCGGCGTTTACGGTGTCCTGCATTTGTTTTACAAGACTACCGGACAAGACATATTTTTTCTCCGACTTGGTGTAATCCATTTCGCCCGTATTGCCGTTCATTTTGATTTTGATTTTTTTATCGGTGATTTCCGCAACCGAACCCTTATACATTGTTTCGAACACATTTTTCATCGTGCTTTCCATAGACGTTTCGCCTTCGAACGTAATGTCGGAAAAGTTATACTCTGCGCCCGCTTTCTCTCCGCAAGCAGCAAACGCAAACCCGATGCACAGCGCCATGGCCGTAAGACACAACGATTTGATCAACTTCTTCATTTTTACAAAATTCTCCTTTTTTTGATTAAATTTATTATACTACGTCCCCCCCCCGCGTCAAGCGTTTCAAACAAAAATATTGCCGTAAGATCTTGCTCCGCAAAAAAACAAAAAAGCGGCGGGAAGAACAAGTCTTCCTGCCGCTTTTTTAAAATTATTTACGCTTTGGGTCCCGCGTTTACTATATTGGCGGGCATGTGAGTATACTTTTTGAAGTTCTGCACAAATTCGCCGGCAAGTTTTTTTGCAAGGCGGTCGTATTCTTTTTTATCCTTCCACACGTTTTTGGGATTGAGTATCTGCGCGTCCACGCCCGGGCATGCCTTGGGGACCGCAAGTCCGAAAAACGGCTCCGTTTCGTATTCGGCTTTCGCAAGTTCGCCGCTGAGCGCCGCCGTGACTATCGCGCGGGTGGCGGGAAGCGACATGCGTTTACCAACGCCGTACGCTCCGCCCGTCCAACCTGTATTTATAAGATAAACGTCCGATCCGTGCTTACGTATCTTTTCGCCCAAAAGCTCGGCGTACACACTGGAATCGAGCGGTAAAAACGGAGAACCGAAGCATGTGGAGAACGTGCACACGGGGTCGGTGATGCCGCGCTCGGTGCCTGCGACTTTGCTCGTATATCCCGATACGAAGTAATACATAGCCTGCTCGTTTGTAAGTTTGCTTACCGGCGGCAAAACGCCGTATGCGTCGGCCGTAAGGAATATAACGGTGTTGGGATGTCCGCCCACTCCGGGGATGACTGCATTGGGGATAAAATCTATGGGATATGCTACGCGGGTATTTTCGGTAAGAGTCTTATCGGTAAAATCGGGCACGCGGGTGTCTTCGTTTACAATCACGTTTTCCATTACCGCGCCGTGGCGTATTGCGCCGAATATCTCCGGCTCTTTCTCTGCCGAAAGGTCTATGCACTTGGCATAGCAACCGCCCTCTATATTGAATATTCCGTCGTCGCCCCAGCCGTGCTCGTCGTCGCCTATAAGTCCGCGGTTGGGATCGGCGGAAAGCGTAGTCTTACCGGTTCCGGAAAGTCCGAAGAACAGCGCGGTATTGCCGCTTGCGTCCTGGGCCATATTAGCCGAGCAGTGCATTCCCAGCACTCCCTTTTTGGGAAGGAAGTAGTTCATCACGCTGAATACCGACTTTTTCATTTCTCCGCAATATTTACTGCCCGCTATCACTACGAGTTTTTTTGTAAACGACACGAGTATAGCCGCTTCGCTGTTTACGCCCTCTTTTTGCGCGTCGAGTTTAAGTCCGGGAGCACAGATGACGGTGAAATCCTCGCTGTACTTTTTAAGTTCCTTTTCGTCGGGTCTTATAAGCATGTCGTGCATAAACAGATTCTGCGACGCATACTCGTTGATGACGCGTACCGAAATACGGAATTTGGGATCGGCTCCGGCAAATCCGTCGAAGACGTAGATGTCGCGGTTAGAAAGATACGCCGCGACTTTGCCGTAAATGCGGTCAAAAACTTCCGGCGCTATCTTCTTGTTTTCGGCGCCCCAGTTTATTTCGTCTTTGACGCCTTCTTCTTCGACGATAAAACGGTCTTTGGGACTGCGTCCGGTGTATTTACCGGTTTCTATCAAAAGCGCTCCCTTATCCGTGAGACGCGCTTTTTCGGTTTTAAGCGCGATCTCCACAAGCGCCGCGGGACTGAGATTGCGGTTCACGCTCTTGGGATCCATTATACCGTACTTTTCAATACCGTAAGTTTCCATAACAATATGTCTCCTTGAAAAATTTGATCTCTTTTGCGATTGCGGTAAGGTAATGCGGATATATATTCGCCAACCTCCACCGAATATGATTATACTACAAATTTTTCATGAGCGCAACTGTTTTCGCTTGCAGACGTCGCGGCATTTACAGCGGAGAAAATCAGTTTCCTCCGTTACCGTTTTTACCATTTTTTCAAACATATATATAACAAAGGTCAAATCCGTTTGAACGCTAAATAAAAAATCCCGCGGTCGCGCGGAATCTTTTTTATGTTCTTTCGATGTATTATATGTAAACGCAATGCGGGTCTATTACTTAACTGCCGAAACTGTATCGGCAAGCAGTTCCGTAAGTTTTATAAACATATCGCAAGAAAGCGTTTCGCCACGGGCGGATCTATTTCCGCACACTTTTTCGGTAAGCGATTCGGCGACCGGTTTGCTTATGCCGAACGCGGCGGTAAGATTATTCGCCAGAGTTTTTCTCCTCATGGCAAACGCGGCGGCCACCGTCCGGCGGTAAGCGGGCAACATGTCCCTGTCTATTATCGGCGAAATGTCCAAGCGCACTACCGCGCTGTCCACTTCCGGCGCGGGAAAAAACATATTGCGCGGAACGTACCGTACGATGCGCGCGTTTCCCATCGCCTGCATTTGCGCCGATAACGCTCCGTACGCCGACGTCCCCGCTTTCGCGCATATTCTGTCCGCAACTTCCTTTTGCACCATAACGGTAAGGCTCAACAAATCGGGATCGTATAAAAAAGCGAATATAACGGGAGTTGTGATGTAATACGGAAGATTGGCGACAAGTCTGTATTTGCCGAGTTGCAACGCGCCGAGGTCGTACGACATGACGTCGGCAAATATCACTTTTGCGGTCGTGCCGGCAAGAGTCTCGCAAAGCACCGGACGCAATCGTTCGTCTATCTCAAACGCCGTGACGCGAGCACCCGCATCGCACAGGGCGCGCGTAAGCGTTCCCGCGCCCGCGCCTACTTCCAGCACAGTGTCGCCGCTTTCCGCTCCGTCGCAGGCTATTGCGCGCAAAAGTTGCGGATCGGATATAAAATTCTGTCCGTAACGCTTGGAGCATGCGAAGCCGTGTTTTCGTAAAGTTTCTTTAAGATTCATTACCGTAAAAACAAACAGCCCCGACGTAAAAGCGGGGCTGCCGTAAAACTTGTTAACGCTTGGAGAACTGGGGAGACTTGCGGGCTTTTTTGAGTCCGTATTTCTTTCTCTCTTTCATTCTCGGGTCGCGGGTCAGGTAACCCGCCTTTTTAAGCACGGCGCGGTACGAACTGTCGGCTTCGCACAAAGCGCGGGCAATGCCGTGACGGATAGCTCCCGCCTGTCCGGTAAAACCGCCTCCGCGTACGTTTACGAACACGTCGAACTTGCCGGTTGCGGAAGTGGCTTCAAGAGGCTGATTAACTATTATTTTAAGCGTGTCGAGACCGAAATAGTCGTCGAGCGTGCGCTTGTTTACGGTAATACCTCCGTTGCCGGGAAGCAAGCGGACGCGGGCTATCGCCTTTTTGCGGCGGCCGGTTCCCCAAAACTGTATTTTCTTCTTTGCGGATGATTTAGTTGCCATATCAGTTGTACCTCTTTTCTACGAGTTTCATGGGCTCGGGCTTTTGAGCCTCGTGCTTATGATCGGCTCCCTTATATACGCGGAGCTTTTTAAGCATCTTTCTTCCGAGCGAATTCTTGGGAAGCATGCCCTTGACCGCTTCGTATACGGCTTCGTCGCTCTTTTCGGCGATGTATTTGTCGTACTTGACTTCTTTGAGCCCGCCCATGTAAAGCGTGTGGTGACGCTTCATTTTCTGCTCGAGCTTTTTACCGGTAAGCGCGACTTTATCACTGTTTATAACGATAACGAAATCGCCGGTATCCACATGGGGGGTGAATTCGGGCTTGTTTTTGCCGCGGAGCACCGCCGCCACCTGACTTGCCAATCTTCCGAGAGGAGCGCCTGCGGCGTCCACGACGTACCACTTGCGAGTGACCGTCTGCTCGTTAGCCATAAAAGTTTTCATTGTAACTTATCCTTATTATCGATATTTGCACCTGACCGCAGACGTTTCACGCCGTCCGCAAACAAATGACTTCTCTCCGCACCGCGCGCGCTCCCTTAAAATGCGGGGGCTAAGTCCGCAAACAAGTTTGCCGCCGTGCGTAAAATGCCTATATATTTTACAATGTTTACATAACGCTTGTCAAGCGATTGAGAGCTGTTTGTAAATAATAAAGACCCGCGGAATATCTCTCCTCGGGTCCAGTTTCATTTAATCGTCAGCCTTTGTAATTTACGGTATTGGAATTCGCGCTCACGGCGCCGTCGTCGGTCACGGCTACTACCCAGTATTTGCCCGTCGCCGCACCGGTTATATTGTAACTCGTCGAATCGGTCCCGCGCTCGATAAGCTCGGTAACGCCGTCGCGCGAATAATAAACGTTATATTTGCTTGCCTTGTCCACGGCTTTCCAGCTTATCTCCCTGCCGTCCAGTTCTATCTCGGGAGCGGCAAGCGTATCGGCTTCGGTGCGTTTACCAACGAATACCGGCTCGTTGCCGACTATGCCGTCGGCTTTCTTAAAGAAGGTATACGCGTCGGCAACACTGTCCACCTTACCCATATAAACGATATATCCGGCACAGTAGTCGCCGTTGAAATTTGTCGCGGTGACCGAATCGTGAGAAACTTGTTCTTTGAGTTCTACGTCGGTTTTGCCGGAAACCGCCATATCCCATCTCGTGCGGTAAATTACGTTAGCGTCCGTATCGGTAAAGTAAACGTATCCGTCGGCGACGCTCAGTATTTTTGCCGCCGCGTTATACACCATATTCTGCTCGGCAAGATTGCTGCGGCATTCTATTCCGTCGGCCTTGGCGCCAAGCATGTAAACGCGATTGCTCTGCTCGCCGTCGGGACGGAAACAGTACGTCGAGGTGTAATCCGAAATAGAAGAAGTAGAAAGTATAACGCCGCTTATCTGCATGCGGGCTTTCGGATCTTCGGAAGAAAGTTCTCCGTAATAATCGCGGTACGCTTTATCTCCGTTTTCGCCCATGAAGAAGTCGTGTAGGCTGTCGTAGCAAATACGCGTATCGCCCGCGTCGGTAGTGGTGCGGAAGAACAAAAGTCCGTCGCGCACTGCCTCCAACGTGTCGCTCTTGCCCTGCGAGAGATATTTGCCGCCGCTGTTTCCGTCGGGACGCATGATCTCTATAACGTTGCCCGTCTTTTGAGAGTCGCCCTCGCCCACCGCGCGCAGTATATACACAAAATGGT
Organism: uncultured bacterium; assembly: GCA_949744905.1. GTDB lineage: Bacteria > Bacillota > Clostridia > Christensenellales > Pumilibacteraceae > Pumilibacter. The sequence continues at coordinate 14,189 of CATKCE010000064.1, forward strand.
CGAGAGTGTTCTCGTTCATGCCCTTGTAATAAGTCTTGGAATACGGCAACAATACGCTTGTAACGTTTTTAGCAATGGTGACTTTATTGCCCGCTTTCTTGCCCATGCGGACGGAAACTACGTCGGTTCCGTCTTGAGCTACGAGATACACCGCTCCGTTGTATTTGTAAAATGCGTAAGGAGAGGACGCGCTGTCGTTCGCCGTAGTGTAAACTCTCTCGGCGCGCGACCCGTCAAGACGCATACGGAAAAAGTCCGTCTTGGATGCCTGCACTACACCCGCCTTGTTTTTTTCGTTATTGGGAGAAGCGAAGTATACCCATTCGTCGTAAATGAATATGCCGCCCTCGCCGTAGCCCGACGTACCGATGCGCTTGGGCGCGATAAGTTCGACGTCCACGATATCGGTGGGCTTATTCTCCTCGTCTCTGCCCTCGCTACGCACAAACTCGAATCCCGCGGTCGCCGCTTCGGTATTTACCGCAATATCGAATCTGCCCTTGTCGGTCTCGTTTTGTTTTCCGCTGAGTTCGGCGCGGTACAATCCGCCCTTAACGATATCCGGCCAGGTGTTTTGCTTACCGTCGGTGTCCTCGTAGCCGGAATATCCGTTTATAAAATAAATATAATTACCGTATTGCACGGCGCTACCGCCGTTGCTGTATACGGTATAACCGGTGTTCTGTACTCCGTTCACTTTGATTTTGGAAAGCGAGTCTCCGCTGCACCCGTAAAGAGCGAAACCGAACGCCAGAACAAGGCATACGAGAAAAGGTATTATTTTTTTCTTCATTTCCGAATGTACTCCGTAGTAATTAACAAGTCCTTATATTTTAACACAATTATTGCCAGGCAGTCAAATATTTAATCTTTAACTCGCAGGTTTATTTTTCCGCACGTCAAGCCGTCTCCCGCCGCTTTTACGGTAATTTTGCCGTCGCCGCCCGATTTGGTCTTTATCACGGCGAGCGCTCTGCCGTCGTATACCTGGCAGATATTTTCGCCGCCGGTACGGGTACGGAGCTCGGGATCCGCCGAGCCGAGCGCGTACAGTTCGCCGGAACCCTCTACGGATAGCTCCACTTCGCGCGAGGCGTAAGGCACGAGACGCCCTTCTTTATCGTTTACGCATATCTCCACGAATATCAGTTCGCCCGCCGCCGCAGACTTGCGTCCGCAGTTGAGTTTTACCGTTCGGGGCGCCGTCACCGACTCAAGCGTAACGCGGCTGCACTCGCGCCCTTTGTGATAACTTACGGCTTCCAGTTTGCCGGGATAATACTCGGTGCGGAACGTGGCTATATGCTTGTTTATCTTGCCGGCAAGCTTTCTTCCTATCAGTTTGCCGTCGCGGTACAAAGCCACGACTTCGCCGCCGGAAAACACTTCTATATCTATATTCCTACCGAGGTTGTGCGGCCAGTTCCAGACGCTGTGCGCCTCTTTTACCGAATGCCCCGCCGAATCGGTCTTTTGCGGAGCCTCAGGGTCGGAAACGGTTATAAGACTCTCGGAACGGTTGCCGAGCATTATACTGCGGTAATACGCCGACGGCTTGCGGTTGTAAATTATATCGAGATCGCCGCAATACGACGTATGCGGAGGCAATAACCTCGCCTGCTCGTTCTCGTAAACAGGCTTGCCGAGCGGATAGCCGAGGTAATCGGCTCCGCAGTAAAGAAATTCTCCCAATACGTTGGGATTTTTTTCGCATTCCTCAAACGCTTCGAACGCCCTCGACGGATATGCCGCGACACCCATTATAAAGCGGTCGGGATATTCGGCGCGATCGGACGCGTAACGCGGATATAAGTACGCGTAACCGGCAATATCCGCGCATGCGAACGAGTTTTCGGTAAGTTTGCCGAACAAATCTTTTTCGCGTCCCGCTCCGAGCGTTATCGCGTCGTCGCTTTTTATCTTTATACCGGCGCGTTCCAGTTCGGACGCAAGCGGCATGCGTTCGCGCGCGTTTACCGACAAAGGACGCGAATCGTCCTGCATGCGGACCGCGTCCGCAAGCTCTTTTGCCACCGCGCAGCCGTCGCCGCGCTCGTATGTTTCGGCAGCGTCGCGATCCAACCCGTACACCGTTACCGACGGATGCTTTCTGAGCTGGCGCACAAAACGCCGGCAATCGTACAATTTGTTTTCGGCGAATCCGACGTGTCCGTCGTACGGAAATTCTCCCTGCGCCCACACTCCGAACAAATCTATCTCCGCCATGAGTCCGAGCTTGTCCAAAGTATCCAGCGCAGCCTCGGTGGGCACGCCCTCGTATCGCACGGCGTTGTATCCTATCGCCTTTATGCGCGACAGCTTATATTCTTCGGCGGCGCGGGTGCTTTCCATGCCGAGGATACCAAGGTCAGGCTGTACCACCGCGCCTTCGAGTTTTACGCTTCTGCCGTTGAGCACAAGACCGCGGTTCTCGGACAGCGAACGCGACACTATCCCAAAGCCGCTTCCGCCCTCGGCAAGTATCTTTCCGTTTTCGTCCTTGATCGCAACTTTTACGGTGTACATGTACGGATCGTCAACAGTCCACATGTATACCCGCGAAGGTCTTATAACGACGGAGCAATGGTTCACATCCGTTCCTTTAAGTTTTATTTTTTTGACTTTGCGCGCGGTCCTTTTTCCGCGGGCGTTGTATATCACGGCTTCAAGAGCCAGCCGTTTTTTAGCCGTCGAATACGTGCCGTCGGTGTCGAGCACCTCCGAATGAATCGTAAGCGCCGCCTTGCCGCCGTCGTAAGCGGTAGTAACGTATACTCCGTCGGCGGGGATGACAACGCCCGTTTCATATGTATGGAGCCGCACTCCTCCGCTTATGCCGGCGCCGGTGTAACGCCCCGCCATCTGAGGCGCCCACACGCGCAATTTTAGTATGTTTTTTGCACCGGATACATAGTATCTTGAAATGTCGATAAAATGCTTGCCGGCGCCTGATATGTGCGCCACGGCTACGCCGCCAAGATAAACGTCGGCGTACTGGTTTACGCCCTCTATCTCCAGAATAACGGAAGAACATCCGTGTAACGAGGGAAGTTTGCGGAAAAAAGCGGCGGCTACCGGATCGTAGTAACTGCCGTATATACCGAGAGCGGTATTGTAATTACGATTTTTGAAACGCAACAAATCAACGGGCAAATCAACTTCGACCGCTTCCCGGGGGATCCCGTTTTCATCGCTTTCCGTACCCTCGGTGTACTTCCAGCCATTGCTAATATCGATTTGCATATCAAATTCCCTTTTTAGCACTTTATACTATAATAGTATATCAATAAGCGCCCTGTTTTGCAAGCATTTTGCACGTGCACAAAAGAGAATTAGGTCATATACGGTTATTTTCCGCTTATTTCCATTCCTGTCGACGCCGACTGGAACAACACCCAAAAACCGTCGCCCTCGGGGTCGCGGGCCGAAAGCGGGACAAAATCGGCGCCTTCCATCGCTGCCGAGCCGTATCTGCCCGGAACTCCGTACGCTATGTAATCGGGCGCGGAACCCACAAGGCCCACCACATAATAGCGCCCGCTGTCGTCGTAATTTACGCGCACCCACTTTGTGCCCGGCAAAGTTTTTTCCAGCGGCTCGAATTTTTCGCCCTTGGCAAACAGATCGTCTATACGCGGCTTAACGGAAGCATAAAAGCCCGCGTCGGTTTTTACCGCCGCCACGGCCTCCGATACCGTGTACTGCGACGCCTTTTTTATTTTTAACGCATCGTCCGCTTTTTCAGAAATCCGCGGCTCGGGCGGGTGCACCGGCTCGGACATATGCACCGGTTGGGACGGGCGCACCGGCTCGGACGAAACGGTGGCCGCGCTCTCGCCGACGACTGTAAAATCTTTTTCGTTCTCTTTGCGGCGGACCTGCGACGCGAACGGCGACGGAGCCGCGCTCTTTATACCGCCGTACGCCGGCGCCGAAAAAGGAGAACGCGGAAAACGACGCGCAAGATATGCGCGCTGCATATCGCTGGGCGACGGCGGCGTATCGTAATACCCCTCGTCGCGATCGCGTTTTGAAAACTCGAAGTAATTGGTCTCCGCTATGGCGTTGTCGGCGTATTCGGGAGCGGGATCTATACTGAGAAAATAGTCCTCTATCTTCCTTTGGCTGTATTTGAATTCCTCCGTAACCGGCGTCTCAATCTTATCTGCCGCAACCGTCTTCTTTTCAAGCCTCTCACTCCTCAGCCCGTCCATGATATTGCCTTCCCACAGTCGCGGAGCGTCGGCGGCGCCATACAGCACCACCTCGTCGTCGCAGGTGCGGAACAGCACGAAGTGCACCGACGAATATTCGCCGTCCGGCAACGAAAACTTCGACTTTATCCTGCCAAGCGAACCCACTTCGCGCCTATACGCCGTGTGCGAAGTTTTCACGCCCAAAGCATACTCTCCGGAAGTAAGGTCGGGCAACGAGAACGCGTTAAGAGTGACAAACGCACCCATGCCGTTGCGCTCCAACAGAGCAGTACCCTTGCCTGTCTTACCCGACAGTATAACGAGCTTTTTCTCGAAGTCCATACCAGATACACCTCATATACATATTCGGTTTTATTGTACTCGAATATATATGCGGCATTACGGCATTTTATGACGAAATCCTGCGCATTTACTCAAAAACGCGCAGGGTACCGTTTTACTCGATCGTATCAAATAATACCTATGTTACATCGCCCCGAATCGTTTATTTAATATACAGTTACCGCTCGTAGCGCGAGTTGTTTACATCGGCTCTCATTACGATATTTTTATCGTCTTTAAGCCATTTGCGGAACTTTTTATGATACGGCGACGACACGAGCATCGCTCCGCAACTGCAAACCGTAACCAGAGCGGCGAATATGTATAAACGATACGACACTTTTCCAAAAGCAAGGATTCCGAACATGTAATAAAGTGAAAACCCCGCGCAAACAAGAGTAAGCGCAAGCATTGCCACTCCGCACCAAAAAAATACTTTGTAACGCGTACCGACGCACTTGCCGAATTCTTTTCTTAAAAGTCGCTGTTCATGTTTGTTGAGTTCCTCAAATACTTTTTTTGCCCCGTTTTTTATTTCCGTCATAAACATTTTTCCTTTGTGTTTAACCTCAAATTGCTTTTTCCATTGTTTGTTTTTGAACATTTTTCTTGCCGTATCTATTCTTCAAATCTTCGATTATATCACGCGAGTATTGTCTTTTGTCTATTTTTAAGTTGTTCTGCCATAAATAATCATCAAGTTCGATTGAGAACGCGCGACATGATATTTGTTTTGTGAAATCTTTTGTATTACGCGGCAAAGTTTCAATAGTAAAAATTTCTATGCTCGGCACTACCGACCAATCATGTTTAACGAAAAAATCCATATCTTCCAAAATATGATATAAAGTATTACTAATTGATTCATAGAGTTTACATAAAATATATAGGAAAATAGCAGAAAACAAAATACCAAATGTTGCAATAAATGATACTATTATTTTTGCATATCTATCTTTTTTTATTTTCATACTCTTATCCTTTTTATTCTCAATAAACCGATCAAAATTCAAAAAACTTTTTGTTACCGTGCACCTTTCAAAAGGCTGAAAAAATATTGCATGACAAAATGTTCCCGCAGATATTAACAGCGGAAATGTTATGTAATATTACGTTGTCATTTGTATTTTGCAGCAAATTGTTTTTATCCTGTGTTTGTTTTGTTGAGAACTTCCTTTATGAATTATAACGCAAATAGTAATCAACGAATATCATACTTTAACATTAAGTGAATTTTATAGCACCACACTACTATTGCCATAAACAGTGCACAACATGCAATATTAACTGCTACTGACAAAATACTTATTAACACTTGTTGCGATGGGGAAAATATCCGAAAACACAAGGAACTTGCTGAACATGTTAACATCGCGGAAGTCGCACCAATAACACCGCTTTTATGCGCCTCTTTCGTGCTGAAAATGTTTTTTTCAGCCAACTTCGGCACAAAAATGCAACTTAACAAAAGTGACAGAAGCTGTATCAAAATAGAGAACAAATATTCCCACAAGACGAAGCAATTTTCGCTTTTGCTCATACTAAACACCACACAATTAAAATAGATGCAAAGAGTCACTGTATCGATTACCAATAAAACAGATAACCACATGTCCTTGCTTTTTCTATTAGTACAAATTACAGTTGCTACAATATCAAATAAAGCAAGCGATAAAAGTATTATAACATATATTAAGTTGTGATAAAA
>CATKCE010000065.1 GCA_949744905.1 uncultured bacterium
AAAAGTATTTACCGAAAAACTGAGGGGGCGCGCTTTTCCTATCGCGTCCCCCCCCTGTACCCCCATTTTTTCGGCGGCCCCCGCCGCAACCATGTTTTTACATACGTAACGCGCGTAATAACACGCGCTGCGGTCCACCTTTGTGGGATCTTTGCCGGAAAAAGCTCCGCCGCCGTGCGGACATATTCCGCCGTAAGTATCGACTATGATCTTTCTGCCGGTAACTCCGCTGTCTCCTGCAGGCCCGCCTATTACAAATCTCCCGGTGGGATTGATAAAATATTTTGTTTTGGCAGTGATATACTTGCCGCCCACGGTAGGCTTGATTATTTTTTCTATAATGTCTTCTTCCAAAACGTCGTGCCCGACTTCCGGCGCGTGCTGGGTGGACAACACTACCGTATCGACGTATACCGGCTTGTTGCCGTCGTACGCTACGGTGACCTGCGCTTTGCCGTCGGGTCTCAAATACGGCAAAAGTCCGCTGCGGCGGGCGCTGCTCAGCGCACCGGTAAGTTTGTGGGCGAGCATGAGAGGCAACGGCATGAGCTCTTCGGTCTCGCTCGTAGCGTATCCGAACATCATTCCTTGGTCGCCCGCTCCCACCGAGTCGGCGGGGTCGCTGCTGTCACGTCGCTTTTCGAGAGCCTCGGTGACTCCCGCGGAAATATCCTCGCTCTGCTCTTTTATACTGGTGACTACGGCGCAGGTCTTGCTGTCGAAACCGTACTCGGCGTCGGTGTAACCGATGTCCGCCACCGTCTCGCGCACCACGGCGGGAATATCTATGTAACCGTCGGTCGTAAACTCCCCGAGCACCATGACAAGCCCGGTAGTGCAGCACACTTCGCATGCGATGCGGCTGTACGGATCCTGCTCCAATGCCTTATCGAGAATAGTATCGGCGATAAGGTCGCAGACTTTGTCGGGATGTCCTTCGGTAACGCTTTCGGAAGTAAACAACTTGTACTTGTTATCCATATCGTAAATATCTCCTTACCCGTATATTTTACCACTTTGAATGCGCTTTCGTCAACAGTTTGGAATAGCACGGACAAGCCGCGAATATATATGGCGTATGAGCTACGAAACCGTATTGTCGTATTTTATAGGCGCGCTGATAGTCGTTTTTTGCGGCTGGCTGTTTTCATTAAAAACAAAAGGGATACTGCGGCTGCTGTTCAACACCGCCGCGGGAGCGTTTCTGCTTACGGCGCTGTCGTTTTTTACTCCGCTCAATATCCCGCTCAATCCACTGAGCGCGCTAACAGTGGGCATACTCGGCCTGCCGGGCGCCGCGCTGGTAATCGTAATAGTGTGTTTCCTGTAATAAGCCGCTTGACAAACCCGCATTACTTTGGATATAATGAAAAGCGTATTATTTACAAAAGGAGCATAGCATGGCTAAGGCAAACGAATTCGTAAAGGAGATCGCCGACATACACGGAGATTTTCCACAATGGTACACCGACGTGGTGCTTAAAACGCAACTTGTGGATTACGGTCCCGTAAAGGGCACCATGGTCATGCGTCCGTACGGCTATGCGCTGTGGGAAAATATACAGCGCGAACTCGACGGGCGTTTTAAGGCTACAGGGCACCGAAACGCATACTTTCCCATGCTGATACCGTACAGCTTTTTGATGAAGGAAGCCGAGCACGTAGAGGGCTTTGCGCCCGAAGTCGCGCTCGTAACGCACATAGGCGATAACGAACTTCCAGAAAAGCTCGTCGTACGCCCCACCAGCGAAACGATAATCGGACACATGTACTCCAAATGGATTCAATCGTACCGCGACCTTCCGTTGCTTATCAACCAATGGGCAAACGTAGTGCGTTGGGAAAAGACGACCCGGCCTTTTTTGCGCACCAGCGAATTCTTGTGGCAAGAGGGCCATACCGTGCACGCAACGCGCGAGGAAGCCGAAGAAGAAACTCTGCGCATGCTCGGCGTTTACGAGGAGTTTTCGCGCAATGTTCTCGCGATACCCATGTTTACCGGCAGAAAGAGCGAAAAAGAAAAATTCGCGGGCGCCGACGCCACATACTCGATAGAGGCAATGATGTTGGACGGTAAAAGTCTGCAATCCGGCACTTCGCATTATCTCGGCGATAACTTCGCAAAAGCGTTCGATATACGTTTCCTCGACAAAGACGGCTCGCATAAATATCCTTATCAATCGAGTTGGGGCGTTTCGACAAGGCTGATCGGCGCGGTGATAATGGCGCACGGAGACGAACGCGGATTAAAACTCCCGCCGTATGTTGCCCCCGTACAAGCCGTCATAATACCTATTGCCATGCACAAAGCCGGCGTTATCGAAAAAGCCGAAGAAATTGCGGCGACGCTTGCAAAAGCCGGTATCCGCGTAGAACTCGATAAGTCCGACAACAGTCCCGGTTGGAAATTCAACGAATACGAAATGAAAGGCGTTCCTCTGCGCATAGAGATAGGTCCGCGCGACATAGAAAACGGCGTCGCGACCGTTTCGCGCCGCGATAAAGCCGGCGAAAAATTCACGTTGCCGTTAAACGACCTTGTTTCGGGAATACAAAACCTGTTGCGTGAAGTCCATGAAAGCATGTACGCCGCCGCGCTGGCGTTCCGAGACAGTCACGTAAAAACGGTAAAAAACATGAAAGAACTGGGCGACGCGGTAAACGACAATTGCTTCGCGCTTTCGATGTGGTGCGGAGACCGCGGCTGTGAAGACAAGATAAAAGAAGAATTCCAGGCGACCAGCCGCAATATGCCTTTCGACCAATCCCCCGTAGGCGACAAATGCGTATGTTGCGGAAAAAAAGCCAAATATAAAATATACTGGGGCAAAGCATATTAAAAGACCGATTACGTAAAAGCCCGCATACGTTTTGTATGCGGGCTTTTTTCTATAGTCGCCGTAAACTTTTTTTCGTCAGATGAGACGGCGGGCGCTTATGTAATAGCTCCAACGCTGAGCGCTTATCGGCTCTATTACCGCATGGTCGGACGCGGTATGCAATATCGTGTTGTCTCCGAGGTAAAGCGCGACGTGCCCTATCCGTTCTATACCTACTTTATCGTAACGGGACGCGTTGGTAAAGAACAACAGGTCTCCTCTTTTTATGTTTTTCTTTGAGACCGCCGTGCCCTGAACGCTCTGTTCTCTCGACGTCATGGCAAGATCGACGCCCGCTCCGGTTTTGAATATGTACTGCATAAGAGAAGAACAGTCGTAGCTTTTGCCGTCGTAATTTTTATTCAGCACTCCGTTGCCCCAATGATAGCGTTGCGCTCCGAATACGTAAGGCAACCCCAAAAGTTCTTTGCCGGCGTCTATTACGCGTTCGATAGCGTCCGACCCCTTTTCAAAACTCATTTGAGTGACGTATGCCGAAGATACGTAACCGAGTTTATTCATGTAGCGTATCTCGTACCAACTGCCCACCTTCTTTACAGGCATGGCCATATCCGACTTATCGAGAGTACCCATTGCCGAATATCCTGTTCCGGCTCCTTTACGGATATTCAGACCGTTCACGGTGGACACAACAAGATCGTCGGTCTTGGGCTTTGGCGCCGGCGCAGGCGTTACGGGTTTGGTATCCGTCGGCGGCGCGGGAGTTTGTTCTCCGGCGGTAGGTCCCTCCGGCGCGTCCGGCAATACAGGCGCATCGGGCGCTTCCGGCGTTACGGGTATCTCCGGTTCTTCGGCAACAAATCTGTCGTCCTCGGGCAAATCGGACCCGCGGTGGCCGCATGCGGCGCAAGTCGCGCCCATGGCGAGGCAAACGGCTAAAGATAAAATCTTTTTCATTTTTACTTTTCTCCAAACGTTTTTTACACCGATATCGTAACATGAAAAAGGGCGGCAAGTCAATACCGCCGCCCTCTGTCAAAATAAGGGAAAATCCGATTTATTTTTCTTCAACTCCCACAGTCGCAAGGAATTTCTTAAACGCCGCTCTGCCCTTTTCGTCGGGTTTGAATACCGCGGTATTGACGAGTATCTCCTCGCATATACGGTTTATCTCGTCTTTTATGTTGAGCTTTGCTTCCACCGCGCTTATCTTTCCCGATCCGGAAACCTTTACGAGACGCTCTATCATCTCCTTATGGCACAGCATATCGGGCGCGAGCTTGCTTTCGGAATACTTTTCCTCTTTGGTAAGATATTTTTCTATTTGCGCCAACTGCGGAGCAAGTCTTCCCGGCAAAACGAACAAACCCATAGCTTCTATAAGACCGATGCTTTCGCTCTTTATATTCTGATACTCGGGATGCGCATGGAATATGCCGTCGGGGAATTCTTTATCGGTACGATTGTTGCGGAATATTATCTCCATGACATACTTGTCGGCGTCTTTGCGCACTATGGGCGTTATCGCGTTGTGCTGCGCGTCGGTCTTAGCTATGATACCGACGCTCTCGTCGCTGTAAACGCTCCATGCGTCGTTGATCTTTACCGCAAATTCGATGAGTTTTTCGCGGTTGGAACACGAAAGCCGCAATACGGAATTATACCAGTCGACTACGCACATATCGATATACGGATATTCCTTGTTTTTAAGTTTGATAAGCGCGCCCGCCTTGTGCATAGGCATGGTCTTAGCGCCGCCCTGAAAGTGGTCGTGCGTCAATACCGAGCCGCCGATGCGCGGCAACGCGGCGTTGCATCCGATAAAATATTCGGGCATAAAATCGATAAAATCGAAAAGTTTTTCTATTGCGGACGCGTCGACTTTCATTGGCACGTGCTCGGAATTTACCGCAATACCGTGCTGGTTAAAGTACGCATACGGAGAAAATTGCCAAAACCATTCCTCTCCGCCGAGTTCTACGGGAACGGTGCGCAGAGTGCTCCTTATCTGACCTCCGTAAGCATACCCCTCGTTTTCTTTGCAAATAGAGCAAGCGGGATACTCCGACTTCTGGCTTTTAAGGGCTTCGGCGGTCTCCTTGTTATTCTTTTCGGGACGGCAGGTGTTTATGGTTATTTCGAGTTTGCCCTTTGTTCCCTTGGCTTCCCATTTGACGTTTTCGCTTATCCGGCTCAGTTTTACGTAATCGCTCTTTACTCCGTAATCGTACAGCCAGTCGAATGCCTTTACGGGATTTTTACGGTGGAGGTCATTGAACATGTCGGCAATTTCCCCCGGACGCTTGGATACGATGTTCATGAGTTTACCGGCAAAGTATTCGCGCTTGTCGTCGGTTATGATACCGTTTTCCACGGCGTAGGATACGAGCGGCTCTATGACGGTATCGGGACGATCGAGCGCTTCGATGGCGTCGTAGTCCACTTCGTACTGCACGTAATCGTGCAATTTGAGTTCGTCGAGTATCAGGTTGCGCGCCCATATCACGTCCAGATCGTCAAGCAGCAAATGCGCCTGAGCGTAGTAGAGCAAACTTTCCACAGAAGGATAGATCAGCATAATTTTTTACTCCTTATATTGTTTATTCGGGTTTGACCGTGTTGATATATTTCTCCGTTTGAAAGAACTTCCAAGGAGTTTTTTCAAGCGGCGGAAACACTTTGAATACCATCGTATTTTTTGCGGTGGGATGCGTAAACGAAAGCTGGTAAGCCCACAGCGCGAGGTTGTGTCCTTTGGCAAGCGTATCGCCTCCGTACTTCGCGTCGCCGAATACGGGATTGCCTTTATTTGACAACTGCGTCCGTATCTGATGGCTGCGCCCCGTGTAAAGATTTATGTCCAAAAGCGCTATCTTATCGTTATATTCCAAAACCCGGTAATCGAGTTCGGCGAATTTAGCGCCATCTACGCGCGCCGGAACGACTTTTACGATATTCGCCTTTTCGTCTTTTACGAGCCAGTCGGATAAACGCGCGCGCATGTCCCGCGGCGTTCCTACGGTAACGGCAAGATACTTTTTTTCCAACTCGCCCTGCTCTATCTGCTTGTTAAGCCGCTCCGCGGATTTACTGTTGCGGGCAAACACCATTACCCCGCCGGTGGGACGGTCGAGCCTGTGGACAAGACCTATGAACGCGTTGCCGGCTTTGTTGTATTTTACCTTGACGTAGTTTTTGATGATGTTAAGAAAATCCGGATCGCCGCTGCTGTCCGCCTGCGTGGGAACGTTCTGCGGCTTTACGGCCACGATTATCTGGTTGTCTTCGTAAAGTATTATAGGTTCGTTTTCCATTTTATTTCCTCTTGCGTCGGTAAACTGTTTTACCGCGCCGTCCACAACGCGCTGTTCCCGCACGGCAACACAACGTTTTTCCCCGCAGTGGGCAAACAGAGCTCGTACCCCGCGGTAGTTCCCTCCGGCATGGTAAGCGAAAGGATATTGCGCATTACCGTCGACGACAACCCGGTGGTGTAACTGTTGATAAGGTAAAACAGCGGGTCGTCTCCAAGCACGTCAGCCGTAAGCCGGACAAGATCGTAAATGCCGTCTTCGAGTTTCCACATCTCTCCGCCGGGACCGCGACCGTAAGACGGCGGATCCATTATCACCGCGTCGTAAGTCTTTCCGCGCTTTATTTCGCGCGAAACGAATTTGGCGCAATCGTCCACTATATACCGCACGCGGTCGGCGGCGACGCCGGATAGAGAACAGTTTATCTTTGCCCTGTCCACCATTCCGCGCGCTGCGTCCACGTGGGTAACGAACGCGCCCGAGCGGGCGCATGCCGCGGTAGCGCCTCCCGTGTACGCAAACAGATTGAGCACCCGTATCTCACGCCCGGAGTTTTCTATGAGCGCGCGCATGGCGTCCCAGTTGTACGCCTGTTCGGGGAAAAGTCCGGTATGCTTAAAGCCCATGGGCTTTATCGCGAATTTCAAGTCGCGGTAACATATATTCCACTCATCGGGATACGGACGGTATTTTTCCCAATATCCGCCGCCGCTGTTACTTCTTACGTACCGCGCGTTAAGCCCCTTATACGCCGAAAGATCGAACTCCGGCTTCCAGATAACCTGCGGGTCGGGACGGAGCAATATGACGTTCCCCCAGCGTTCCAGCTTTTCGCCGTTGCCGGTGCCGAGGACTTCGTAATCGCGCCATCCGCTTGCAAATCCGGCGGTCGTCATAGTTTTTTAATAGCTATTTCGGCGGTCTTGCCGTTGACGTCGACTTTATCTCCGCCGCCCGATACGACGAACGCATCGCACAGCACAGCCGAGCATATTTCGCGCTCGAACGCTTTTGCCGCGTCGATCACCTCGGCGTCGCCGCCTATCGTAAGACCTATGTGGTCGGTCACTTCGTATCCGGCGTCCTTGCGCATTGCCTGTATCTTGCTGACGAGCTCCCGCATGTATCCTTCGCGCACCAATTCCTCCGTAAGCGCCGTATCGAGCACGCAAGTCACAAGTTCTCCGCTCTCGGCGGCGTAACCTTCGCGACTCACCGCTTTGGTAAGCAGGTCGTCGGCGGTAAATTCCACTTCCGTGCCGTCCAGGACAACTTTAAGGGTATTGCCGTTTGCCGTGCCCTTTACCGCTTCGGCGCCGTTTTCGGCAAGATATTCGCGTATCTTTCCGATAAGTTTCCCGTATTTGGGACCGAGCGTGCGCAATTGCGGTTTTGCTTCGTAAGAGATATATTCCGCCGCGCCTTCTATCACTTCCACCGATTTCACGTTAAGTTCGTCGGCTATAACGGCTTTCATGCCGTCGTCCAAACGTGCCGCGCCTTCGCCGGCAAGCATAAGGCGGGCAAGCGGCTGGCGGTTTTTTATCTTTCCGGCGTTACGGGCGGACCTTCCGAGAGTAGCGGCTTCCAGCACAACAGCCATATCGCTTTCGAGTTTTTTGTCGATATACTTTTTGTCGGTTTTTGGAAATTTGCACAAGTGTACCGATATCGGCGCCGACTTATCCACGCTCACCACTATATTGCGGTAAATGCTCTCGGCGATAAACGGCGTGAACGGCGCGGCGACTCGCGCGAGAGTCTCCAAAGCGGTAAAGAGCGTCATATACGCCGCTATTTTGTCGTCCGTCATCTCGCTGCCCCAATAACGCTCGCGGCAACGACGCACGTACCAGTTGCTGAGAGAATCGGTAAATTCTCCCACGGCGCGGGCGCTTTCGGTGATTTTGTATTCGCCGAGCTCCTTGTCCACGGTATCCACAAGCGAGTTGAGCGAACTGAGTATCCACTTATCCATTACCGAAAGTTTGCAGTCTTTCAACTTGTAACGAGTGGGATCGAATCCGTCGATCTCGGCGTAAAGCACGTAAAAGCAGTATGTGTTCCACAGCGTTCCCAAAAATTTGCGTTGCGCTTCGGATACTGCCTCCGGATAAAATCTACTGGGAAGATACGGCGCGCTTGAAGTATAGAAATACCATCTTACCGCGTCAGCACCCTGGTTGTCGAGCACCGACCACGGGTCAACGACGTTTCCTTTGTGCTTGCTCATTTTAAGCCCGTTTTTGTCGCACACGTGTCCCAGCACTATGCAGTTACGAAAAGGCGCTTTGTCGAACAGTAGCGTGGAAATGGCGAGCAGAGTGTAAAACCAGCCTCTTGTCTGGTCCACCGCTTCGGATATAAAATCGGCGGGAAAAGTTTTTTCGAACACGTCCTTATTTTCAAAAGGATAATGATACTGCGCAAACGGCATACTGCCCGAATCGAACCAACAGTCTATCACTTCGGGTGTTCGGCGCATTTCGCCTCCGCACTCGCACTTAAAAGTCACGGCGTCCACATAAGGCTTATGAAGTTCTATATCGCCTTTGAGCCCGCCGAGTTTTTTAAGCTCGTCCTTACTTCCCACTACGTGCGTCCCGCCGCACTTATCGCACACCCATATAGGAAGGGGCGTGCCCCAGTAGCGGTCGCGGCTGAGTCCCCAGTCTATCACGTTTTCGAGGAAGTTGCCCATTCTGCCCGAGCCTATGCTCTCCGGCATCCAGTTGACCGACGCGTTGTTTTTTACGAGTTTGTCACGCACCTCGGTCATCTTTATGAACCAGGTGCTGCGGGCGTAATATAAAAGCGGAGTGTCGCAGCGCCAACAAAAGGGATAGCTGTGAGTATACATAGCGTCGCTGAAAAGCAAACCGTTTTGCTTTAAGTATTTTAATATGAGTTTATCGGCATCTTTACAGAACATCCCGGCAAGATCGGAAGCCTCCGGCTTGAATCTGCCGGATTCGTCCACCATCTTGACAAACGGCAGGTCGTACCTACGCCCCACCGCGGCGTCGTCTTCGCCGAACGCGGGAGCGATATGTACCACTCCGGTACCGTCAGACAATGTGACGTAACTGTCGCACACCGCGTAATGGCAGTCTTTATTTTCTTTTTTATAGTATCCGAATAACGGCTCGTAACGGGTATATTCGTACTCGCTGCCTTTCTTGGTGCCGAGTATCTTGTAATCGCCGGTAAAATGCTTGGAAACAAGTTCGGCGGCAAGAATATACTTAGCCCCCTCGTATTCCACAGTAGCGTAATCGTAATCGGCGTTAAAGCACAGAGCAACGTTTGACGGAAGCGTCCAGGGAGTCGTAGTCCACGCCAGGATATAAGTGTCGGCTTGTCCTACCACCCTGAACTTTGCGACGCAGGTCTTTTCTTCAACGTCCTTGTAGCCCTGGGCGACCTCGTGGCTGCTAAGCGCCGTGCCGCAACGCGGGCAGTACGGCACTATTTTGTGACCTTTGTAAATGAGTCCCTTTTTATCTATCTCTTTGAGCGCCCACCATACCGATTCGATATAATTGTCGTCGTAGGTTATATACGGGGAGTCCATATCCGCCCAATAGCCCACGCGGTCGCTCATCTTTTCCCATTCGCCCTTATACTTCCAGACGCTTTCCTTGCATTTTCCTATAAACGGCTCGATGCCGTATTTTTCTATGTCTCCTTTGCCGTCAAACCCGAGCTGCTTTTCCACTTCGAGTTCCACCGGCAGACCGTGCGTGTCCCACCCCGCTTTACGACGCACATGAAAACCTTTCATCGTCTTAAAACGAGGAATTATATCTTTCATTACGCGGGTGAGAATATGCCCGATATGGGGCTTGCCGTTTGCCGTGGGAGGTCCGTCGTAAAAGGAAAATTCCTTTCCGCCGGCAGTGGATCGTATTGTTTCGGCGAATACGTCGTTCTGTTTCCAAAACTCGATTATCTCTTGCTCGCGCGAAACGGGATCTTGATTTGCATCTGCCTTTTTGTACATAAACGTAGTCCTTTATATAACCGTGGAAATTTTATTACAGAATATAACAGTATATCGAAACAAAGTGCAACGCGCTGCCGGCAAGCACGAACAGGTGCCATATAAAATGGTGCCACGGTATGCGCTTTACGCGGTAAAAAATTATTCCCGCGGTATACGCAATACCGCCGCCCAGCAAAAACCAAAACGCTCCGCCGCCTATCGCGCGGTACAACGCCGGCAATCTTATAACGCACGCCCAACCCATTACGATATAAGCGATAAGAGAAAACACGCGGAACTTTTGTACGTTTACGGCGTTGAACACTATAACTAACACCGCCATGCCCAGCACTACCGAAGCGATAACGATGCCCCACACGAAATCGGCGGGATCCGCCTGCCGGCCCAGTATCGATAAACCGATAAGCATGTACGGCGCGTAAGTTCCGGCTATCAAAAGCGCGACGCCGCAGTGGTCGAATCTGCGAAAAACCGCGCGGCGCGTCTTGCCGAGCGGTTGAGCATGATAAAGCGCGCTCATTACGTACAACTCTATCAAACAAAACGAATACAGACAAACCGATACTATGGCAAGCGCATTGCCCGTTACGGGCGGAGAGCCGGAATACGACACTCTTACGATCATAAATACCGATGCGATAACGCTCAGGACCGCGCCGAGCGCATGCGATATGATGTTTGCCGTTTCCTCACCTTTGCCGTAAGCTATCTGATTGCTGTATGACCGGCGCGCGCGCTCTTGCTTTTCCATTTTTTTATTATACCCCGATTGCACCTGCCGTGTCAATTAAATTGCCGCCGTTTGGCGCGATCGGCTTTTTCGGCGAGAGCGCAATTCTATTGACCTGCGGCGAAATTTGTTGTATAATGCGGGTAATATGCGTGAAGACGTCCGCAACATAAAAACCATTTGCCCGAGTTGCTTCGCCACCCTCGGCGGCGACGGCGTTTGTCGCGCATGCGGCAAAAATTCGGCGACTCTTTTCAACCGCCCCCCGGCGTTGCCCCTTTTATACATTACCGGCAGCAGATATCTTATCGGCGAAGTACTGGGGACCGGCGGCTTCGGGATAACGTATCTTGCCTGGGACTTGAACGAAAGCCGCAAAGTAGCGGTAAAAGAATTTTATCCAAAAGAGTTTGCCGTCCGCGAAGACGACGGCGCGCGCGTAGGCTCTCCCACTCCAGAATCGGTCGCGCAGTTCAACCACTGGCTCAGGGCGTTTGTGGAAGAAGCAAAAATACTGATGCGCGTAAAACACATAGGCGGCGTTATAAAGCTCTCGGATTATTTCGAAAGCAATAACACGGCATACATAGTTACGGATTACCTCGAAGGCGAATCCCTGCGCTCTTATCTCACAGCGCGCGATTACAAAGTATCGTGGGACACAGCGGCAAAAATAATGAGCCCGATCCTGGAAAGCATGTCGCTCTTACACGGCTACGGAGTTATACACACGGACATCAGCCCCGAAAACATCCAGATAGTCCAAAACAAATACGTCAAACTTATGGACTTCGGCGCGGCAACGCTTTACAAAGTGACGCGGACCGAAAAGCCCTATACCGTTCTCAAAGCCGGTTATTCCCCGATAGAACTTTATAACCGGACAGAATATACGCAAGGACCGTGGACCGACGTATACCAACTCGGAGCGACGCTATATAACTGCGTTACCGGATACATTCCGGCGGCGGCTCCCGAGCGGCTGAAAGAGGACAAGCTCCCGCTTCCCTCCGCTTTGGGCGCGGACATCCCCGAATACGCGGAAAACGCTTTGATGAAGGCGCTTGCCGTTCTTCCCTGCGACCGGCAACAGACCGTGGACCGGCTGATAAGCGAATTAAAAATGTGACGGCAATAACAAACGCCGCGCCGCACGCAATCAAGCGCGCGGCTTTTTTGTAGTATCAAACGGAACATATCCGCTCTAAATATGAAGTTTTGATGAAATAGGCAAAAAAAGTCTTGCCAAAGCGCCGTACTTTTGATATACTTATCATGCTGTGCTATGTGGGGAGCCAGCGGTGCCCTATACTTGCAATCCGCTACAGCAAGGCAGAAAGCCGCCCTCGGCGTATCGTATGGAAGGTCGGTCCCCGTACGCGGAACGTTGATACCGGGGTCTTGTGCAATGTTATACTATGAACCGTGTCAGGGCTTGACGGCAGCAGCACTAAGTAGACCATAATGTGTGCCACAAGGTAGCTTCGGAGGAGTTTACCGGCGGGAAAACGCTTCGGTATGGTACGACAACGGCGGATGCACAGCATTTTTTGTCAATTCGGGAGACCCCCGTCGATCGGGGGCTTTCTTTTTATAATTTCGGGTATAATATCGGGAGGGACACGCAAGCATGGACAATAAAAAAGAAAAAGCACTGCGCGGAGCGGAGATCATAGTCGAAACGCTTATAGAGCAAGGCGTAACGCACGTGTTCGGTTATCCCGGCGGATATATAATAGACACATTCGACGCTTTGTATCTTTACCGCGACAAAATAAAACAGATACTTACCAGCCACGAACAGGGCGCATGCCACGCCGCCGACGGCTACGCGCGCTCTACGGGCAAAGTCGGCGTGGTAATGTCTACGTCCGGTCCCGGAGCCACGAATCTCGTTACCGGAATCGCCACCGCGTATATGGACAGCGTTCCCATTGTGGCTATAACCGGAAACGTGCCCCTTTCATCGCTCGGACGCGACAGTTTTCAGGAAGTGGATATCACCGGCGTTACCATGCCGATAACCAAGCACAACTTTATCGTGAAAGACATCTCGGAACTCGCAGACACTCTGCGCGAAGCGTTCCGCATAGCGCAAAGCGGACGTCCCGGCCCGGTACTCGTAGACGTTCCCAAAAACGTACAGCAAGCCAAAGCGGCGTTCACGCCGCTTTCCCCTGTACAAAAAAACGTGGGCACGCTTCGCATAGATAAATGCGCCGAAAAAGCCGCTGAAATAATTTCCAAAGCCCGCCGCCCTCTCATTTACGCCGGAGGAGGCGTTATATCGTCGGACGCGGGCGAAAAACTCTGCGCCTTTGCCGAAAAGATAAACGCGCCCGTGGCATGTTCGATGATGGGACTCGGCGCAATGCCGCACTCGCACCCTTTGTATCTCGGCATGATAGGCATGCACGGCTCGGCGGCGGTAGCCAAAGCGCTGGGCGAATGCGATACGGTGTTAGCCGTCGGCGCGCGCTTTTCCGACCGCGTGGCAGGCAATCCGTCCAAATTCGCAGGCAACGCCGAGATCGTGCACGTTGACATAGACCTTGCGGAAGTGGACAAAGTAGTGTCGTCAAACGCCCATATAATAGGCGACGCCGGACAAGCGCTCGATTATCTGCTGTCCGCCGTAACGCCCTCGTCGGACAGTACCTGGGCAGCGCGTTGCCGCGAGCTTAAAAACGATAATCCCATGCGCGATTCGGGGCGGACGCTCTGCCCCCGTAAGATATTGCGCGGCATAGCCAAAGCGTTCGCGCCTGACGGCATAATAGCCACCGACGTAGGTCAGCATCAAATGTGGACCGCCCAGACTTATCCGTTCTCACGTCCGCGCACTCTGCTTACAAGCGGCGGCCTAGGCACTATGGGTTACGGTCTCGGCGCGGCTATGGGCGCCGCGGTAGCCACCGAAAAGCCGGTGGTCCTAATTACCGGCGACGGCTCTTTCCACATGAATCTCAACGAAATACCGACCTGCGTCAAAAACGGTCTTAACGTAAAAGTATTCGTATTCGACAATAAAGTGCTTGGCATGGTGCGCCAGTGGCAGACGTTGTTTTACAACAAGCATTATTCTTCCACCGATTTGTTTTCCCCCACCGATTACGTAAAACTCGCCGAGGCGTTCGGCGCTTCCGGACTCGTGCTCGAAAACAACAAAGATATCGACGGCGTTATACAAAAAGCGTTCTCCACCCGCGGTACCGTGATAGTGGACTGCCGCATTTACCGTGACGAATTCGTACTGCCCATGATCCCGCCGGGAAAAGCCGCCGAGGATATAATAACCGAGATCGAGGAGGAAAAGATATGAAACAATATATCGTGACCGCTCTCGTCGCCAACAAAAGCGGCGTTCTTACGCGCGTTTCGGGACTGTTCGCGCGTAGAGGGTACAACATAAACAGTTTGTCCGTATGCGCTACCGAAGACCCTTGTTCTTCGCGCATGACCATAGTTGCCGAAGCCGACGACGCCACGATAAAGCAGATAACCCGCCAGCTCGATAAACTCACCGACGTGAAAAAAGTGAGCCTGTTACAGCCCGATAAAGCCGTCTGCCGCGAGCTTTTGATAATAAAGCTGAGCATGCCGGCCTCCGCACGTCCCGAAATCGAAAGCACCTGCAATATTTACAAAGCCAAGATGATAGACCTTTCGCCAGTTTCTGTCATCGCCGAGCTTACCGGCGAGCCGAACAAAATAGACGCCTTTATCAAGGTGGTCTCGCACTACGGAATAATCGAACTTGTGCGCACCGGGCTTACCGCATTGGGTCGCGGCGAAGCAAGCATAAACGATCTTGACGACCATAACGATATGTTATGACGTTTTAACGCCGGCTTTGTGCAAAGTTTTTTGTGCGTTGCTCAACTCCTACGCGACCTTATTTTTGACGGTCGCGCTTTTTTTGCGCCGCATTTGCCTATCATAAGGCAAAAAGAAGCATGAAAAACAAAATTATAGCGTTTACGAAAGCCAAATCGACTTTACAAACCCGCCGTGATTTTGATATAATATAAAAGAATAATCCACAAAGAGAGGAAACACACCGTGTCCAAAGAATTATGTTCCGGCATAGAAAAAGCGCCCCAGCGCGCGCTGTACAAAGCCCTCGGTCTTACCGACGACGAAATAGCAAAACCCATTATAGCCGTTATCTCGGCTAAAAGCGAAATAGTGCCCGGCCATATCCACTTGGACAATATCACCGACGCCGTAAAAGCCGGCGTTTACGCGGCGGGCGGGACTCCCGTGGTAGTCCCCTCGATAGGGATATGCGACGGCATAGCTATGGGACACGACGGAATGCGCTATTCCCTTCCCAGCCGCGAACTCATAGCCGACAGCGTTGAAAGCATGCTTATCGGACACGCGTTCGACGGCGCGGTCTTAGTGCCGAACTGCGACAAAATAGTTCCGGGAATGCTTATGGGCGCCGCGAGAGTAAACCTGCCCGCGGTACTGGTATCGGGCGGTCCCATGGAGAGCGGAAATTTCCGCGGAGAAAAAGTCAGCTTGTCGTCGGCTTTCGAAGCCGTCGGCAAAGTGAAAGCCGGCGAAATGTCGCTCGGCGATCTGTCCGAACTCGAAAACTGCGCGTGCCCCGGTTGCGGAAGCTGTTGCGGAATGTATACCGCCAACAGCATTAACTGCCTTTGCGAAGCTCTCGGCATGGCGCTTCCCGGCAACGGTACGATATCCGCCGTTAAAGCCGATCGCATACGCCTTGCAAAAGCCGCCGGCGCGGCTGTAATGAAACTCGTGCAAAACGACATACGGCCCCGTATGATACTCACAAAAGACGCTTTTACAAACGCTCTCGCCGCCGACATGGCGATAGGCGCGTCTACCAACACGGTGTTGCACCTGTTTGCAGTTGCCGCCGAATGCGGCATCACGCTGACTCTGGATATGCTGCAACAGATATCCGACCGCACCCCCAATTTGTGCAGACTCAGCCCGGCGAGTACGCGCGACATGTCCGACCTCGGACAAAGCGGCGGCATGATGGCCGTACTCAACCAGCTTGCTCAAAAAAATCTTATAAAAGGCGACTGCCTTACCGTTACCGGCAAGTCGCTCGGTAAATCGTATTCAAAAGCGGAGATCACGGGCGACGCCATAAACCCTATCGACGACCCGATCGCACCGTACGGCGGAATAGCCGTACTGCACGGCAATATATGCGAAGACGGCGCGGTGGTAAAACGCAGTGCGATATCGCAAAATATGATGACGTTTACCGGTAAAGCCAAATGTTTTGACAGCGAAGAAGATTGCCTGCGCGCGATAATGGGCGGCAAAATACAAAAGGGCGACGTAATAGTTATACGTTACGAAGGTCCGAAAGGCGGACCCGGCATGCGCGAAATGCTGTCCCCCACTTCCGCCCTTTGCGGAATGGGTCTCGACGAGGACGTAGCGCTAATCACCGACGGAAGATTTTCGGGAGCGACGCGCGGCGCGGCGATCGGGCACGTTTGTCCCGAAGCGGCAGACGGCGGAAAGATAGCTCTTATAAAGGACGGCGACAAAATAAGCATAGATATCCCCGCCGGCAGACTCAATCTTGAAATAAACGCCAAGGAAATGGCGGCGCGCACCAAAAAATTCCGTCCCAAAGACGACGAGCCGTCGGGATGGCTACTCAGATATAAATATCTTGTGACCAAAGCGTCGCAAGGCGCGGTATTGAAAAAGAAATTCTGATATCGTCATAAAAGGAAAAATCATACATGGGAATGACTCTGTCGCAAAAAATACTTGCCGCCAAGGCGGGACTCAAATCGGTCGTTGCGGGACAACTCGTAACGACAAAACTCGACCTGGTGCTCGGCAACGACATAACGTCGCCCGTGGCGATAAACGAACTTGACAAAGCCGGCATTAAAGACGTCTTCGATAAAGACAAAATAGCGCTTGTCATGGATCACTTCGCGCCCAATAAAGACATAAAATCGGCCGAACAATGCAAAAAGTGCCGCGATTTTGCGTGCGCAAAAAGCATAACTCATTTTTACGACGTGGGAGAGATGGGAATAGAGCACGCTCTGTTACCCGAAAAAGGACTGGTTTCCCCCGCCGACCTAGTTATAGGCGCCGATTCGCACACATGCACATACGGCGCTTTGGGAGCGTTTGCCACCGGAGTAGGCTCCACCGACATGGCGTACGGCATGCACAGCGGGACCGCATGGTTCAAAGTTCCGTCCGCAATAAAAGTTGAAATAACAGGCAAAAAAGCGGAAAACATCTGCGGCAAGGACGTTATTCTTCACCTCATAGGAAAAATAGGCGTAAGCGGCGCGCTTTACAAATCGCTGGAATTTGTCGGAGACGGCGTAAAAGAACTTGATATCGACGACCGTTTCACTATTTGCAATATGGCGATAGAAGCGGGAGCAAAAAACGGTATATTCGCCGCCGACGAAATAACTTACGATTATCTGAAAGGACGGACCGGGCGCAAAGGCACCGCTTACCGCGCGGACGATGACGCGGAATACGAAAAGACCGTAAAAATCGATCTATCGCATCTCAGACCCACAGTGGCTTTTCCCCATCTGCCGGAAAATACCCGAACCGTAGACGAGACAGGCGACATAAAAATAGATCAGGTAGTCATAGGTTCCTGCACCAACGGACGCATTTCCGACTTGCGCGCCGCGGCGAAAGTATTTTCAAAACGTCGAGTCGCAAAAGGGGTGCGAACGATAATCATTCCAGCTACCAATGAGATATACCTGCAAGCCGTAAAAGAAGGACTTATAGAAACGTTTATAAAAGCCGGAGCAGTGGTCTCCACTCCCACGTGCGGACCGTGTCTCGGCGGACACATGGGAATACTCGCCGAAGGCGAACGTTGCGTCGCCACGACCAACCGCAACTTTGTGGGGCGTATGGGACACATAAACAGCGAGATATATCTCGCATCGCCGTTTGTAGCCGCATGTAGCGCGACGCTCGGCAAAATAGGAATACACAAGGAGTTGTGATATGACGGGCAAAGCACACAAATACGGCGACAATGTGGACACCGACGTTATCATTCCCGCACGCTACCTCAACTCGTCGGACGGGCGCGAACTCGCCGCGCACTGCATGGAGGACATAGACTCCGGTTTTGCAAGCAAAGTCAAAAAAGGAGACATCATTGTCGCCGGCGAAAATTTCGGATGCGGCTCGTCGCGCGAACACGCTCCGCTCGCCATAAAAGAATCGGGCATATCCTGCGTTATAGCCAAAAGTTTTGCAAGAATATTTTTCCGCAACTCGATAAATATAGGTCTGCCGATACTGGAGTGCCCGCAAGCCGCAGACGACGCGATATACGGCGACGAGATATCCGTCGACCTTGCAAAAGGAACTATTTTCAACAAAAGGCTGTCAAAGGAATACACGGTTCCGCCCTATCCCGAAGAAATACGCAAAATAATCTCGCGTGGCGGATTGCTTGTAAAGCAATAAAACGTCTTCCCCCCCCTCAATATCGTTTATAAACATCAAAAAATAAATGAACGGAGAAAATGAAAATGAAAGCAAAAATCGCAGTAATACGCGGAGACGGTATAGGTCCCGAGATCGTAAACGCCGCGATAGGCTGTCTTGACGCCGTAGCGCAAAGATTCGGGCATACGTTTGAATACTCTTTTCCGCTTATGGGAGGTTGCGCGATAGACAGCACCGGAGTACCGCTGCCTCAGGAAACGATTGACGACTGCAAAAATTCCGACGCGGTACTTTTGGGCGCGGTGGGCGGTCCTAAATGGGATAATCTTGCCGGACATCTGCGCCCCGAAAAAGGTTTGCTCGGACTTAGAAGCGCTCTCGGACTTTACGCCAACGTTCGCCCCGCCCTTTTGTACGACCAGCTGCGCGGCGATTCGCCGTTAAAACCCGCCGTGGCAAAAAAAGGAATAAATATAACCGTGGTGCGCGAACTGACTGGCGGGATATACTTCGGACAACGCGGTTACCGTACAGGCAAATACGGACATGAAGCGTACGATACCGAAGTATATTCGGTACGGGAAATAGAACGTATCGCAAAGATAGCTTTCGACATAGCTATGGGACGCGGTAAAAAAGTCACCAGCATAGACAAAGCAAACGTATTGGAAACCGGTCGGCTTTGGCGCGCAACTGTCAATAAGGTCGCGGAAAGTTACCCCGAAGTGGAATTGAAACACATGCTCGTAGACAACTGCGCCATGCAACTCGTAAAAGATCCTTCCCAATTCGACGTTTTGCTGTGCCCCAATATGTTCGGCGACATACTATCCGACGAAGCCGCCATGCTCACCGGCTCCATAGGGCTTCTTCCAAGCAGCAGTCTCGGTTCCGCAAAACTCGGCCTGTACGAGCCCATACACGGCTCGGCTCCCGATATAGCAGGTACCGACACCGCCAACCCCATTGCCACCATTCTTGCCGCCGCAATGATGTTGTCGTCATCTCTCGAGCTCACGCAGGAAACAGCCGCCA
>CATKCE010000066.1 GCA_949744905.1 uncultured bacterium
GGCGGTTTGACGTGGGTGGATCTAATGACGTACGTATTGTTCGTGCAAACGCTATACTCGTCGATAGACGTTATAATAACTTATATCGAACAGTTCCAGACGGGGAAGTCGGGATTTAACCGTTTTACCGAGATAATGGACGTACCGATAGATCTTACCGAATCCGAAATTCCGGAAAAAAACATAGATTTTTGCGGTGACGTAAAATTGGACAAGGTGACGTTTTCGTACACCGCAGGCGGAAAAGAGGTCCTGAGTTCTCTCGATCTTTTCGTGGAAAGAGGCACGAACGTCGCTCTTGTGGGACCCAGCGGAGCGGGCAAGACCACGATCGCCAATCTTATCCCGCGACTTTACGACGTTACCGGCGGCGACGTGACGATCGGCGGAGTATCCGTCAAAGACATAACGTTGAAAGAATTGAGGAAAAACGTCGGCATAGTGCAACAAAACGTTTATCTTTTCAACGGCACGGTAAAGGAAAATATTTTGTACGGTAAACCGGATGCTTCCGACGATGAAGTGGTCGCCGCGGCGAAAGCCGCCGGAGCGCACGAATTTATAGAGGCTCTCGAAAACGGATACGACACTTGTTGCGGAGAACGCGGAGTCAGACTTTCGGGAGGTCAGAAACAGCGTATAAGCATAGCGCGGCTCTTTTTGAAAGACCCGCCGATACTTATTCTGGACGAGGCTACCAGCGCTCTGGATAACGAAAGCGAACGTTTAGTGCAGAAGTCGCTTTCAAAACTCTGCCGCGGCAGAACCGGCATAGTCATAGCCCACAGACTTACAACTATACGCAACGCCGATAAAATTTACGTTATAACCGAAAACGGTATAGCGGAGTCCGGCACGCACGAACAACTCATGGCGGCGGACGGCATGTACAAATCGCTGTACACGATGTATGAAGAAACGGCTTGACCGTCTTTATTAAATATTAGGGAGGAAACGAATATGAATGCAACCGAAAGATACCGCGTATGGTGCGAAAAGGTGCAGGACAAAGAATTGCGCGAACAACTCGCCGCAATGAAGAACGATCCCAAAGCGATAGAAAACGCTTTTTATAAGGATCTTGAATTCGGTACGGCAGGGCTTCGCGGAGAGCTCGGGGCGGGGACCAATTGTCTCAACGTGCTTACAATAGCGAAGGTGACGCAGGGAATAGCCGAAAGCATGCGCGCGCACGGACAGACCACCGTTGC
The DNA here is from genome assembly GCA_949744905.1 of uncultured bacterium. Taxonomy (GTDB): domain Bacteria; phylum Bacillota; class Clostridia; order Christensenellales; family Pumilibacteraceae; genus Pumilibacter. Next base: position 1,212 of record CATKCE010000066.1, read on the forward strand.
CGTGTCTTGCGACAGCCGTATCAATTCCGATTTGTTCAAAAACGAGGTCGCGTGCGTAATGGCGGCAAACGGTATAAAGGCTTACGTTACGCGGGAGCTCATGCCCACTCCGTTTTTATCGTTTCTGACGCGCGAGACAAAATCCGATATAGGCGTTATGATCACCGCCAGCCATAATCCGGCCAAATACAACGGTTACAAGGTCTACGGCGGCGACGGCTGTCAGCTCACCGACGGACCCGCTACCGATATGATCGGATATATAGAAAAGGTCGATCCGTTTTCGGTCAAACACGATACACTGGATTCGTACATAAAGAAGGGACTTATTGAATATGCTTCCGACGATATGACGGAAAAATACCTGCAATGCGTGCTCGGCAGTTCGATTGACAGCGCCGAAGGTCTTAAAGTTGCGTATTCGCCGCTTAACGGCACGGGTTACAAACTCGTGCCAGAGATATTGCGCCGCGCGGGAGTGGAAAAGATAGACATAGTGCCGCAACAGTCCATGCCCGACGGCAACTTTACTACGTGTCCGTATCCCAATCCCGAAAAGCCCGAGGCTTTAAGACTCGGACTGGAACTTGCCGAGAAGTGCGGAAGCGATATTCTCATCGCCACCGACCCCGACGCCGACCGTATCGGCACCGCGGTAAAACATAAGGGAAGTTACCGTCTTATGACCGGCAACGAGATTGGCGTTTTACTTACCGACTATATTTTGAGCAGAAGAAAAGAAAACGGGACTTTGCCGGCCGACCCCGTGATAGTAAGCACAATAGTGTCGACGTCGCTTACCGAGCGCGTTGCCGCCGAATACGGCGTGACTTTTTACAATGTGCTTACCGGATTCAAGTATATAGGCGGAGTAATAGGAATGCTTGAAGCCAAAGGCGAAGCCGACCGTTTCGTGTTGGGCTTCGAGGAGAGTTACGGTTATTTGTCGGGAAGTTACGTGCGCGACAAAGATGCGGTTGTAGCGAGCATGCTTATTGCCGAAATGACTGCGTACCATCTCGGACGGGGAAAAACTCTTGTCGACCGCATAGAAGAAATTTACGCCAGATTCGGTACATACGAACACAAACTCAAATCGTACGAATATCCGGGCGCCGAAGGCGGCGAAAAAATGCGCGCGCTTTTGGCAGGCTTACGCAAAAATCTGCCTAATGAATTGGGCGGAAGTCGGATAGTGAAAACGGTGGATTATATGACGCAGACCGAGTACGATCTGCCGCGTTCCAACGTACTGTCGTTTACGGCGGAAAACGGAAGCAGTCTCATCGTTCGTCCATCCGGCACCGAGCCTCTTATAAAACTGTATGTCACTGCGGCGTCGACTCCGCGGGAAAACGCCGCGATATTCGAAAGGATATTCGCGCAGATACAGACGATTTTCGCATAAATGTCACTGTTAAAGAGGGACGGCGTAAAATGCCGTTCCTTTTTTATTGCGTGATTTCCAAAAAACGTAAAATAAAAAAATTCAGGTGTAAAAAGTTTCAATGCCCGATATCGATTGACTTTTTTTGCGGCATATAGTAATATAGATAAGGTCTGGGATTGAGTGATAATGCGTCTGTCGGCGACCGTTAAAGGGAAAGTGGCGGACGCGCGTTTTATGTAAAGAGGAGATTCGTATGAAGTATACGGCAAAAGAGGTGTTGCAATACGTAGACGAAAACGATGTGAAATTCGTCAAGTTGACGTTTTGCGACTTGATGGGGCGACAAAAAAACGTTTCCGTCGTGTCGCAACAATTGCCATCGATATTAAAAAACGGATATCTGTTCAATTCATCGGCCGTTACGGGTTTTACGAATTGTGCCGGCGATTTGCTTCTTTTTCCCGACCCCAAAACGCTCACGGTGTTGCCGTGGCGTCCTCAGACGGGCGAAGTCGTAAGTTTGCTGACCAACATAAAACGCCCTGACGGCTCTTTTTATGAGAGCGACGCTTTGCATTTGTTGGAAACGGCAAAGTCCGAATTGTCCAAGATGGGGCTTGCGTGCGAGATAGCCACCGAATGCGAATTTTATATTTTCAAATTGGACAGCGAGGGGAATCCGACTTCGACTCCGATAGACAGGGCGGGATATTTTGACGCCGCGCCGGACGACGAGGGCGAAAATATCCGCAGAGATATTATCTTAAGCCTGGAAGACATGGGAATAGTGCCTACGTCCAGCCATCACGAAAACGGTCCCGGCCAAAACGAGATAGATTTTATGCCTACCGAGCCGTACAAAGCGGCGCGGAACTTTTTGTATTTTAAGTCGGCTGTAAAAAACGTATGCCGATTGAGCGGTATGCACGCGTCCTTCGAGCCCACGCCGCTTATCGGGCAGACGGGAAGCGGATTGAGAATATTGGTAACTCTCGAAAGCATAGGCGAAAAAGCGTCGCCCGCCGTTTTGGAGGCCTTCGCGCAGGGCGTAGTATCGAAGTCCGCCGACCTTATACCGTTTCTCAATTCCACGCCGGACAGCTACAAACTTTTAACGGAAAAACGGGCTCCCGCCCGCGAGTACGACAATCACGACCGTTGTGCGCTTATCCGCGCGCTTCCGAGGGGAGACGGTAAATGCCGCATAGAGATAAATTCCGCGGATTGTTTATCGAATCCGTTTTTGGTGTTCGCCCTGATACTTGAAGCAGGGCTTTACGGGATAAAGCACAAATGCAAAGCCAAAAGCGAAACGTATCCCGTTGCCGGCGACGTGTTGCCGCATGACTTCGGAGCGGCTCTTGACATTGCCGAAAAGTCCGAATGGTTGAAATCGGTGTTGTCCGACAGTATTCTCGACGAATACGTAAAGGCCAAAAGAGTCACTATAAGGAAGTCCAAGTTGTGACGGGTCGCGTTTTATGACGTGACGGAACAAAGCACGGTTTTGTACGGGAGTTGGCGGAGGAAATAGGATTGAACGCGCTGATCGTGGCGACAAACAAACAAATATCTTCCGCATTGGCATCGGCGGTAAAGCGTGCGGGAGCCGAAAATATCGCGCTTGCGTTCGACGCCGTTTCGGCAAAACGCATGTACGGCGAAAGGGGCTTCGATCTTGCCGTGATCTACGCCGATAATTTTTGCGGGCGCGGATTCGAGCTTGCCCGGGCGTTTGCCGGACGCGGAAACGGCGGCGTCATCCTTATAGAGGACGCAAAAGACAGCGACGACATAGCGAGACGATTGGAGGACGAAGGGATAATAGTTCTCGGCAAACCGGTCAGCCACGTCGAATTGTTCAGAGCGGTAAAGATAGTGCGCGCGACCAATAACCGCATAGCAAGACTTATAGAAGAAAAGCGCGACTTGTTAAAAAAGATAGATGATATGCGGCTGGTGAACCGCGCGAAACTCATCCTTATGCAAAACATGGGGTTTACCGAGGAGCAGGCGCACAGGCACATTGAAAAACGCGCTATGGACATGCGGCGCACCCGCGCGGAAGTAGCGCTCGATATACTTAAAACTTACGAGGTCTGATTTAATATACATGAGAAAGATCAACGAAGAATGCGGAATATTCGGAATAATAAGTCCCGAGCCTATACCGGCGGCGGGTTATGCCGCGTCCGCGATGCTCGCGTTACAACACAGAGGACAAGAGGGCGCCGGCATCGCCACGTTTTACAGCGACGACACGTTGATATGCCATAAGAACGTAGGGCTTGTAAACGACATTTTCGGGGATTTTCTGCGCCATGTACCGTCTACCGGCGTAGCCGTGGGACATGTGCGGTATTCGACCACCGGGAACAATACCGTGGAGAACACCCAACCGATAGAGACGGTACATTCGCAACTGACTTGCGCGCTTGCTCACAACGGAAATATCACAAACGCGGACAAGCTTCGCGGGCAAATGGTGAATCAGGGCGGCAAGGTGTTTCACACCACCAACGATTCCGAAATAATCAATATGTTGCTTATAGAACAGATGATAAAGTGCCGTAACATAGAGCATGCCGTATTAAACGTGATGAACATATTGGAAGGCGCGTTTTCTTTGGTCATCGCAACGCCCGAAAAACTTATCGCGGCGCGTGACAAATGCGGATTCCGCCCGCTGTGCATGGGCAAACTCGGCGGCGCAACGGTGTTTGCCAGCGAAAGTTGCGCGTTCGATTGCATAGGCGCCGAATTTGTGCGCGATATCGCTCCCGGCGAGCTTGTAAGCATAGACAGGTCGGGGAAAGAGATCAAGTTGTGCCAAAAAGACACGTCGTGCCGCGGACTGTGCGTGTTTGAAATGATATACATAGCCCGATCCGATTCGTTTATAGACGGCATGAGCGTATACAACGCGCGTCTCGAAATGGGCAGGGCGTTATACCGCCAAAAACCCATTGACGCCGATTTTGTATGCGGAGTTCCGGACAGCGGATTGGACGCCGCTCTCGGGTACAGCCTCGAATCCGGAATACCGTATGCGCCTGCGTTTGTGAAAAACCGGTATATGGGACGCAGTTTTATCGAGCCGTCGCAAAAAATGCGCGAGCGTACGGTAAACGTGAAACTCAATCCGCTTAAGGCGCAGATAGAGGGCAAACGGATAGTGCTTGTAGACGACTCGATAGTGCGCGGCACCACCAGCGAAAGAATGATAAAGCCGTTGCGGCAAATGGGTGCGAAGGAAGTGCATTTGCGCATATCCAGCCCGCCGTTTAAGTTTCCGTGCTATTTCGGTACGGACATAGACAGTTCGGAAAATCTGATAGCAAACCACATGACGGTGGACGAGATATGCAAAAAGATCGGAGCGGACAGTCTCGAGTATCTCGATTTGAAAAATTTGTCGGAGATAGGAAAGAAAAATGGCGTAAAATTCTGCGACGGTTGTTTTACCGGCAAATATCCCATTCCCGTGTCGGGAAGCGGCAAACATAAATTCGACGATTAGTAAGGAGCGGAAGTTAAGGCATGAAAAGATATCTTATACTGTCGGACGGCAGTGTGTTTGAAGGAGCGGCGATAGGAGCCGACGGCGATACGATAGGCGAAGTCGTATTTACTACCGCTATGGTGGGGTACATGGAAACTTTGACCGATCCCAGCTATTACGGACAGATAGTCGCGCAGACTTTTCCGCTTATAGGAAATTACGGCGCGATAGAGGCGGACGCCGAAAGCGACAAGCCCGCTTTGCGCGGTTACATAGTGCGGGAAGAATGCGAGACGGGCAGTAATTTCCGTAAGGAAACCGAGTTGGATGTGTTTTTGCGCAAGCATAATATAGTCGGTATTTGCGGCGTGGATACCCGCGCTCTTACCAAAAAGATTCGTTCGAAAGGCGTCATGAACGGGATCATAACTTCGCGTAAAACGCTTGCGCCCGAAGTCGTGAAAGCTGTAAAGTCGTATAAGGTTACCGACGCGGTAGAGAGCACTACGTGCGGAGCGGAAGTGCGTCTGGGTAACGGAAAACGCAAGATAGCGCTTTGGGATTTCGGAGCGAAAGCCAATATCGAGCGCGAGCTTATTAAGCGCGGTTGCACCGTTATACGCGTTCCGGCAGGAACTACGGCGCAACGCATTGCCGAAATATCGCCCGACGGCGTCATGCTCAGCAACGGCGGCGGAGATCCTGCGGACAACGCGAGCATAATAGCGGAACTTAAAAAGTTGAACGAATACAAAATACCCACGTTCGGGATATGTCTCGGACACCAGTTGCTTGCATTGAGCCGCGGAGCGTCCACCTCGAAGCTGAAATTCGGACACCGCGGCGCGAATCAGCCGGTGCGCGACGCGGTGAGCGGAAGAACGTATATTACGAGTCAGAATCACGGTTATGCGGTCGTTCCGTCGTCGTTGCCTGACGGCGCGGTGTTGAGATATACCAACGCCAACGATAAGACCGCCGAAGGTTTGGACTATGCCGATATTCCGGCTTTTTCCGTGCAATTCCATCCCGAAGCGTGCGGAGGACCGCGCGATACGAATTTCCTGTTCGACAGATTCATGGAACTTATCGACAAGAACGCCTGACCGTGAGGAGAAAAGATAACAATGCCTAAGAACAAAGAGATAAAAAAAGTATTGGTTATAGGCTCGGGGCCCATAACCATCGGACAAGCGGCCGAATTCGATTATGCGGGTACGCAGGCGTGCCGTACGCTTAAATCGGAAAAGATAGAGGTTGTACTTGTTAACAGTAATCCCGCCACTATAATGACCGATAAGGCGATGGCGGATTCCATATATATAGAACCGCTCAATATAACTACTCTCGAACGTATCATAGATCTCGAAAAGCCTGACAGCATTTTGCCGTCGCTCGGCGGACAGACCGGACTCACGCTTTCCATGCAACTTGCAAAGTCGGGATTTTTGGAGAGCCGCGGCGTAAAACTGCTGGGAATGAAAGTGGATACTATAGACCGCGCCGAAGACCGTCAAATGTTTAAGGACACTATGATGTCGATAAACCAGCCGGTAGTGCCGTCCCTTGTAGTGACCGACGTCGAGTCGGCTGCCGAATTTGCGGCTGAGATAGGCTATCCGGTAATAATTCGCCCCGCGTTTACATTGGGCGGCGCGGGCGGCGGTATCGCGGAAAACGAGAGCGAACTGCGCGAGATAACAAAAGGCGGAATAGAACTCAGTCCCATTGGACAGGTGCTCGTCGAAAAGAGCATTTACGGCTGGAAGGAAGTCGAGTTCGAGGTAATGCGCGACGGCGCCGGCAACGTCATTGCCGTATGCAGTATGGAAAATCTCGACCCGGTGGGGGTGCATACCGGCGACAGCATAGTCGTCGCTCCCACGGTTACTCTTGCCGATAAGGAATTCCAGATGCTGCGTTCGGCGGCTTTGGATATAATCACGGCGTTGGACGTCGTCGGCGGATGCAACTGCCAGTTCGCGCTCAAACCCGACAGCTTTGAATATGCGGTCATAGAAGTCAACCCGCGAGTAAGCCGTTCTTCGGCGCTTGCAAGTAAAGCGACGGGATATCCCATAGCAAAGGTGGCAACGCTTTTGGCGCTCGGGTATACGCTCGACGAGATACCGAACGCCGTGACAAAAAAGACTTGCGCGTGTTTCGAGCCCACTCTCGATTACGTTGTGGTAAAATTGCCCAAATGGCCTTTTGATAAATTCGTATACGCAAAGAGGACGTTGGGCACGCAGATGAAGGCTACCGGCGAAGTCATGGCGATCGCGCCGTACTTCGAGGCGGCTCTGTTAAAAGCCGTACGCGGCGCCGAAAATCTGCTTACTTTGAAGTCCGACCGCTTTGACGGATGGAGCGACGAGCAGGTGTTCGAGGGGCTTATGCCCGCGTCCGATTACCGTTTGTTCCTTTTGTACGAGGCGCTTTACCGCGGCTTTACGGTGGATCAGGTGGCGAATAAAACGCTTATCGACAAATGGTTCTTAAATAAGATAAATAATCTCGTGAACTTTGAAAAGAGCATAGAAGGCAAGGCGCCGGACGCCGAAACGTACATGCGCGCGAAGCGGTTGGGATATCCCGATAAAGCGCTGGAAAAGATCACGGGACATAAAATTGCAAAACATGCTCGCGCCGTATATAAAATGGTGGATACCTGCGGCGCAGAGTTCAAAGCGGAAACACCGTACTTTTATTCGACTTACGATTCCGAAAACGAAGCCGCCGCTTTCATGCGGGAGCGCAAGACCGATAAACGCAGAGTGATAGTTTTCGGCTCCGGTCCCATACGTATAGGGCAGGGCATAGAATTCGACTACGCGTCGGTGCACTGCGTGTGGGCGCTCAAAGAAGCAGGCTACGAAGTCGCTATAGTAAACAACAATCCCGAAACTGTGTCCACCGATTTCGATACCGCCGACCGTCTTTACTTCGAGCCGCTTACGCCCGAAGACGTCGATAACGTAATAGCTACCGAGAAACCTTACGGCGTTGTCGTTGCGTTCGGCGGACAAACGGCGATAAAGCTCACAAAACATTTGAGCGATAGCGGCGTGCGTATTCTCGGCACCAGCGCCGACAGTATAGACCGCGCGGAAGACCGCGAAAGATTCGACGAGCTTTTGGAAGAACTCGGTATAGCGCGTCCCAAGGGCGTCACGGTAAAGACCGAGCAGGAGGCGCTTAAAGCGGGCGAAACTCTCGGCTATCCCGTGCTCATGCGGCCCAGCTATGTTCTCGGCGGTCAGAATATGATAATAGCGTTTTCCGAATCGGACATACGCGAATACATGCGGGTGATATTGGCAGAAAACAAAGACAACAATATACTTATCGATAAGTATATGATGGGCACCGAGATCGAAGTGGACGCTATATGCGACGGCGAAGATATCCTTATTCCGGGAATAATGGAGCATATAGAGCGCGCGGGCATACACAGCGGCGACAGCATAGCCGTATATCCGGCGCCAAATCTTACCGACGCCATGCGCGAAAAACTGGTGGAATATACGTATATGCTTGCGCGCTCGCTTAACACAAAAGGGCTTGTAAATATACAGTATATCATAGCCGACAATAAGATTTACGTAATAGAAGTTAATCCGCGTTCGTCGCGCACGATCCCGTACATATCAAAGGTAACCGGAGTGCCGATGATACAGCTTGCTACGCTTTGCATGCTGGGCAAAAAGCTCGGTAAACTCGGGTACGGTACGGGACTGTACAAGTCGTCGCCTTACGTCGCGGTAAAAGTGCCTATTTTCAGCTTTGAGAAACTTGCCGACCTCGATACCCATCTCGGGCCGGAAATGAAGTCTACCGGAGAAGTTCTCGGTATAGGCAAGACGCTGGACGAAGCCTTGTACAAAGGTTTGCTCGCCGCCGGCTATAAAATGCAGAAATCGGGCGGGATACTCATTTCGGTGCGCGACTCCGACAAGCCCGAGATAGCCGACGTGGCAAAAGTTTACAGCGAGCTCGGCTACGAGATATACGCCACCGAGGGAACCGCCGGAATACTCGGCAAGAGCGGATTTCCCGTAAGCGTTGTAAAGAAAATAAACGAGAGTCCGGAAAACAATACGATGACGCTTCTGTCAAGCGGAAAGATAGATCTGTTTATCTCGACGTCTTCAAAGGGCAGGATACCCACCGAAGACGACGTGAAACTCCGCAGACGCGCCGTATCGCTTGCCGTTCCGTGTCTTACCAGTATAGATACAGCCAAGGCGTTGGCGTATTCGCTCAAATCGAGATATTCGGCTTACAATACCGAACTTGTTGATTTGAACGATATGCGCACGGAACGTCAAAAGCTGAACTTTATAAAAATGCAGGGTTGCGGCAACGATTACATTTATATCGACTGCCTTACGAGACCCATAACCAATATGGAATCGGTAGCCGTTAATCTCAGCGACAGACATTTCGGAGTGGGCGGCGACGGCGCTGTGTTTATCTGCCCGTCAAGCGTCGCCGATGCTAAGATGCGCATGTTCAATTCCGACGGTACCGAGGGAATGATGTGCGGAAACGCCATAAGGTGCGTTGCCAAATATCTGTACGATTACGGTAAAATAGGTGATAAGCGCGAAATTACGATAGAGACCAAAAGCGGAGTGAAAAAACTTTGGTTGTTTGTGCGCGAAGGGTACGTCAATTCCGCAAAGGTGGACATGGGAGCGCCGTCTCTCGCGCCGCGCTCGATACCCGTCAAACTGGACGGAGAAAGCGTGATAAAGCGCAAAGTTATCGTGGGCGGTAAAGAGACCGAGGTGACCTGCGTATCTATGGGCAACCCGCACTGCGTGATATTCGTGGAAAACGTAAGTAATATGGATGTCGAAAAGACCGGCAAGGCGATAGAGTGCGATCCTATGTTCCCCGAGCGCGTAAATGTCGAATTCGTGCAGGTGATAGACCGTACGCATATAAAAATGCGCGTATGGGAGCGCGGCACAGGCGAAACGTACGCGTGCGGTACCGGCGCCTGCGCGTCCGTCGTCGCCGCCGTGCTCGGCGGCTATTGCGACCGCGGAGCGGAGGTCGCCGTAAGACTTCTCGGCGGCGAACTGACTGTTCAATACACCGACGAAACCGTATTTATGACCGGCGAAGCATGCGAGATATTCAAAGGAGTGGTGCGTCTATGATAAAGAAGTATATATTTGTGACCGGCGGTGTTGTTTCCGGTTTGGGAAAAGGTATAACGGCGGCGAGCATCGGTATGATGCTTAAAGCCAAGGGACTTAAAGTCATCGCGCAAAAGTTAGATCCGTATATAAATATGGACCCGGGAACCATGAGTCCGTATCAACACGGCGAAGTTTTCGTGACCGAAGACGGCGCCGAGACCGATCTCGACCTCGGGCACTACGAGCGTTTTATCGACGAGAATCTGAATAAGTACAGCAATCTCACTACCGGCAAGGTGTACTGGAACGTCCTCGATAACGAGCGCAAAGGCGTTTATAACGGCGAGACGGTGCAGGTAATACCGCACATCACCAACGAAATAAAAAAGTTTATATATTCCGTAGGCAAAAAAATAAACGCAGACGTGGTAATAACCGAAATAGGCGGCACTACCGGAGATATCGAGAGTTTGCCGTTTTTGGAAGCTATACGCCAGGTGTCCAACGAAGTGGGCAGAGAAAATTGTTTATTCATACACGTGACATTGGCTCCGGTCATTAGTTCCAGCGGAGAAATGAAGACCAAGCCCACTCAGCACAGCGTTCAAGAATTGCAGAGGTTGGGAATCACCCCCAACTTGGCTGTACTTCGGTGCAGTCAGCCTATCGACGAATCGGCGCGCAGAAAAATATCGATGTTTTGCAACGTGTCGCCCGATTGCGTTATAGAAAACAGGGACGTTTCCATTTTGTACGAAGCGCCTATTATGTTGGAGGATAGCAGGTTTTCCGAGATAGTTTCGCGCGAGCTCGGATTGCCCGAAACCGCGCCCGACCTTACGGTATGGAAAGAAATGCTTCGTAAAGCCCATTCCCGCGATAAGACTGTGACCATAGGGCTTGTCGGCAAATACGTGAAAATGTTCGACGCGTATCTTTCCATAGTGGAGGCTCTCACGCATGCGGGAATAGAAAACGGCGCCAAGATAGATTTAAGGTGGCTGGATTCCGAACGCATAACTCCCGAAACGGCAAAGGATATACTGGGAGATTGCGACGGAATAATTTTGCCGGGCGGTTTCGGCGACCGTGGCATAGAGGGTATGGTCAATACTGCGAAATACTGCCGCGAGAACGACGTGCCGTACTTCGGGATATGTCTCGGCATGCAGATAGCGGTTATGGATTTCGCCCGTCACGTTGCCGGTCTTTCAGACGCCAACAGCCGCGAGTTCGATATGGAGTCGCAGAATAAAGTAATAGATATCATGGAAGGGCAGATAGGGTACGAGAACACCGGCGGAAGCATGCGTCTCGGAGCTTACGAATGCGTGATAAAGGAGGGTTCTGTACTCAGCAGGGCATACCGTCAGCCAAGCATTACGGAGCGTCACCGCCACCGTTACGAATTCAACAACGCTTACCGCGACAGGTTCGAAGAACTCGGGCTCAGCATTTGCGGGACAAGTCCGGACGGCACTCTTGTGGAAGCGGTGGAACTTCCGGATAACAAATTCCATTTGGGCGTGCAGTACCATCCCGAGTTCAAATCGCGCCCGCACCGTCCGCATCCGCTGTTTGTGGAATTTATAGCGGCGTCTCTCAAAAATAAAAAGTAAACGGTTGCGATCATGAAACTTAATAAAAATTTCGAAAACTTAAAAGACAGTTATCTTTTCGCCGAGGTGGAAAACCGGGTTTCGGCGTACAAAAAAATGCATCCCGATAAAAACGTGATAAAGCTGGGTATAGGTGACGTAACGTTGCCGTTGTGTCCCGCAGTTATAGCGGCGGGAAGAACCCCCGTTGAAGAAAAGGGCTACAAA
>CATKCE010000067.1 GCA_949744905.1 uncultured bacterium
CGAGCCCTCGACCGCCGCTACGATTGTTGGGACGGGGAGCGGTTTTGCCGCGGGGCTTATAGTCAATTACGTCCTTTCGGTTTCTTTTGTATTTGAACATAAAGGCAAAAGCAAAACGGTGGGCGGTTTTGTCGTCTTTGCGCTATTGTCGGCGGTGGGGCTGTGCGTCCACCTCGGCGGCATGTATATCGGATACGATCTTATAGGCATAAACGAGTGGATAGTGAAGATTGCGCTTACAGTAATAGTGCTTGTATATAATTACATTTCCAAGCGTTTTTTACTGTTCAGAAAAAGCAAAGACGAACCTTCGTCCTTGATTCTCCCCCCCCCGAAATTTTCCGAGTCGAAAACGGGGACGGACTTTACGCGCACATAGGCGCCCGCGTAAAATACGGCAAAATGAAAATAAGCATAGTCGTACCTTGTTACAACGAGGAAGAATGTATAGAACAATATTATAACGCCATGGAGGAAGTGAGAAAAAAACTTCCTTCGGATTTCGAGTATGTTTTCGTTGACGACGGCAGTAGCGATGCGACTTTGGATATAATACGCGGGTTGGCAAGATCGGACAAGTCTGTGCGGTACGTTTCGCTTTCGCGCAATTTCGGTAAAGAGGCGGCCATACTCGCAGGCTTAAAAGAGGCGGACGGCGATTTGGTGGGACTTATGGACGTTGATTTGCAGGACCCTCCGGAAATGCTTCTCGATATGTACGACGGCATAGTAAACGGGGGATACGACTGCGTTTCGTGTCGCAGGTCCGACCGCAAAGGCGAAAGCCGGATACGCAGCGCGTTTGCACGGTTGTTTTACCGCATGATAAACCGCGTTAGCAACGTGCATATAACAAGCGGAGCGCGCGATTACCGCCTCATGACGCGCAGAATGACCGACGCAGTACTTTCTTTGTCCGAGCGCGAGCGTTTCAGCAAGGGGATATTCGAATGGGTGGGTTATAATACCAAGTGGCTGGAATATAAAAACACGCAACGCGTTGCGGGTTCCACCAAATGGAGTTTTAAGAAGTTGACCGCGTATGCGGTAAACGGCATAGAGGATTTTTCCACCGCGCCGCTCAAATTTAATTTCATATTGAGCGTTTTGATGTTTGTCGCGTCTTTGGGGCTTGCAGTGTTCGATACTGTTTGGGCTTTAACGGGGCATGCAGTCGGGGCCGCGCTTATAATTGTTCCCGTCGTGCTTTTCGTGGCGTCGCTGTTGTTTTTCGGAATGGGCATACTCGGCGAATACGTAAAGAAGATATTTTACGAGACTAAGGCGCGACCCGTATTTTTGGTGCGCGAAACCGAAAAAGATATTGTCACGGAAGCCGGGCGCGTTGTCGCTTCGGAGCCGGTATCGGTTAAAAACGTCGACGACGTCGTCGCTGAAGTTGCGGCAACCGTTTCGGACGGGCGTGAATAATGTCGGCGGTGGTAGAAAATAAGAATCGAAAGGTCGGCGCTCTCAAAAGGTGGGGCGCCTTTTTGGGAATTGCGGCGCTTGCGCTTTTTGTTGTTTTGCTGCCGTTTATTATTCGCGGCAATTATCTTGTGTGGGCAGACAATTGGTCGGACGGAACGGCTCAACACGCTACGTTTTTAGAATACATGTTCAGGCACGGCATATTCGGCGGCGCGGGGGGCTACGATTATAATATAGGCTTGGGTGCGGATTATATGACTTCGTTTGCGTATTATATGATGTTCGACCCGATAAATCTTCTTTTGTACGTTTTGCCGCGTTCGAATTTTCTGCTTGCGTATTCCATACTCGTGTGCGTGCGATTTTTGCTGTCGGCGGTGTGCATGTATATTTATCTCCGCAACCGCGGAGTTCGTCAGACGTTGAGCGTTATGTTCTCGGTGGCGTATATGATTTCGGGATACTCGTTGTTTACGTTTGTGCGTCATCCCGACCTTGCCGCAGGCGCCGTATATCTTCCTCTTGTGGTTCTGGGACTGGAAAGAGCGATAGACAAAAATGGACCGTTTTTGCTGATAGCGTTTGTTTTTCTGACTACCGTGAGTTCCTTTTACATGACTTATATGGTCACGTTGTTTTGCGTACTGTACGCCGTGTTTTACTATGTAAGCGGGGTTAGATCTCGCGGAACAAAAGTTTCGGCAAAGGGATTCGCTGCGGTGTTTTTCCGTACCGCGGGATATTATCTTTTGGGGCTTGCGCTCGCCTCGTTTTTGCTTTTGCCGGTGGCGCGCGCTTATCTCGACGGAGCTCGCGGGGCGGGCAAAGGATTAAGCGGATACTCTTTTAACGATCTGTTTATCATCGGCAGCGGTTTTTTCGCTTCTTTCGACGGGTCTAAGTACACGGCAATAATGTTCAACTGTTTTACCCTTGCGCTCGCGTTTGCCGCAATTAGGGTTTCGTGGCATACCGCCCACGCCAAAACCGCGGCGGTGCTTGCGCTGGGTGTGTTTATACCGTTGTTCGGTTACGTAATGAACATGTTCAATTACTCCAACAACCGCTTTACTTATATGTTGTCGTTCTGCGTGTTTTCCGCCGTAGCTTTTCATCTCAACGAAGTGAAGAGCGACGTTCCGCAAAAAAAAGAGCGTAACGCCATGATAAAAGGCGTGGGCATAGCCGCAGTACTGCTTGCCGTGTTGTATGCCTTGCAATGGCTTTTCACACGTATGGAGGGAGAGGAGCCGTCGTCGAACGCCGCCGTTGCTCTCACAAGAGTGTTTTCGGTCGGAACGGCGATCGCTTTGACAGCCGTAGCGGCTTTTTGCGGCATCATGCTCGTTTATACGTTTTACAAAACCGATTTTTCGGTTTTCGGATGGACGCGCGTCATAACATACAAACGGCTGCTTATATGCTTTGCGGTCGTCACGCTTGCGTCTTCGCTTGCGTTCAATGTTCCTTATTCGTCGCAGTTCGACGACGGGACAAAGTATGGCGGTTACGTTACCGCCGCCGAGACCGGCGTCGCGGCGTTGCGGGATGACGGATTTGTGCGGCTGGATACGCACATAGGATCTTATAAAAACGCGTGTAACCGTCCGCTCAACAACGGATACAAAGGAACGGTCGCGTATAATACGATGTTTCCCGCGGTAACGTCGCGATTTATGAGAGATAACGGGCTATACACTTTTTCCGATACACTCGGAATGTCCGGACTCAACGGCAGGATCGCCCTGCAGGCGCTCGCCGCGTCGAAATATTTTTATGCGGCGGACGACGGCTATGTGCCGGCGCAGTACGAACCCTGCGACGTTGCCGACGGCTTGTATGTTACCGACGATTACGTGCGCTTCGGCACGGTGTTTCCGCGCGCGCTGTCGGTCGCCGAATACGAGGCTATGCCCGAAGTCGAGAGACAGTACGCGTTGCTTCAAGCGGTTGTGACGGAGGACGGAGAGGATATCGATATATCTCCGCTTACCGAAGAATGCGGTTCGCCGGACGAAAAATTTGTTTTGGGTAATGGGGAGGATAAGGACCTCGGGATAGAACCCATGCGCGGCTACGAACTTTATGTTTCTTTCGGCATTTCGGAACTTCCGGAAAAGAATACCTTTTTCCGCGTCGAGTGCGGCAGACTTTCGTTTGAATTCAACGTCGCTCCGAAAGGACACCAGATGTATACGGGAAGAAAAGCCTTTCTGCTCAAATTGGACGAGACGGCGGGTAGGATCAATTTCAAAGTTTTAAGCGGTTCGCGGCTCTCGTTCGATAACGTAAAAATATTCGCCGCCCGAGGCGACGAAGTTATTTCGCTGGCGCGCGAGGCCGCTTCGCTTCCGCATCTGACCGATACCCGTTTTACGTCGCGCGGATTTTCGGGCACGATAAATTCGGACGGCGGCGTTATGCTTGCGCAGTTGCCGTATTCGTCGGGCTGGAGTGCGAAAATCGACGGCGAAAAAGTAAATATGTTTTCGGCGGATGGCGGACTTACCGGTATCAAAGTGCCGGACGGCGAGCATAAGATAGAATTCTTTTACCGTACGCCGGGGCTTACCGTCGGCGCGGTTTTGTCGGCATTGTCCGCGCTTGCGGTATCGGGGCTCGTCGTCGCGTTTTCGGTAATGAAAAAACGCAAAAAGTCGGGTAAAAATATTGTAAAAAATATTTGACAAGCAAATAAACATTATAGTATAATGATAAGGCTGTGCGTCTGCACAGCCCTTTTTTGCAGAAAAAACAGGTGTGAAACCGGAGGTTACCCGTGGAAATTAGCGGATCGCGGGAGAACTTCGGCGGACCGAGTACGGCGAAGGCATGCCGTGCGGCGAAGTGAGAGGCAAAAAACGGAACGCAAATAAGCGGAATTTTCGCCCGACGGTAAGACGCATCGCGTAACTGCCGACGGACAAGCGGAACGTTACGGGAAAACACGGCGAGAGATCGCCGATAAATTTCGCCCGGATGTGGACCCGCCCGACTGCGTTGTAATGCTTCGCAAATGCTAAACGGAGGTAAACAAAAGTAAGTATGGCAAGTCAAAAAATCAGAATCAAATTAAAAGCGTACGATCATGATCTCATCGACCAATCGGCGGCGAGAATAGTCGAAACGGCTAAAAAGACCGGCACAAAAGTTTCCGGTCCCATTCCTCTGCCCACCGATAAAGAGGTGGTCACGATCCTTCGCGCGGTCCACAAGTACAAGGACAGCCGCGAACAGTTCGAACTTCGTACGCACAAGCGTCTTATAGACATATATAGCCCTTCGGCAAAAACGGTTGATTCTCTCATGAAACTCGACCTCCCCGCGGGCGTTGACATCCAGATAAAGCTGTAAGAGGGGCGAGGAGGTAACGACAAATGGAAAAAGCAATATTAGGCAGAAAACTGGGCATGACCTCTATATTCGACGAATCGGGACTCAGCATTCCCGTAACGGTCGTAGAGGCCGGCCCCATGAAAGTTGTGCGCAAAAAGACTCCCGAGCGCGACGGTTACAGCGCTGTGCTCGTGTCTTTTGAGGAAGCTCCCAAAAAACAGAACAAAGCCGAAGCCGGCGTTTACAAAAAGGCCGGAGTGGAAGCGGGCAAGATACTGCGCGAATTCAAATTCTCGCAGCCCGATAAATTCGAAGTGGGCAGCGAGATCAAATGCGATATCTTCGCCGGCGGCGACATGGTGGACGTGTCGGCGGTAAGCAAGGGCCACGGGTTTTCCGGCGTTATAAAGCGTTGGAACCAGCGCAGGCTCAAAATGTCGCACGGTACCGGTCCCGTACACCGCAGCGTGGGCTCGACGGGCGCCAACAGCACGCCCAGCAAAGTTATAAAGGGCTTGCACATGGCGGGACAGTACGGACACGACAACGTGACCATTCAAAACTTGAAGATCGTCAAGGTGGACGCGGCTCGCGGCGTGCTTTTGATAAGAGGCGCCATACCCGGTCCCAAGGGCGGACTCGTAACGGTCAAAGAGACCGTGAAATCGAAGTAAGGCGGAGGAAGAAACATGCCAAGCGTAAAAGTATACAGTCAGACAGGCGCCGAGGCCGGAAGCATAGAGCTTGACGACAGCGTATTCGCCGCGGAATATAACGAAGCCCTCATACATCAGGTGGTGGTGGCGCAACGCAATAACGCGCGCCAGGGCACAAAATGCACTCTTACCCGTACCGAAGTGCGCGGCGGCGGCATAAAGCCGTGGCGTCAAAAGGGTACCGGCAGAGCGCGTCAGGGCTCTATCCGCTCGCCCCAATGGACCGGCGGCGGAGTGGTGTTCGCGCCCAAGCCCCGTGATTTTTCCCAAAAAGTAAATAAGCAGGCAAAGCGCGGAGCCATCTGCTCGGCTCTCAGCGAAAAACTGAGAAGCGAAGAGCTTACGGTGGTGGACGAATTTAAGATCCGGCCCAAGACCAAAGAAATGGTAAAGGTGCTTGCCGATCTCAAACTCGAAAAGCGCATACTCGTGGTGGTTACCGACGCCGACGAAGCGGTAGTCCGCGCGGCGGGCAACATCCCCCTCGTGACCACGCTCAACGCCTCTAAAATAAACGTGTACGACCTTGTGGCAAACGGCAAGTGCGTCATGACAAAAGAGGCGGCAAAGAAAATCGAGGAGGCATATAAAGCATGAACGCTTACGACGTAATAATTAAGCCCATCCGCAGCGAAAAGAGTTACGCGGGTATCGCCGCCAAAAAGTACGCCTTTGTGGTAGACCGCAGAGCGGACAAAACTCAGATCAAAGCGGCTGTGGAGGAGATCTTCAAAGTTAAGGTCGCAAAAGTAAACACGGTAAACGTCCGCGGCAAGTATAAGCGCCAGGGAAGAACGGAAGGTTACACTTCCCGCTTCAAAAAGGCGTATGTCCAGCTGACCGCAGGCAGCAAGTCTATCGAATTTTTCGATAGCTTAACCTAATATCGGGAGGCATCAAATGGCTATAAAAAGATTCAAACCCATGACCGCGGGTACGCGCTTTAAGACGGTATCGAGTTTTGACGAGATAACTACCTCGAAGCCCGAAAAGTCGCTTTTGGACGTATCGTACCGTACCGGCGGCAGAAATAACACCGGACGCATCACCGTCCGCCACATCGGCGGCGGCAACCGTATAAAGTACCGTATCATCGACTTCAAGCGCGACAAAGACGGGATCCCCGCCCGCGTGGCCGAGATAGAGTACGATCCCAACCGCACCGCGTATATCGCGCTTCTCAATTACGCCGACGGCGAAAAGAGATACATCCTTGCTCCTCTCGGGCTCGGTAAAGGCGACACCGTAGTAAGCGGCGCCGACGCCGACATAAAAGCCGGCAACGCGCTTCCGCTTGCAAACATCCCCGTAGGCACCATGGTGCACAACATCGAGATGCAACCGGGCAGAGGCGGACAAATGGCGAAAGCCGCGGGCTCGGCTGCCCAGCTCATGGCTAAAGAAGGCAAATACGCCACGCTTCGTCTTCCCAGCGGCGAAATGCGCATGATACCCCTCGCGTGCAAAGCCACGGTTGGGCAGGTGGGCAACCTCGACCACGAGCTTGTGTCTTTGGGTAAAGCGGGAAGAAAGCGCCACATGGGCGTCAAACCCACCGTTCGCGGCGTGGTAATGAACCCGTGCGACCACCCTCACGGCGGCGCCGAAGGCAAGTCTCCGATAGGCCGTCCCGGACCGGTCTCTCCTTGGGGTCAGCCGGCTTTGGGTTACAAGACCCGCAAAAAACACAAAAACAGCGACCGCTTTATCGTAAAGCGTATTAACTGAGAGGTGTAAAACATGAGTAGATCAGTAAAAAAAGGCCCTTACGTTGAAGAAAGGCTGTATAACAGAGTAAAGGCGCAGACCGACAGCACCGATAAAAAGGTGATAAAGACCTGGTCGCGTTCCAGTACGATATTCCCCGAGTTCGTCGGTTGCACCATTGCCGTGCACGACGGACGCAAGCATGTTCCCGTGTATTGCACCGAAGAAATGGTTGGGCATAAACTCGGCGAATTCGCGCCCACCCGTACTTTCCGCGGTCATGCCGGCGAAAAGACCACCAAGGGCAGATAAAAGGAGTACTACGATGGCAAAGAGAATGAAAGAAAAGGCGCTCGCGCGCAAAGAAAACAAAGATACGCGTCCTTGCGCCAAAGCCAGATATATCCGTATATCGCCCACTAAGGTGCGCGTGGTGCTTGACACCGTGCGCGGCAAATCGGTAAACGAGGCGCTTGCGCTCCTTATGTCCACTCCCAAAGTGGCGAGCGACCCTATACGCAAGGTGATAGAGTCGGCTACCGCCAACGCCGAGCACAACAAAGGGCTCAGCCGCGCCGACTTGTACGTGGCCGAAATATTCGCCGACGGAGGCCCCATCCTTAAACGCGTAAACCCCGTAAGCAAGGGCAGAGCGCACCGTATCAACAAAAGAACCAGTCATATCACGGTTATTCTCGACACCGTGAAGGAGGTCAAGTAACTTATGGGACAGAAAGTAAATCCTCACGGGCTCAGAGTGGGCGTGATCGACGGCTGGAACGCCAAATGGTACGCCGGTAAAAAGGATTTTTCGGCAAACCTTTACGAGGACCACAAGATCCGCGAGTTTATCAAGAAAAAGTATTACGCTTACGGCGTAAGCAAAGTGATAATAGAGCGCGCGCAGGGCAACGTCAGCATAAACATCCACACCTCTAAGCCCGGTATGATAATCGGACTCAAAGGCGCGGGTATAGAGGAACTTAAAAAGGCGCTTGCAAAAGTCGTGCCCGGGAAGCAGTTCCATATAAACATCATGGAAGTAAAGCGTCCCGATATGGACGCCGTGCTGGTTGCCGAGAGCATTGCCGCGCAACTTGAAAAGCGCAGTTCTTACAGAAGGACCATGAAGCAGGCGATGGGCAGAGTCATGCGCAGCGGCGCCAAGGGAGCTAAGATAACCGTTTCGGGTCGTTTGGACGGCAGAGAAATAGCCGGCAAGGAAACTTACCACGAGGGCAGTATTCCTTTGCAGACTCTGAGAGCGGATATCGATTACGGCGTGGCTACCGCGCACACCACTTTCGGCGCGTTGGGCGTAAAAGTGTGGGTGTACAAGGGCGAGATACTGCCCAAGGCTAAGGAGCCGCAAGGAGGACAGGAATAATGTTACTTCCCAAGAGAGTAAAACACCGCAAACAGCAACGCGGCAGAATGAAAGGCAACGCTAACAAGGGTAACGTTATCGCTTACGGCGAGTTCGGTTTGGTGGCGCTCGATCCCGCCTGGATAACTTCCAACCAGATAGAAGCCGCCCGTATAGCCATGACGCGTTATATAAAGCGCGGCGGTCAGGTCTGGATAGATATATTCCCCCACAAGCCCATTACCAAAAAACCCGCCGAGACCCGCATGGGAAGCGGCAAGGGCTCGCCCGAATACTGGGCGGCTGTGGTAAAGCCGGGCAGAGTTATGTTCGAGATGGCGGGAGTCAGCGAGGAAGTCGCGCGCGAAGCGCTCCGTCTCGCTTCCCATAAATTGCCCGTTCGTTGCAAGATCTGCAAACGCGGCGAACTTGTATCCGCCGATAAGGAGGAGAACGCATAATGAAAGCTAAGCAGATTCACGAAATGAAAGACGACGAGCTTGTACAGAAATTGGGCGAGCTTAAACAGGAGCTTTTCAATCTCCGTTTCAGCAACGCAACCGGACAGCTCAATAACCCCATGCAGATGGTCGCTTGCAAAAAAGACATCGCGCGTATCAAAACGGTTCTCCGTGAGCGCGAATTGGCTAAAAAGGCGTGATCCCGGAGGAAATCATGGAAACAGTAGAAAGAAATAACCGTAAAGTGCGCGAAGGCGTAGTTGTTTCGGACAAAATGGACAAGACGATCGTCGTCGCCATAAAAGATAAGACGAAACACCCTCTGTATAAAAAGACCATCAACACTACCAAAAAACTGAAAGCCCACGACGAAAACAACGAGGCGGGCATCGGCGACAAAGTGGAGATCATGGAAACCCGCCATATCTCGCGCGACAAGTGCTGGCGTCTCGTTAAGATAGTCGAAAAGGCGAAGTAAGGAGAGGTGAAGAAATGATACAACCACAGACCTATCTTAAAGTTGCCGATAACAGCGGTGCAAAAGAGATAATGTGCATCCGTGTGCTCGGCGGCTCGTTCCGCAGAAGCGGCAATATAGGCGACGTAATCATCGCCTCGGTAAAAAGCGCGTCTACCGGCGGCGCCGTCAAAAAGGGCGACGTAGTAAAGGCCGTTATAGTGCGCACGTGCAAAGGCGTGGGACGCCCCGACGGATCGTTCATCCGTTTCGACGACAACGCCGCAGTTATAATCGATAACCAGAAGCAGCCCCGCGGCACCCGTATCTTCGGACCCATAGCCCGCGAACTGCGCGAGAAAGATTATATGAAGATAATATCGCTCGCACCCGAAGTGCTGTAAGGAGGAACGGTAATTATGAATCTTAATGTAAGAAAAGGCGATACCGTCCTTATGATAGCCGGCAAGGACAAGGGCAAGACCGGCAAGGTCACTTCCTGCGATCCCGCGGGCGGCAGAGTAGTCGTAGAAGGCTGCAATATAATAACCAAGCATACCAAACCCCGCGGGGCCAATCAACCCGGCGGAATAAACAAGATGGCGGGTCCCGTGGACGTGAGCAATGTGCAGATCGTTTGCCCGAGCTGCAATAAAGCCACCCGCGTAGGCAACAATACCGAGGGCGACAAGAAGATCCGCGTTTGCAAAAAGTGCGGCGCGTCGTTAGAGCCCAAGAAAGTTGAGAAAAAAGCCAAGAAGGCGAAAGCCGAAAAGGCCGATACCGCGGAAACCGAAGTAAAGGAAAAGAAGCCCGCGGCTAAAAAGACCGCAGCCAAAAAGCCCGCGGCAAAGAAAACCGTAAAAGAAGCCGGAGCCGTAAAAGAAACCGCGGACAAAGCTGAAAACGGCGAGAACTAATCGGAGGACACAATGGCAGAAAAGAAGAATCAGGTTGCGGCAAAGACTGCAACCGATACGAAAAACGACGGACCCCGTTACCGCCTTCGTAAGCGCTACGTGAGCGAGATAGTTCCCGCGCTTATGAGCGAAAAAGGCTACAAAAACATCAACGAAGTCCCCAAGCTCGAAAAGATCACGCTCAATATGCGCCTCGGTGACATAAAGGACAACAACAAGAGCATACAGCTCGCGCAAGCCGAGCTCGAAGCTATCTGCGGACAAAAGTCCGTAGTGACCAAAGCCAAAAAGAGCGTTGCCAACTTTAAGCTCCGCGAAAATCAGCCCATCGGCATCAAAGTCACGCTCCGCGGCGATAAGATGTACGAATTTTTCGATAAGCTCGTGTCCATAGCGCTTCCGCGCGTGCGCGACTTCCGCGGAATATCTGGAAAATCGTTTGACGGCAGAGGAAACTATTCCATGGGCGTCAAAGAGCAGATAATATTCCCCGAAATTTCCTACGAACAAGTGGAAAAAGTACGCGGATTCGACGTTTGTATAGTAACTACCGCCAAGTCGGACGACGAAGCGAAAGCCTTGCTCACCAAAATGGGCATGCCGTTCAGAAACTAGCGGAGGATTAGGAGAAGATTATGGCTAAGAAAGCAATGATAAACAAGCAGCAAAAACCCGCTAAATTCTCTACGCGTGCGTATACGCGCTGCAATATCTGCGGTCGCCCGCACGCCGTACTGAAAAAGTTCGGTATCTGCAGGATATGCTTCCGCGAACTCGCCTACAAGGGCGAAATACCCGGCGTTAAAAAGTCGAGCTGGTAAGGAGGATAACGAAATATGGTTACGACAGACCCTATTGCAGATTTGCTGACAAGAATTCGCAACGCGCTTACCGCGCGTCACGACAACGTATCGGTGCCCGCTTCCAAAATGAAAAAAGCGATAGCCGATATCCTCGTGGAAGAAGGATTTATTAAAAGCGCCGAGATGGGTGACGACAACGGACATCCCGTTATAAACATCGTGCTCAAATACGGCAACAAATACGAGAGAGTTATCACCAACCTCAAACGTATATCCAAGCCCGGACTCAGAGTGTACTGCGGTTACGAGGATCTTCCCAAGGTATTGGGCGGACTCGGTATCGCGATAATCTCCACGAGCAAGGGCGTGATGACCGATAAAGCGGCACGCGCGCAAAAAGTCGGCGGCGAAGTGCTCGCCTACGTCTGGTAATGGAGGGCGAACAAAATGTCAAGAATAGGTAGAATGCCCATCGCCGTTCCCGCCGGCGTAAAAGTGGAAGTCGACGGATCGGTCGTCAAAGTGAGCGGACCTAAGGGGACGTTACAGCGCGAGATCGCAAGCAACAAAATAGAAGTCAAAGTCGACGGCAACGAAGTACACGTACTGCGCGCCGACGACAAAAAGGACACGAAGTCCAAACACGGACTTTACCGTCAGCTCATCGCCAACATGGTGGCGGGCGTAGTAACGCCCTTTACCCGTACCCTCATCATTCAGGGCGTAGGTTACAAAGCCGCCGTTGCCGGCAACAAACTGACGATGAATCTCGGATACAGCCATCCCGTGGAGTTTGTAGCTCCCGAGGGAATAACTATCGCCTGCCCCGATATCACCACCGTTGTCATTTCGGGTATAAGCAAAGAGTTGGTCGGACAAACGGCCGCGACGATTCGCAGTAAACGTCCGGTAGAGCCTTACCACAACTACGGACTCCATTATTCGGACGAAGTGCTTGTGAAGAAAGAAGGCAAGACCGCAGGCAAGTAAGGAGCGTAAGAGAATATGATCAATAAGCAGAATAAAAATCAAGTTCGCGTCAAGCGCCATCTGCGCGTGTGCAACACGGTGTCCGGCACCGAAAAGTGCCCTCGCCTTAACGTGTACCGCTCCACAAGCCACATTTACGCCCAGGTGATAGACGACGTGGCCGGCAGGACGCTCGCGTCCAGCTCTACGGTCGCCAAAGACGTGAACGTAAAAGGAAAGACCAAGACCGAAGCTGCCGCAATTGTGGGAGCCGACGTTGCCAAGAAGGCAATGGCGAAAGGTATCGAGTGCGTCGTATTCGACCGCGGCGGATACCTTTATACCGGCAGAGTAAAGGCTCTTGCCGACGGCGCCCGTCAAGCGGGACTCAAATTTTAACGGAGGATATCGGAAATGGCAAGACGTGAACGTGAAGAAATGAAGCCGGACGACGGTTTTAAGAGCAAACTCGTAGCGGTCAACCGTATTACCAAGGTCGTTAAAGGCGGTCGCAACATGCGCTTCTCGGCGCTTGTGGTTGTGGGCGACGGAAACGGCAAAGTCGGTATCGGTACCGGAAAAGCAGCCGAAGTCCCCGAGGCTATCAAAAAGGCGGAAGGCGTGGCTCGTCGCAGTCTTGTAAAGATTGCGCTTGCCGACGGCACCATACCGCATGAAGTTATAGGAAAGTTCGGGACCTCGCAGGTCCTGTTGCGCCCCGCTCCCGAAGGTACCGGCGTTATTGCCGGCGGCAGCGTGCGCGCGGTGGTGGAACTTGCCGGCGTCAAGAACATTACTACCAAAAGCTACGGCAGTCGTAATTCCATAAACAGCGTAAAAGCTACGTTTACCGGACTTGCGTCGCTTCGTTCGCCCGAACAGGTCGCGGCGCTCCGCGGCAAGACCGTAGAAGAAATTTTAGGATAGGAGAGGCGATATGGCTACAAAAAAGAATGAGAACGCCGCCGATAAAATGCTTAAAGTCACTCTGGTAAAGAGCACCATCGGCAGCCTCGAAAAGCACAAAAAGACTGTTCAGGCCCTCGGCTTGAAGAAAATACGTTCCAGCGTGGTGGTGCGCGACAATCCCGCGATGCGCGGCATGATTTTTGCGGTGAAACACCTCGTGACCGTAGAGGAGGTACAAGGCTAATGAAAATGCACGATTTGTCTCCCGCCGCGGGTGCAAAAACATCCCGTAAAAGACTGGGTCGCGGTATCGGCTCGGGAACAGGCAAGACCAGCGGTAAAGGTCATAAGGGACAGTGGGCGCGTAGCGGCGGCGGAGTCCGTCCCGGATTCGAAGGCGGTCAAATGCCGCTCAGCCGCAGGCTTCCCAAAACCGGCTTTGACAACCGTTACAAAAAAGTATATTCCATCGTGAATCTCGACGATCTAAACGCGTTCGAGGACGGAGCGATGGTAAACGCGGAGGCGCTTATGGAAAAGGGCGTGCTCAGCAAAATAGAGCCCTACGGGTTGAAAGTACTTGGAGACGGCGAGCTTACCAAAAAGGTGACCGTGCAGGCTAAGAAATTCTCGAGATCCGCACAGGAAAAAATCGAGAAAGCCGGCGGTAAAGCAGAGGTGCTGTAATGTTTCAGACACTTGCCAACGCTTTCAAAAACAAGGACGTAAGAAGAAAGATCCTCATTACCCTGGCGCTGATGTTTATTTACCGCCTGGGTTGCTGGCTTCCCATTCCCGGCATCAACGGCGAAACTTATCAGGGTGCGGCGAGCGGTACAGGTAGCATACTCGACCTGCTCGGCATGATAACGGGTGGTGCGTTGCAAAACGGCGCGTTTTTGGCGATAGGTATTTCGCCGTACATCAACGCGTCCATTATCATCCAGCTTCTTACCGTAGCTATACCCAAGCTGGAAGCTTACAGCAAGCAGGGCGAAGAGGGTAGAAAGAAGATAAACAAGATCACCAGAGTGACTACTCTCATATTGGCTGTGGCGCAGGCGGCGGGCATAATAGTAAACTTCTCGCGCGCTGACGCCATAAGCACCGGTCTGTTCGGAGTCGCAATGCCCGAATGGCTCGTATGTATGTTTGTGTGCGTGATACTCATAGCGGGCTCCATGTTCACTATGTGGCTGGGAGAAAGGATAACCGAGATAGGCGTCGGCAACGGCATTTCGCTTCTTATCTTTGTGGGTATTCTTTCCACTGCCGGTATCAGTATAATTGCGGTAATTACCGCCTGGGTAGAGGGCGACATTTACGCGCCTTGGCAACTTTTGGCGTTTGCGTTGCTTGTAGTCGTTATATTTACTTTTATAGTATTCGTAGACCTTGCCGAGCGCAAGATACCCGTCCATTACGCAAAACAGATAAAAGGTCGTAAGCAGTACGGCGGACAAACCACTTACATTCCCATCAAAGTGAATGCCAGCGGCGTGTTGCCCATCATATTCAGTACGGCGATACTCTCGTTTCCGCAACTCGTCTGCTCGCTGTTTTTGAGCGAGACCAACGGATTTTACGTTTGGTGGCAAAAGTGGCTGGGCGTGGGACAACCCATATACTCAGTGCTCGTCGGTTTGCTCATATTGTTTTTCAGCTTCTTTTACGCGAGGATACAGTTCAACGCCGAAGAAGTCGCGCGCAATATCCAGCAGTACGGCGGAAACATTACCGGCTTGCGTCCCGGAAAGCAGACCAGCGATTATCTGCAAAAGATAAACAACAGGCTCACGCTGTTCGGCGCGATATTCCTGGCTATAATAGCGATCGTGCCCTCTATAATATTCAACTTTGTATTCAGCGGCGCATCGACGGCTCTTGTTAACGCGTTCAGCGCTACCGGTATGCTCATAGTCGTTTCTGTGGCTCTCGAATTCCAAAAGCAGCTTGAAAGCCAGCTCATGATGAAGCAGTACAGAGGATTCCTTAAATAAGAAAGACTTACGGTCTTTCGGCGTCAAAGCGTTAAAGATTTTTGCCGAACCTTTTACAAAAGGCGAGGGAGGTAAAAGTATGAAAATTGTATTATTGGGCGCGCCGGGCGCGGGTAAAGGAACACAGGCAACCAGAATTGCCGAAAAGTACGGAATCGTACACATTTCCACGGGAGACATCTTCCGCAAGAATCTCAAAGAAGGCACTCCCGTGGGGCTCAAAGCTAAAGCGTATATCGATAAAGGACAGCTTGTTCCCGACGAGGTGACTTGCGAGATAGTGGAAACGCGTCTTAAAGAGTCCGATTGCGAAAAAGGTTTTATGTTGGACGGTTTTCCGCGCAACGTCATGCAGGCGGAAGCGCTCGATAAAATGAGCGATATCGATCTTGTACTCAATATCGCGGTGGATCTCGATAAACTAATGGCGCGACTTACCGGAAGACGCGTGTGCAAAGAGTGCGGCGAGAGCTATCACATAAGCACGTTGCAAAGCGCTAAGTGCGCTAAATGCGGAGGCGAGATAATCCAGCGCGCCGACGATACCGAAGAAACCGTCGGCAAGCGTTTGGGAGTATACACCGAGCAGACACAGCCGCTGATAGATTATTACTCGAAGAAAGGACTGCTTAAAAGCGTCGACGGTATGAAAGACATCGACGATGTGTTTGCCGAAGTGGTCAAGGTTCTCGACGGCATATCCGGGCGCGCATAGCGTAGCGGAAAAGTTTCGGCGTCGCCTGTTGTTTCGACAGGGCTGAGCGGACGGAGAAGTCGATTTCGGATGATATACGTAAAAAAACCGGACGAGATAAATAAAATGCGCGCGGCGGGCAAACTTACCGGCGACGTTCTGAAATTTATAGAAGAACGCATAAAGCCGGGGATCACCACTGCCGAGATAAATGCGTTGATACACGGGTACATCACGTCGCACGACGCGGTACCGTCGTTTCTCGGATACCACGGTTATCCCGCTTCGGCTTGCGTATCGGTAAACGACGTGGTCGTACACGGAATACCCGGCGGTTACGCATTATGCGAGGGCGACATCGTGTCGGTTGACGTGGGCGTTATCAAAAACGGTTGGCAGGGCGACGCGGCGCGTACGTTTGCCGTCGGTAAGATATCTCCCCAAGCTCAAAAACTTATCGACGTGACGCGCGAATGTTTTTTCGAAGGGATAAAACACGCGCGCAACGGCAGGCGCTTGGGCGACCTGTCGTCGGCGATCCAGCGTCATGCCGAAAACCACGGTTACGGAGTCGTCCGCGAGATGGTGGGACACGGAATCGGACGCAATATGCACGAGGATCCTTCGGTGCCCAATTTCGGGACTCCGGGTACGGGCGTTATGCTCAAGTCGGGATACACTCTGGCGGTGGAACCGATGATAAACGCCGGTACGTTCAAGATAAAGTTCGATCCCGACGGATGGACCACTAGGAGCGGAGACGGCAGTTTGTCGGCCCATTACGAAAACACGATACTTGTGCGCGACGGCGATCCCGAGATATTGACGCTGTAAAATCGTCGGCGCGGATAAAACAAGACGTCGCAGTCACTTTACAAAGAGGAAATTATGTGCTATAATAAAATGTACGCCTCTAAAATCCCCGAAGTCGGGCATGTGGCGGTAAGCCGCATGGGACACGACGCCGGGCGTCCGTATATCGTGGCGGCGGTGCTAAATAACGACTTTGTACTGTGCGTTGACGGAGACGTCCGCCCGATAGAAAAACCCAAGACAAAGCGGATAAAACACTTAAAGTACGTTTGTTCGTTGCCGCAGGCGGCGGAAGCGATAGCAAACGGAAAACTTACCGACGCAATGGTCAAAAAGTTGATAAAGTCCGCGGACGGGTCTATCGCACATAAAACCGTTAAGAAATAAAAAAGGAGAGGTTATGCCAAAGGACGATAATATCGAAGCGGAAGGCACCGTGGTAGAGTGCTTGCGCAACGCTATGTTCAAGGTAAAGCTGTCAAACGGTCACATTGTGACGTGCACGATATCGGGAAAGATTCGCATGCACTACATCAAAATACTCGAGGGCGACACGGTTAAAATAGAAATGTCGCCGTACGATATTACAAAGGGTAGGATAACCTACCGTAACAAGAACTGAGAGGTAGATAAAAATGAAAGTCAGAGCTTCGGTTAAGCCCATGTGCGACAGATGCAGAGTCATCAAACGTCACGGCAAAGTAATGGTCATTTGCTCAAAGTACGCAAACCATAAACAGCGCCAAGGCTGAAAATCAAACTATCACGCGAACGCGCGCGGAACTTCTTGAAAAGAGAATTGTGTCCGTGCGCCGTTTTGGCGTTATAAGTGCGAAAAGAACCGCGGTCGCCGCTTTGCTAACATTCCATAGCCGGGCGGAAAGAGACTGCGTACAGATATATTGTTAAGATTTCCCGACTGAGTTGTGTTGCGCCCGTAACGACACGGTGTGTTTATCCGGCGTCGTCGCATCGATTGGCGCACGGTAAAATTTTTACGGCGTTGTTTCGACGGGAGCGGCAAAGCGGAGAGATCTCGAAAAAAAACCATCCCCATTAAATCTAAAGGAGAAAAGACAGTGGCAAGAATAGCCGGAATCGATCTGCCCCGCGAAAAGCGCGTGGAGATCGGACTAACGTATATCTACGGCATCGGCAAACCCACCGCGCAAAAGATTTTGGCGGAAACGGGCGTTAACGCCGATACCAGAGTAAAAGATCTCAGCGAAGAAGAAGTCAACAAGATCCGCAATTACGTGGAACATAATCTCCGCGTGGAAGGCGATCTGCACCGTGAAGTCGCTCTCAATATCAAGCGTCTTATGGAAATCGGATGCTACCGCGGCGTGCGTCATCGCAAGGGTCTCCCCGTAAGAGGACAAAACACCAAGCAGAACGCGCGCACCCGCAAAGGACCCAAGCGTACCGTGGGCAGAGCCAAGAAAAAGTAGGAGAGCATAAAAAATGGCAGTGAAAAAGACTTCTTCCAGAAAGAGCAGAGTAACTAAGAATATAGATAAAGGACAAGTGCATATCCA
>CATKCE010000068.1 GCA_949744905.1 uncultured bacterium
CGCGCGTCCCACGCCTATCGCCGAACCTATGCCCGAAAACACTACGGCTACCGCCGCGCCAAAAAGCGCCCAAAACATACCCATTGTCATTTTTGTATTTCTCCTTTAATCATTTCCTGTTTTATATGTTTCGGCTATCGCCTGCGCGCCGCCGCAAAACATCTACGAAAATCTGACGTATTTTGTCTTTTCACCCAGCGGACTGAAAAGCCGTCCGCCGCCGTCGTAAAACTTGCCGTAAAATTCCAAGAATTGCAGACGGGCGTTATGCACGTACGCGCCCAGCACCCCTATCCCCAAGTTGAACGCATGCAAAGGTATAAGCACTATTATACCGAAAACATATCCCGCAACCGGTATGGAAAACAGCATGGAGCCCAAAGTATTGAACGCCGACCCTATTGCGCCGCTGGCGAGTCCGAGTCCGAACAAACGCGCGTAACTAAGTACGTCGCTTAAAAGATTGACAAGACCGTACAGTCCGGAAAAGCCGCCCATAATCTTTAAGACCCCCCGTTTATTTGTTCTGCCCGCCGTAAGCAATATGCCCGATAGCGCCGCTCCGAGCATGCCCAAGCCGATATACGTCAAAGGCGCGTTTACGTCGAGCAACATGTCGAGAGCCATACACGCGATGCCGCCGAACAGTATAAAAATGAATACGCTGTCAAGCACGGCGTCCAGCGGTTTGCCGGCGCGGAAACTTTTCGCCGCTTTGAGCGCGTAACCCGTAAGAATTTGAACAACGCCCAAAACTATAGACACGCCGAGCATCATAAGGGGCTCGTTTATCGGATTGAACCACAACGGTGGCACCGCGGATATCGAAAATACTCCGCCGAACAATACGCCCCATATTATAGCCGATATCCCGCCCATGCCGACAAGAGCCAAAAGTCTTGCCGAGCCTTTTTCCAGTCTGCAAAAACGCAGTATAAGTCCGGCGGCTATACTCAATATAACGCCGTATCCCGCGTCGCCTATCATTATTCCGAAGAACAGAAAGAAGAACACGGCCATAAACGGATTGGGATCTATCTCGTTGTAAGCGGGCACGCTGTACATGTTAGTCACGTCTTCGTAAGGCTTGAATATCTTTTTGCTTACTATGAGAGTGGGCGGCAAATCTTCTTCTTTGGCGTCTTCGAGATACGTAACAATACGCTCCGTCTTATCTCTAACGCGGATAATCAAACCGTCGGCTGCGTCGGAAGGGACCCACCCTTCGGCTACAAAAGTATCGCGCGTGCACGCGAATTCCAACTCGGCGGAGGTTTTCTCTATCTCCTGCCCGATAACGTCGTACAACACTTTGAGGTCGGAAAGATACTTATAATAGTTCAAAGCGCCGTACATCGCTTCGTTATCTTTGTTTTCGATATCGAGTTCGTCGGCGCGGCATCCGTTTATAAGTTCAGCCGCCGTAGAGTCGTCGGAAAACGTGCAAAGCGAAAAACCTGCTCCGACAAGCGCGGCTGCGATCTTATCGCGGTCTTCCGTGCGCGTTACGATCCCTAAAAGAGTTCCTCCGGCGCAACCGTATCTTTCGAAAAACACCGGAGCATCCGTTTCCGGCATCTGCCTGTCGGCGGCGCAATGGGCAAGCATCACGGATACTCTGCCGCGGTCGCCGAGAGCCGAAAACTTCATGGGAAAACCGGCGTACGGGGCAAGCGTTTTGCACCTGGCGCGCAATTTCTGCAAGCGCGACCTGTTTTCCACCCGCGCAAAACTTATCTGCTCCAATTCGCCGCATACGGCAAGAAGTTCGTACTCTTTCGCCGCTACGTCGTAAAAATCGTCGAATCCTATTATTCTGCGTCCGCCGTCTTTTTTTTGAATATCCGCCGACGAAACGCGTATAGGTCGGCTTTTCCCTTTTTTGACTTCCGAATCGTTTTTACGCTTTTTTTCCAGATATTCGGTCGCGCACGACCCGAGAAAACTTATCGCAAAAGCCACCTTGGCTTGCTTTCCCAATAATTTATCGAGATGAGAACGGTCGGAAAACTTCGCGTCCGCGGAATTAGACGGCACGACTTCGAAAGACCCGCTCTTTACAAGCTCGTTCATTATTTTATTTTTGTCCGACTTCAAACCTATAAGGCGAAGACGGCTCATTTTACATATAGCCATATTGTATCAATATTTGCCCTTTACGAGCGTTTCGGCAATCCACTCGCCCACGCTACGCACGTTCTTTTCGGCGGAACGCACAACCGCGTTAGCCGACTCGGTTGCCGCTTTGAGCGCCGCGGCGGCGTTTTTTTCCGCCTCACGCTCGGCGGCATTAAGAATCTCTTTTACTTCCCGTTTTGTTTCTGCGGCATAGCGGGCGCGTATGGCATCCGACTCTGTTGCCGCGGATTTAACCGTTTCGCGTGCCTTTTCCTGAGCCGCGGCAATAATGCCCGCCGCTTTTTCTTCGGCTTCGGTAATTTCAGCCAAAACTTCTTCTATCATTATCGACGCCCCTCTAACTGCGTGATTTTGTTTATTCTGCGTATATGACGCTCGTCGTCGGAAAACGGAGTTTTTACAAAGGTGTCCACTATATCGAGCGCAAGTCCTTTGCCCGTTACGCGTTCGCCGAGAGCAAGTATATTCGCGTCGTTGTGCTCGCGCGTCGCTCGTGCCGAAAACGTATCGCCGCAAAGCGCACAGCGTATGCCTTTAACCTTGTTTGCCGCAATACTCATACCTATGCCGGTTCCGCATATAAGTATGCCTTTTTCGCACTCGCCGCCTACCACGGCATTTGCGACCTTTTCGGCGTAATCGGGATAATCCACCGAATCCGACGAAAAACACCCGAAGTCTTTAAGCTCGAATCCCTGACCTTCGAGATGTTCGATTATGCTTTTTTTGAGTTCCACAGCCGCGTGGTCACAGCCGATAGCTATCATAGTCAAATCCTCTTTGTTATCCG
>CATKCE010000069.1 GCA_949744905.1 uncultured bacterium
TATTTCTTTCTATGCATTATTACCTTTCTTTCTTCTCTCTCGCTCTTTCTTCTTATATTGATTTCTTTTTCTTCTTCTATGCTGTTGTCAATGTGCAAATAAACGCTTTACGCGACAAAACGTCGCGCGCCGCCGCTTAAAGCGACAGCTTAAATAGAATACCACACCCGAATATATATGTCAACTGTTTTTATAGAAATAATCGTTAAATTTACAAATTTTTTGCCGATATCTTCCGTCTTGACAAAAACGCGCACAAATATTATACTATATATATAAAGGAGAGGTCCCCCATGAAGCTCACATACCTGGGCACCGCGGCGGCAGAGGGGCTGCCTGCCGTATGGTGCAACTGTCCGGTTTGCCGCAACGCCAAGGAAAAAGGCGGCAGAGAGATTCGGACACGCAGTCAGATACTCATAGACGACTGCCTGTTGCTGGATTTTCCTATGGACACTTACATGCACATGCTCGCGCACAAACTCGATCTTTCAAAAATCGACTCGGTACTCA
Source organism: uncultured bacterium (assembly GCA_949744905.1). Classification (GTDB taxonomy): domain Bacteria; phylum Bacillota; class Clostridia; order Christensenellales; family Pumilibacteraceae; genus Pumilibacter. The sequence continues at coordinate 514 of CATKCE010000069.1, forward strand.
TAACACACGCGCACATGGATCACTGCTACCCGCAGGAATTTATTCTGCACGGAGCGCCGTTCGCCCATAAAATGACGAGACCCGTCGTGACTGTATACGGGAATTCCACGGTGGAAAAAACTTTCAAAGAATACACGCGCGCCGAAATACGCCCCGATATTGCGCCAACTGCACCGGTATCGGCTATAAAACCTTACGATAACTTCGATACGGTCTCGGGCTACAACGTCACGGCGTTGCCGGCAAAACACACCGTAGACGAAGACTGCTTAATATATTCGATATCCAAAAACGGCAAGACCGTTTTACTTTTCAACGACAGCGGAATACTGCCGGAAAAGGCTTACGACCGCATGGCGGAAACAGGGTCAAGATTCGACCTTGTAAGTTTTGACTGTACATACGGTCACGCGCGCCACGGAGAGGGACGGCACATGGGCACGCTGGACGCCGCGGACGAGCGCGAAAAAATGGCGGCGCGCGGGCTGGTGCATGCCGATACAAAATACGTGCTCACCCACTTTTCGCACAACTGCCTTTTAAGCCATGCGGAACTCGAACACCGGGAAAAAGAACTCGGCTTCATTGTTGCGTACGACGGTATGGTTGTCGAAATATAAAGGGACGCTTATACGCGTCCCTTTTTGCGCGACTTTATCAGCCTCACCGCAAGTTTATACAATTCGTTAAATAGTACTATAGTCGCCGTAAAACTTATGACCTTTATCCACGTTATAAGATCGAGCGACGCCACGTCGAACACCACCGAGCCGAACTGGGTGATAAGTATCTGCAACCCGAAAGTCACAGTCATAACTATCCACATTATCTTATTACGTCCGAGTCCGGAAAACACGCTTTTGGATCCGAGCTCGCGGGCGTTGACGGCATTGAACAGCTGGAACAGCACGAACGCGGTAAACATCACCGACTTTTCCATTCCGCCCGGAACTGCAAGAAAGTTCGTATACGCCTGCAAGATAAGCATCGACGCGACGAACAGACCGTTCATGAGTATCCTCGCAAGCATCGTGCGCGTGACTATACCGCTGTTGCGCCCTATGGGCTTACGGTCCATAAGCTCCGGTCCGCCCGCTTCCAACCCGAGGCTCAGCGCGGGAGGTCCGTCCATTATGAGATTCACCCACAAAAGTTCGAGCGCGTTGAAAGGAGGTTCGCCGCCGGGAACAAGCGAAAATATGACGGTGAGCAATACTGCCGAAATATTTACGGTGAGTTGAAAAAGTATAAAGCGCTGGAAGTTTTCGTATATACCGCGCCCCCACTGTACGCTTTTTACGATAGTGGAAAAACTGTCGTCCAAAAGCACGATATCGCTCGCCTCTTTGCTCACCTCTGTGCCTGTTATGCCCATCGCAATGCCTATATCGGCGTTTTTGATTGCCGGAGCGTCGTTTATTCCGTCGCCCGTAACGGCGACCACCTCGCCCATAGCCATAAGCGAATCCACTATGCGCAGTTTTGTCTGCGGTGTGGAACGCGCGACTACGCGGATATCCGGCAGACGGCGGTACAGTTCGGCGTCGGTCATTTCCTCGATCTCCGCCGCGGTGAATACCTGCCCATCGCCGTCGACTATACCCAATTCGAGAGCTATCGCACGGGCCGTGACAACGTTGTCTCCCGTAAGCATCTTTATGCCCACGCCGGCGGCACGGCATTTATCCACCGCGCCGTACACCTCTTTGCGCACGGGGTCGCTTATTACCGCGAATCCGTCGAACACCATGTTCTTTTCCACAACATCGCGTCTTTGTTCGTAATCGGGATCTCCGGTAACATAACCGTGCGCAAAAGCTATTACCCGTTTCGCCATAGCCTGATGGCCGGAAAGGTCGCGCTCTATTTTGCGCTTTTCTTCGGCGGAGATCTCGCACATATCGAGTATCTTTTCCGGCGCGCCTTTGGAAAAAGCTATAATTCTTCCGTCTTTTCGCAGCACCGTAGTCATTTTCTTTTCTTCGCTGGAAAACGCGTAACGGTAAACGATATCCGCCGTCGCGCGTTCAGCCTCGTAATCGCCTCCCGCCGCTCCGTACGCTTTCAAGAGCGCGCATTCGGTTGGATTGCCCACAAACATCTCTTTGCCGTTTTCGTCCACGCCTATGTTGGCTGTCGTATTAAGCGCAAAATTGTCCAATATGTATTTATCCGAGACTTTTTCCGGCGGGCGCGTAGTCCCTCCGGAAAACACCGAGCCGACCGTCATCTTGTTTTCGGTTAGAGTTCCGGTCTTATCCGAGCATATAACGCTTATGCAACCCACCGTCTCGCACGCCACCATCTTTTTGACAAGGGCGTTCTGCTTCGCCATTTTTATGACGTTTAAAGCAAGCGACACCGCCACAATAGTGGGAAGCCCCTCCGGCACCGACGCAACTATGAGCACTATACTGGTAATAAATATTTCCTGTACGTTATCGAAACTCGCGGCGCCGGTCGCTATCACCGTTACCAGCCTTATCACGAAAACCGTGGCGGCGGCTATCGCACCTATCAAAGTGATTATCTTACCTAGCTTATCGAGTTTATGTTGAAGCGGCGTCATCTGGCTTTTTACGCCGCTAAGCGATTTGGCTATTTGTCCGATCTCGGTAAAATCGCCCACCGCGACCACCAGCGCGACAGCCGTGCCCGCGGTAACGTAACATCCGCCGTACACCATGTTTTTGCGTTCTGCCAACGGCACCGCGCGGTCTTTATACGCTTCGTCGGCTTTTTTCCGCACGGGATGGCTCTCGCCGGTAAGAGGAGACTCGTCCACCGAAAAATTCTCGGCGTTTATCAACCGGCAGTCCACCGGTATCTTGTCTCCGGTCTCGAAATAAACGATATCGCCGGCAACAAGTTCGCTCTGCTTTATCTTCTCCATTTTTCCGTCGCGGCGCACTTTTACCGACACGTCCTCGCCCATACGCTTTAATGCATCGAAGGCTTTGAGACTTCTGCCTTCCATTATTATGGTGATGGTCACCGATATGACTATTGCCGCCACGATTCCGACGCATTCGATATAATCGAACCGATTGCCCTTTACAGCCTTTATTATATTGACGGTAACCGTTATGCCGAGCGCCACTAAAAGGATTATCATCATAGGCTCGGTCAATCCCTCTATTATCCTGCGGAAAAGCGATTTGGGCTTGGCGGCGGTAAGTTTGTTTTCGCCCCAACGTTTTGCGTGGTCGGATATCTGCGAAGTTTTCAAACCCGTATCTACGTCGGTGTCCCACTCCGCTACCGCTTCTTTCCAAGTAAGTTTTTCGGCGTTCATTCGGCTACTCTCCTTCTCTGAAAATATTATGCCGCGCAGCCGCGGCAAATTCCTCTTTGACAAATCGGAACAAAAAAAGACTTCCGCCATTATAAAATGACAAAAGTCTCATTACCCGTAATTTACAGGCGACGGAGCCAGCCGCCTTTATGCGGCACGATGTTGACTGTCCGTCCTAAGAATTACTCCCTTTTGATACGTTTATTCTACCATGTATATCCATAGTTGTCAAGAAGAAAAACAGTTTGTTCACGCGCTCATTTCGTTGCGTCGGCTCAGTTTCATATCGAACAGTACCACGTTGCGTTTTCCGATAAAATCCAACGAAGATATAAGCGCCATTTTGTACGGCATTCCGTTCACGGCGTCGCACTCCAGATACTTTCGCCCGTCTTCTTCGCGCAACAATTTCATTACGCGGTCCGGCACGGAGGCGCTCTTGATAAAATAGCGGTCAACGCACATTCCGGCGCGGGCGCGTCCGAGCATTATGTCGGCAAGAAGCTTTCCCGCCGACCGCTTATCCCCGCGTATCGTCTGCAAAGACACGGGAGAAACGAGATCGAATTCATCGTATTCGAACTCGATATCGGACACCTCGACAAACAAAGGAAAGACACCGTTTATGTAATCGCGCAATTCTTCGTCGAAAAGCATCATTCCGTCGGTTCCGAACTCTTTGGTTTTTACCGCAGCCTCCTCGAATATCATGCTCATCCCGAAGTTGAAAAAGCTTTTGCGATAAAAACCGTTTATATCCTTATCCGCGACGCAACCGTCCGCTCCGATCGCCGATCCTTCGAAATCTTGCGGCATTTCGCAGGGATCCAGTTCGCCGAATCCCATGTCTTTGAGACAGTCTTCGGCGAAAACCTTTTCGCCTATGCGCATGCGTCCTACCGCGACGCTTTCTTCCACATAGCCGTTTACTTCAATATTGAGAAATATATCGGACAGCGCGTCCGTTATATCGCTCTGTTTTTCTTCTGGAAGTTTTTTCACTGTCTCCCCTCCGATATATTTTCCGATATGCTTATTATACTTCCAAAACGGAATTATGTCAAGAATCGCGTATGTTATAATTCTAAAAAAGAATTTTTCGGGAACACTTTATTTATGAAAACTCGTAAAAAATCCTACGGAAATAAGAACATCGTAGGGAGAAATATCGAGATCATCAGAAAAGCCAAAAACATTTCGCAAAAAGATTTTATAGCTCAATTGCAAATCGCCGGTCTCGATATCAATCCGACCAGCTACTCCAAACTCGAAGGTCAAATAAGAATCGCTACCGACAAAGAAGTATACGTCATAGCCAAGGTACTGCAAATAGATATCTACGAGCTGTTTACGGAAAAACGTTAGCCGTCACGCGCGCCGTCTTTATCGTCCTTGACAAATTCCGCACCGAAAGAAGTTTTTTGCACCGCTTTATCGAACAGATACAATAGCTCGGGCAACAGAACAAGAGCCAGAACTATCGACGCGAGAGCTCCGCGTCCCAATAGCATGCCGATCGTTGATACTGCGGAGGACGACGAAACTAGCCCCACGACAAAACCGGCAATGGTCAGAATTAGCCCGCTTGTAAGCACCGTGGCAATGCCGTGCGACAAAGAATACTTCAACGCGTCTATCCTTGTCAGGGTACGGCGCGCTTTTATATAGTTGTCGGTTATCAGTATGGCGTAATCTATTGTCGCGCCCATAAGTATCGCCGACGCTATTAGATAAGACATAAAGAATATAGGCTGACTCAACATAAACGAAACGGACATCGCCGCCCATATGGCGCCTTGTATTATAAGCACGAGAATCGCCGGCAAAGAAAACGATCGGAACGTAAGCCCTATGATCATCAATATGGAAATTATCGTTATGAGATTTGTGACAAGAAGATCGCCGCCGAACGATTTGCTTATATCGTAGTTGGTCATTACGCCGCCCGCCATAAACGTATTGCCTTTGCCGTACGCTTCGTCAAGGCACGCCTTTATTTCGTCCACGTACTTAAACGCCGCGTCGTCTGCCTCGGGAAGATCGAAAGAGAATATCAGGCGCGAATGCTCTTTTCCGTTGAACATACTGTTAATACGTCTTTCGACGACCGGCCGCAAAACGGGAGCATAATGCGGCAACATGCTTTCGCACGTCGCTCTGTAACTCTGCGCCGAGATAAACGGCACTTCCTCTCCTTTTTTAAGCGCGGCTATCCTGCGGATAACTTCATCCTGCCTGTCGTAATCCTCCTCGCTTTCGGCTTTCGGTATGACCGCTATCATATTGTTTTCGGGTGTGAAGACCGCCTCTATTTCGTCGCGGTCGCGGCTGGGCTGGTATTCGCTGAACGAGTAAGAATTGAACGACTGCATGACAGCGCAGGCGGCTATAAGTATTATCAGTATCACCGGCGCGACAAATCGCGCCTTTACCGCGCCCGCCGCGAGTTTTTCGCCGCCGAGCGGAAGCGGACGGTGCCGCAGTTTTGCAAGAGGGCGGTTAAAAAGCACTAATAGTCCCGGCATAACGAAAAACACCGTCAGCATGCTTATTATTATGCCCTTGCTCATCACAAGACCTATATCGAGACCGATCCCGAAGCTCATGAACATGAGAGCGACAAGTCCCGCGACCGTAGTGAGCGACGAAGATATAACCGGTTTTACCGATACGGCAAGCGCCTTTGCCGCCGAGTCACGGGCATTATCGCCGGACTCCGCAAACGAATCGTAGTTGTGCAACAGCACGATGGAATAGTCCATCGCGAGAGCCAGTTGCAATATTGCCGCAACCGACTTTGTTATGTAGGATATCTCTCCCAAAAAGAAGTTCGTGCCGAGGTTTATAAGTATTGCCAATCCCACCACAAACAAAAACACCACCGGCTCAAACCACGAGCGCGACGACGCGAGCAGTATGGCGGCCACAATGATTATGGAAATTATCATTATAAGCGTCATTTCGCCGCCTATTCCGCTTTGCAGACGCGACCCCTCCACCGCGCTTCCGCTCGTATAATAAGTATATCCCGCATCCGACAAACGTGCTTTTACCGCCGATACGACTTCTCTTGCGGCATCGGAAAAATCCCCGCCGCTTACGGCGAGTTTTATTAGAGCGTTGCCGTCCTTATAGCTTGACGGACTGTCGGCGTCGAAAGACGCCAGCGTTACGTTCTCTATGCCCCGAAGTTCGGAACACAACTTTTCCGCCTCGCCGCGCGTAACGCCCTTTACCATCACGTTGACAAAACTGTTAAGGCCCCACTCTTTTTCTATTACGGTAAGCGCCTGCCTTGTTTCCATATCCGGCGGCAGATAGCTTGCGATATCGTAATTGGCACCGACGCGCGGCAAAAGCGCGAGCGATACGATAAGCATTGCTCCGAATATCCCGAAAAACATGTATCTGAAACGCACTACGAATTCGGAAAATTTTTTCAAAATATCTACTCCTGTATATTATCGGCGCGGCTAAACGCCGAATTTTTCTTTAAGCAGGGATTTAAGCGCGGTTATCTGACTGCGGATAGCGGCGCCGGTATCGGTGTCGCCCACTTTGAGACGGCTACCCACGGTATCGAACACCGTGACCGAAGATACTATATCGCGGTTTGACGCTATAGCTTCCTCGACTCCGCAAAACGGACTGTGCGCGCTCAGACGCATGCCGTAAGAATTGTATATAAGAGTATAACCGGCTATTCCCGTTTTTGCATGGTACGCACGGCAAAATCCGCCGTCTATAACTATCAGCCTGCCGTCGGCTTTCACGGGGTTTTCGCCCTCGCGGAAATGCACGGGTATGTGCCCGTTTATTATATGGCAGTTTTCGCCTGCAAGTCCGAATTCCGCAAGAATTTTTTCCGCGATATCCTTGCGGCGGCTCAAAGTGTAATACGGATTTTTTTCTTCCGCGCACAATCCGGGATCGGGAACGTAAATATTTTCGAACGCCGCCAACTTTTTTCTGCCGAATAGCGGGCTTCCGCTTCCGCACCAAAGATACCAGAATATGTCGGTGTCTTTTTCTTTTCCGCTTGCCGCCGCTTTGCGCACGAGCCTCGAAAACTCGTCCATACACGCCTTTCCCCTCTTGCCGCCGCACGCAGCGACCGGAAGAAAGTCGCCGTTTTCATCAAGCGGTATGCAACCGTGAAAAATGAGATTTCCGTTTTCCACCGAATACACCGAGCCTTTCTGCATAAGAAAATCAACGTGCCTTTTGAGTCTTTCGCTTCCCGTAAACGCCTTTACAAGACAGTTGGTAACGTATTCTTCCTCGGACGTCAGTTTAAGAGGATTGCGAAGATCGAGCGACGAAAAGTCCGCCGTATCTATCGGAAGCCGCACGCCGTCTATCTCTACCGTTCCGCTTCTCAGATCGATCTTTTTGAGAAGCGAACGGTTTTCCATTCCGTACTCAGGGTGTCGCGCGATAGACTGGCCCTCAAGTTTGAGCATCAGCAAAAACACGGCTTTGCGCATTTTTGCGGAAAGCACCGAATCGGTCTCGCTCATTTTTTTGCCCGCCGAATTTATAGCGAACTTTGGATCGTATTTTTGCTTATCGGCAAAAAACGCAAGTTCGCGCAAAGATATTCCGTACCCCATTTCCAATAATTCAAGATTTCCGTATTTGAGACACAGCTCTATAACCGTGGCAATACACGCGCGCGACCCGTAGTACGCGCCCATCCACAATATGTCGTGGTTGCCCCACTGGAAATCTATACTGTGGTACGAACACAGTATGTCCATTATTTTATCGGGGTTTTCTCCGCGGTCGAAAACGTCGCCCACTATGTGGAGCCGATCTATCGCAAGCCGCTTTATGAGCGCGGCGATCGCTTCCAAAAAAGTATCCGCGCAACCCAGTTTGATTATCTCGGAAAATATTTCGTTGTAGTACGCGTCGCGGTCGCCGCCGTCCACCGACGAATTCAACATCTCGTCGATTATGTAAGCAAAGCGCGGAGACATGCTCTTGCGCACCTTGCTTCGGGTATACTTGTTGCCGCACTCGCGTGCAAGCAGAGTAAGCCGGTACAGCATTGTCTTATACCAACCGTTCATGTCTATGCCCGACGCTTTTGCCGCCGCTATCTTCTCGACGGGATAATAAACCGTGGTGGCGATATCGCTGAGTTCGGACGCCGGAAGCAGTTTTCCGAACAGTCCGTCCACCTTTGCGCGTATAACTCCGCTGCAACTGTTTATAAGATGGCAGAACGCTCCGTACTCGCCGTGCAGATCGCTCAAAAAATGCTCCGTCCCTTTGGGAAGACGCAGTATCGCCTCGAGATTTATTATCTCGCTCACGGCGTCCTGCGCCGTGGGAAAACGTTCACCGAATAATTTTTCCGTAAGTCCGTCCACAGTTTACAGCACCTCCCGCTCTGTGCGATAATTATATCACAAACGGCAAAGGCACGCAAGCGGTATCGGGCGGACTCAACTGTAATATTTCAATTCCCCGGCGCAGTCGCACAGTCCGCACGCGCAATGTTGACAATAATCGTTTCCGCACGACTGGCAGTGGCGCGCGACGTCCGCGCCGATATCTTTTCCGCATTTACAACATATCATGCAGATAGTATTTTTATTTTTTTATTGTTTTATACCGCAACACTTAACTATCAGCACCGAAACGTCGGCGCTGGTAACTCCGCTTATGCGCGACGCCTGCCCGATCGAAAGCGGACGCACGGCATTGAGACGCTCGCATGCCTCGGTACGCAGTCCGCCCACGGTAAAATAATCGGTATCGGCGGAAAGCGGCATGTTTTCCAATCTCATCTTTTCGCGTACGGCGCGTTCCTCGCGGCGAATATAACCGTCGTAACGCACCTCCGTTGCCGCCTCGAACACCGCCATGTCGCACAGCTTGTACGGTGCGAGTATCCGGGCGACGCGCGTCCACTCCATACCGCGCTTTACGGCATCTGCTATTTTCATCTTTTCGCCGTCGAACACCGTGCTCTCCGAGGAGATAAGCGCCAACGCTCTTTCCGTATGCTTTTTAAGTTTCGTATAAGCGTTTTTCCTCTTTCCCGTCAATAGCCCGATATCCGAGCCTATGCCGCCGAGACGAAGATCGGCGTTATCCTGCCGCAAGAGCAATCTGTGTTCGCTGCGGGCCGAAAGCATGCGGTACGGTTCCTCGGTGCCCTTTGTGACAAGATCGTCGCACATTACTCCTATATACGACTGTTTGCGCGAAAACACTATCCCGCTTTTTCCCGCAACATATCTCGCGGCGTTTATACCTGCCACAAGTCCTTGCGCCGCCGCCTCCTCGTATCCGCTGGTGCCGTTTATCTGCCCTGCGAAAAACAGTCCTTCCAGTCTTTTGTGCGCCAGCGTGGGAAATAATTCCGACGGATCTATGCAATCGTACTCGATCGCGTATGCGTCGCGCATTATTTCCACTTTTTCGAATCCGCGAATAGAACGGTACACCGGCAACTGCACCGATACCGGAAGCGACGTGCTTATTCCCTGCACGTACATCTCCTTTGTATCGCCGCCCTCGGGCTCCAAAAAGAACTGGTGGCGGTCGCGGTCGGCAAACCGAACGATCTTATCTTCAATACTGGGGCAGTATCTTGCGCCGGTGCCGTGTATGAGTCCTCCGTATTTGGGGCTGAGCGACAAATTTTCGCGGATTATCTCATGCGTGCGCGGATTGGTGTATCCGAGATAGCACACGCGGCCCTTTTTATTCACTTTTTTGCCGGTAAGCGAAAACGAATACGGCGTATCTTCTCCGCACTGAACTTCAAGCGCCGAAAAGTCTACGGTATCGCCGTTTATGCGCGCGGGCGTGCCGGTCTTAAAGCGGCGTAACGCTATGCCGCAGTCGCGTTCGAGCGACTCCGACAAACTGTTGGCGCGGTTAAAGCACACCGGTCCGCGGTGTTCTATCACGTTTCCTATTATAATATCGCTTTTAAGATACACGCCGCAGGCAAGCACGACCGCTTTTGCTTTTATCGTCTGACCGAGCACCGTCTCTATTCCCTCTACGCGGTCGCCGTCGATGAGTATGCGCTTTACCTCGCCTTGTCGCAAAGTAAGACCGGGCGTGTTTTCCAACACGTTTTTCATATACGTATGGTAAGCATACTTGTCCACCTGCGCGCGCAGAGAATGCACCGCGGGTCCTTTACCGGAATTGAGCATGCGGAGCTGAACGCAACACTTATCGGCGGCAATACCCATTTCGCCGCCAAGCGCGTCTATCTCGCGCACCAAATGCCCCTTAGCCGAACCGCCTATGCTCGGGTTGCAGGCAAGATATCCTATATTATCGAGCGTTATGCTGAGCACTGTCACCTTAGCCCCGAGACGCGCAAGAGCGAGCCCCGCTTCTATACCCGCGTGGCCCGCTCCGACTACTATGGCGTCGGCGGAATAATCCGCCGACATTGCAGACAAATCGTCCATAAGTTATAAGTCTCTCTTTTTACCGCATTATCCCACTATATCGGCAAACATACGGTTTATCTTACTGTTATTTTTCTTGAAGTTTTTCATAACTCCGCAACGCGCCAATGTATCTTCCGACGGAAACATCATATCAAGATACATATCCCTCCAGCTCCACCAGCCGTCTACGGCTTCCGCCGTTCCCTCGAAAAACTCGTCGTTTTTCGAGTACTCTTCGTAAAGCTCGTCGTATGCCGCCGATACCGGCGATATTGCGCCGATATAATAGCTGTTCTGTATCGCCGTTTCACGCAGGCAGAGATATTGCAAAAACATATTCGCCGCCGTGACGTTTCCGGCGTATTTGGGAATAACGAATCCGTCGATATATACGTTGCCGCCCTCTTTGGGAATGGAATACCAAAGGTTTTTGTTCCCCTCCAAAGTATTGCCGCTGTCGTCCTCGTATTCGCCCATAACGTATCCCACGTCGCACGACCAGTACAAGCCGCCCGCCGCCGACAGCGTTCCGCCGGCTATCCCGTACTTGCCGTCGTCGACTTCGTATTTAAGTATATACTTTTTCTGGCGTTCGAGCAAGCGTTTCGCCGCAGCTATCGTCGATAAGGAAGTATCTTCGTATATTTCCTGTAAACGCTTCTTGTAATCGTCGTTATAATCGGTAAATCCTTTGCTTAATTCCGACAGCTCTTTGCGCGCGGCGTAAATGCACGCCGTAACGTACATCTCGCGCACCGATTCCTTTTGCGTCATGCGCTTTCCGAAATCTTTGGCGGTTTCCTTATCGTCCTCGAAAAACATGTATTCCCAACTGTCTATATGCCGTTTGGTCTTTGTGTAGTCGTACATTATCCCGAAAGTCCCGTACATAAAAGGCACGGTATATGTAAGCTCGGGATCGAACGCGCGCGTTATATCTATGTACGTCTGTTTTATAAGGGGCTGACCGTTTTCGCCAACGCTCTCTATATCCACGACTTCTTTATTTACGGGAATAAGCAACTTCGCGTCCATCATACGTTCTATCATGTAATCAGACGGACATACGAGGTCGTAATCGTTTTTGCTCTTTTCAATCTTTAAGAGCATGGACTCGTTGGACTCGAACGTAGTCTCTCGAACTTCTATATTTTTGCCGGTGCGCTCGGCGTACCATTCGGCAAATTCTTCGTACACGTCGGGATCCATATATTCTCCCGGCACGTATACCCTTAAAAGTTCGTCGCGGGCGCCGCCGCAACCGGACAACAGTCCGCAACATGTCGCAGTCGTGACAACGGCTACGATAAATACGATAATTCTCTTTAACACCGCATCCACCTCACTGATCTCCGGCGACCGACACCGGAGTTTTACGCTTGCGTTTTTTTGTCGCGCCGGCGTTTTTACGGCTTCCGAACAAGTTGAACAATATCATTATCACCAGCACCGCCACGAATATGATCGTACTGAGCGCGCGCACCGAATTATTGAGCGAATGCTTTAATCCGTCGTACACGTACGTTGAGATAGTGCTGACGTCTCCCTTGTTGAATTTAGTGACCACAAAGTCGTCGAGACTCAAAGTAAACGCGAGCGCAAAGCCGGATATCATGCCTTTTACGAGTTGCGGCAGTATCACGGTAAACAGCGTGCGCACCGACCCCGCGCCGAGGTCCATACCCGCCTCGGCGAGATTGGGATTGAGCTGCGAAAGCCTGGGCGTTACCGCCAATATCACGTACGGCACGGTTATCATCGTGTGCGCGACTATCAGCCAGCCCATGCCCTCCTCAACAGGAAGATGCAAAGTGTCGCGCAAAAACAACTGCAACAAATAGAATCCCACCGCCGTAACGACCTCCGCGTTTACCACGGTTATCTGGGAGGCGGCGTTCATAACGCTTTTTCGGCCGCGCTTTAAGTAATATATGCCCACCGCGCTGACTGTACCCAGCACAGTGGCGATTAGTCCCGAAACTATGCCTATCACAAACGTGTTGACGGTGGCGTCCAAAAGCGCTTCGTCCTTAATCAGCCCCGCATACCACGCAAACGTGAAATGTCCGCTTCCGCCTATCGCCTTTGCCGAACTGAACGAATATCCTATCACCATGGCGATGGGAAAGTACATGACGAGCAACATGATAACGAGCACCGCCCAGCCGACTATCTTAAATGCAAGTTTTTTTCCGTTCACAGCAGTCTGCCTCCCGCATTAGGCACGGCGCTTGCACTCCCTTTGGCTTTATTGCGCCGCTGTAATAAAGTCCCTATAAGCATGGTGAGCATAACAAGCACCAAAAGCACAAGGCTCAGCGCGCTGCCCGCCTCCCATTCCTGCAAATCGAACAATACAGCGATTTTGCGTCCTATAAGGGTAGTATCGGAATTTCCCAAAACGTCGGTAACGGCGTAAGCCGAAAAACAAGGCATGAACACCATCGTGATACCGCTGAGTATACCGGGAACCGACAAAGGAAGCGTTGTGCGCAAAAACGTGGTAACCGCTCCCGCGCCGAGGTCGTCGGCGGCTTCGGAATAACTGCGGTCGAGGTTAACGAGCGAAGTATATATCGGCAACAGCATAAAAGGAAAAAAGTCGTAAACAAGACCGATTATAGCCGCGGCAAACGTATTCGCTATGCCCATCATGGAAAGTATCGACTGCAACGCAAACATGCGAAGCATAAAGTTCATCCACATGGGGATAACAAACAACAGCGCGAGCACCGCTATTTTATTAAACGGCGATGCCGCCAAAATGAAAGCTATAGGGTACGCGAGCAACAAACATATCGCCGTCGCCAACAGCGCGATGCCTATGGTACGCAGCAGCGAAATATAGTTGGACGGATTTGTGAACACGTCCGCAAGAGTGGACAACGAAAAGCCGCCCTCGGGCGCGCGAAAAGCGTACGCCACTACAAGTAATAAAGGAAACACTACGAATATAACGCAAACCGCCGCGTACGGCAGCGCGAATATCCCTTTGCCGACAGCCCGTTTACGCATCTTCTTCCTCCGTTTGCTCTCCGCCGTCCACGACCACGTCCTCCGGCTCGTCGTATTTAGTAACTATAAGGTCTTCCGGCTTTATCACTATTCCCACACGGTCGTCCACGTCCCACTCGTCCGCGGTATCAACGTATATATCGTCGTCGTCGTCGGTATAAACCTGCACCTGATAATAATTGCCCTTATACAGGCTCTGCCCGATGTTGCCGCCGATAACGCCGTCGCGCTCGTCGTCGGTGAGTTCTATCTTGTCGAACGCGACCGAGACCTTAACGCGGTCGCCCTTTTGCAGTCCGTCGGGATTTACGAACTCGAAACTTCCGCCATGGAAATCCACGGTGTTTTCTCCGTCTACCGCCGTAATCGTCTCGTTGACGGTGCGCATCTTTTTCATGATGTGTATCCCGTCAGGCTTTACCATGAGTTCCACATTTGCGCCCACGGCGAAGCTGTCGGTGCTCTGTACCGTAAACTCGTATTCGGAAGTGGCGACGTTCATTTCGTAATACGTCCCTTTGAACACCACTTCGGTGACAGCTCCTTTAAGCTGCCCTTTCTTTGCTCCGTCGGCAAAAATGAATATGTCTTCGGGGCGGATGACAAGGTCCACTTTTTCGTTTTTGCCGAATCCTTTGTCCTCGCACTTAAAGTCCGCTCCGCAAAAACGCACCTTGTAATCTTCCTGCATTTCGCCGGTGAGAATGTTGCTTTCGCCTATGAAGTTTGCGACAAACGCGTTTGCGGGTTCGTCGTATATCTTTTTGGGCGTGCCCATCTGCTGTATAACGCCGTCGGATATGACAACTATCTTATCCGACATGGTAAGCGCTTCTTCCTGGTCGTGGGTAACGTAAATAAAAGTTATGCCCAGTTCGTCGTGCATCTTTTTAAGTTCGAACTGCATCTCTTTTCTCATTTTAAGGTCGAGAGCGCCCAAAGGCTCGTCAAGCAGAAGGACCTTCGGCTCCAAAACAAGCGCGCGCGCAATGGCCACGCGTTGTTGCTGCCCGCCCGAAAGCGATACCGTGTCGCGGTGTCCGTAGCCTTCAAGCCCCACCAATTTGAGCACGCGGTTGACTTTCGCGTCTATTTCCTCTTTGGTATATTTGCGCAATACGTCTATGTGCGCGCCGGTCTTGGGATCCACAAGCGGCTCGCCCGTCCTGCGGTCCCGCTTTACGTCGGGTATTTTTTTGAGTTTCAAGCCGAACGCGATATTCTTGTACACGTTGAGATGAGGAAAAAGCGCGTACTTTTGGAACACCGTGTTTATCGGACGCTTATGCGGCGGAAGCATGGTAACGTCTTTGCCTTCCAAAAATATTTTACCGCGCGTCGGCGTGGTAAAACCCGCTATCATGCGCAAAAGCGTGGTCTTGCCGCAACCGCTGGGGCCGAGAAGCGTCACAAAATCTCCGCGCTTGACCGACAGGTTCATGTCGTCCACTACGGTGACGTCGTCGAATACTTTCGTGACCGACCGCACTTCGATTATCTTGTCGAACTTGGATATCCCTTTCGCGGCGTTTTCGTCCGCCGGCCGGGATATGACCTTTTCTGCCATTATCGTATCTCCTTTGTAAAGGCTGTATTTATTCTTAAAAATTGGGCGGGCAACTTATCCACAACACCTTGGCTTTTTTATCGCCGCGGTTTACTATGCTGTGCGACTTGTCGCTTCTGAAATAAAACGAATCTCCCTCTTTGCACGTGTACGAGCTTTTGCCGAGAGTAAGTTCGATACTGCCCGACAACACGAATCCGAATTCCTCGCCGTCGTGCGGAAGATCAGTACCGTTGCTTTTTCCCGGCGACAACGTCACAAGTATAGGCTCCATAGCGTTTTTGAGACTGGACGGCACCAGCCACCGCACAAGACAACCGTCGCTCTCTTTTTCAAACGTGTCGTCCTCGGTAAACACCACCGCTTCCCTCTCGTCGGCGAAAAAGTCGGTGAGACTGCATCCGAGACAATCGAGAATATCCTTTAATGTGGTTATGCTGGGACTGTTGGCATCGTTTTCAAGTTGAGATATGTAACCTTTTGTAAGATCGCACCTGTCCGCGAGCTCCTCTTGGGTGAGCTGATTTTTAAGCCTCAGTTCTCTGATTTTTACGCCTATTTCCATACACCCTCCCGGTTTTGTAATTGTAAACACAGAGTTTAGCACGTTTAGTAAAAGTAAACAAATAGTTTATTTTTGCTAAACCCAAAACAGTATATACTTTTTGCAAATGCGTGTCAAACGATTTGAAGTATTTTTTACGGCAAATATGAAAAAAGTCCCGCCGCACTAAGCGAGGGACGTTTTTTGTCGATTTTCCGTATTTTACGCTATTTGATATCGGTGACTTCGTAACCCGCGTCGGCCACCGCTTTTATTATCTCCGCGTCGGAAGCCGTGCCGTCGTATTTCGCGGTACCCGACTCGTGGTCGACTTCAGCCCTCCGCGTTCCGTCAAGCGCGGACAAAGCTCCGGCAACTCTTGCCGAGCAATGGGCGCAACTCATGCCTGCGATAAAAACAGTTTTTTCCATTAACTTATTCTCCTTTATATTATTTTGCGGATATTCGTTATGCGGCGGCGACGTATCGGCGACTCCGCCTGCCTTTGCTCCCGCCTTAAAAAGGCGCAAACGCAACGCGTTGAGCACCACGCACACCGAGCTTACGCTCATTGCCGCCGCGGCAAACATAGGATTAAGGCTCAGCCCCGCCCACACAAATGCGCCCGCGGCAAGCGGTATGCACAGCAAATTGTAAAAGAAAGCCCAAAAAAGATTTTCTTTTATGTTTTTGACCGTCTTGCGGCTGAGGCGCAATGCGACCTCGGCGTCGGCAAGGCTCGACTGCATCAAAACGACGTCGGCGGCTTCTATGGCGATATCCGTGCCGGCTCCTATCGCAATGCCGACGTCGGCAGCTGCAAGCGCGGGCGCGTCGTTTATTCCGTCGCCCACCATTGCGACGCATTCGCCGGCGGCTTGAAGTTCGCGCACGAATTTTTCCTTGTCCTGCGGCAACACTTCCGCGCGGAAGTCGTCTACTCCCGCCTGAGCGGCGACAGCCGCCGCGACTACGGCGTTATCGCCTGTCTGCATATATACTTTTATGCCGGACTTTTTCAGTTTATCCACAGCCTCGCGGCTATCCTGTTTTACCTTATCGGCAAGCGCAAACAGCGCTATCGTCTTTCCGTCCGCGCCGAGATACAACGGCGTTTTACCTTCCTTCGCAAAGATTTCAGCCTGCTTCGAGTAAAGGTCAAAGCCGTCGAGTCCGCCGCAAAGTTTTTTATTGCCCACTACAACTTCTCTGCCCGCAACGAAGGCGCTCACTCCGCCGCCCTCTGCGGCCGCGTAATTTACGCACTCCTTTGCCTCCGCGTCGAAACTTCGGGCATATTCGCAAAGCGCCGTCGCAAACGGATGTCCGCTGTTGCGTTCAAGCGAATACACAAGCTCCAAAGCCTCATCGCGCGCATCCGAGACCATATCCGTAACGGTCGGCTTGCCCTCGGTAACCGTGCCGGTCTTATCCAGTACTACCGCAGTTACTTTGCGCGCGTGCTCCAACGCTTCCGCAGTTTTATATAGTATCCCGAGAGACGCGCCTTTACCGGTCCCCACCATTATAGCCGTTGGAGTGGCAAGACCGAGAGCGCACGGACACGATATGACAAGCACCGATATCGCAACGTTTAAAGCGCGCGTTATGCCGCCCCCTACGCAAAGCCATATCACGGCGGATATCGCCGCAATGCCGAGCACCGCGGGAACGAACCATGCGCTGACGCGGTCGGCAAGCCGGGCTATGGGGGCTTTGGAGCCCCCCGCTTCTTCCACAAGACGCGCTATTTTGCTGAGCGCGGTATCCGCTCCCACCGCCGTAACGCGCGCGCGGAAAACTCCCTCGCGGTTTACCGTGCCTCCGGTCACCTTATCGTTTTCGCTCTTTTCTGCCGGAACGCTTTCGCCTGTGACCGCCGATTCGTCAAGACTGCCGCGCCCCGAGATTATAACTCCGTCCGCCGGCACGGCAGCTCCCGCACGCACTATCACCACGTCGCCCACTCTAAGTTCCGACGACGGTATCTCGCGCTCGGAGCCGCCGTCCTCCACTACGGCGGTGTCGGGATTTAAAGCAAGCAGTTTTTCCACCGCGTCGCTCGCGCGTCCTTTGCTTAGTTCTTCGAGATATTTGCCGACGGATATAAGAGTGAGTATAGTCGCCGCCGACTCGAAGTAGAGGTCGTGTCCCCATTTTTGCGCCAGTGCGACGTTACCGTGCCCCAGTCCGTACCCTATCGCAAACACCGCCGCCACGCCGTACACAAGAGCCGCTCCGGCGCCGATAGCTATGAGAGTATCCATATTCGGCGCGCCGCGGAATATAGCCTTTACGCCGTTTATGAAAAATTTGCCGTTTATGATAACCACAGGCAGACACAGTAAAAACTGCGTAAACGCGAATATCAATAAATTTTCCGGTCCGGTCAAAAAACCAGGCAGAGGCAACCCTACCATGTGCCCCATGCTGACGTACATCAAAAGCGCCAAAAAGCCTACGCTTGTCCATAAGCGCGCAAGTCCGCTCAAACGGCCTCCTCCCTTCTTTTTGACGGAAACCGCATTTGCCGCAGAGCCGCCCTTTACCGAAGCGCCGTAGCCGGCATGTTCTACCGCGCCGATAATATTATCTTCCGATAAAGAGTCGGCGCATTCCACCGTCATGGAGCCGCGCAAAAGATTTACGGCAACGCTGTCAACGCCGTCCACTTTGCTTACCGAACGCTCGACGTGGGCGGAACACGCGGCGCACGACATCCCGGTAACGTCGAATTCTATTTTTTTACTCATATCCGATCCCCTTTTACGGCGCGACCGCGCCCGTCGAATAAGTTACAACTCGAAATTATGTTCTTTGCGAAGTCTTACAACAGCCGTCTCTCCTCCGGTAAGCAGATACGTAGGATAACACTTCGCGCCGAAAGGAGCGACGGCATACTGCGCGAGATGGAAAAAGCGCGCTCCGAGATACGCTCCGAGTATCGTCGCATACCAAAGCCCCGCGAATACCACGCATATAAACGACGCCTGCCATCCCGTAGTGACCGCCCAAAAGGTATTGCCGAATTTGTGCGACCCGAAATGCGTATACACGTTTTTGCCGTACGGAGCAAGACAGAACGCCGCGCATTTAAGCAGAGCATACGACTTCTTTATTCCGATTATACTGAGCGCGTAAATTATCGCCATAAACGTAAAATACAAGCATATAAACCATCCGCCGCTCAGTCCGAAAGCAATGTTTTTAACGGTTCTCACACGGTTAGTATGTCTCGTTTACTCTTTCAGTATAGCACAAAACGCTTTTTCTGTCAACGTAATTTGTTAAACACGGTTAACTGCCGGGTCTAAAATGCGTCCGCCGGTAAGGCGGACGCCGCTTATATTTTATTGTACGCCGTTATTTCTTTACGACTTTTTTCTCGGGAAAAACAACGTCCTTTGTACGCTTTATCACCGCCGCGTCAAACGGCTCCACCGTGCCGGTAAACGGTTTAAGCGTAATCAGGTCGGTATAGTCTTCCCCTTCGGTATTAAAAACGTACGGCCTTTCGCCGCGGTTGGCTATGACAGTTATCTCTCCGCTTTCGTTTTTGCGCGAGAACGCAAACACTCCGTCGCAACAAGCGAGCGGAACGTACCCGCCGTCGGCGAATACCGCGCGGTCGCGTGCGCGCATCGCTCCCAGCTTTTTATACATGCGCAGATAATTTTTATCCTCCTGCTTCCACGGATAACAGCGGCGGTTGAACGGATCTTCGAATCCTTCCAAACCGGCTTCGTCGCCGTAATAAAGACAGGGAACTCCCGGCAGAGTATACTGCAGTACCGCCGCAAGTTTTACGAGTTTACGCGTGTGTTCGGTATCGGATATTTTGGCGACGGCGCGTTTGTCCCGCGTAGACGTGTCGCCGCTGTCGCCCAAAACGCTTATAAGGCGCGCGGTGTCGTGCGTGTCGAGAAGATTCATAAGATTGTTTACTACAAATCCGGGATAATTGTTGATTATCACGTTTACCGTGTCGGCAAGTTTTTTCGCGTCGGCGGAACGCACGAAGTGCAGGATATCCTCCTTAAACGGATAATTGGTCACGCTGTCGAGCTGGCCCCCGGAAAGATATCTTCTGCGCCGGGAATACGCGATCTTGTTGCTCGCATCCTCCCAGACCTCGCCCAAAACAAGACAGTCGGGATTTACGGCTTTTGCCGCATGCACGGCACGGTCCAAAAATCCGTCCGGCAATTCGTCGGCTACGTCGAGCCGCCAACCGCCGATCCCCATTTCGGTCCAGTATCTTATGATACCGTCCTCGCCGCATATATATTCGAGATACGACGGCTCGGTCTCACGCACCTGCGGCAGAATATCTATATTCCACCAGCAATCGTATTCGTCGGGATAATCTTTAAAGGCGTACCACTTGTAATACGGACTGTGCACCGAGGAGTATGCTCCCGGGCTGTCGTAGTTGCCGTATTTATTGAAGTATATACTGTCGTCGCCGGTATGCGAGAAAACGCCGTCCAACAATATCTTTATGCCCTTTTTATCCGCTTTGCGTATAAGTTCGCGCAAGTCGTCCGCCGTGCCGAAGTCCGGGTCGACTTTACGGTAATTGCCGGTATCGTATTTGTGATTGCTGTGCGCCTCGAAAATAGGATTGAGGTATATGCACGTAACGCCCAAGCCTTTAAGATAACCGAGCTTTTTTATCACGCCGCGCAAATTGCCGCCGAAGAAATCCTCGTTGCGTATTTTACCGTCGGCATCGGGCAGATATTCGGGCAAGCCGTACCAGTCGTCGCGGTATTTCGCGTAGCTCTTGGTCTTGCGGCGAACGCCTCCGTCGAAAAATCTGTCCGGCATTATCTGATATATAAGTCCTCCCTTCAAAAATTCGGGAGCTTTGTAAACCTTTTCGTAAACGCTGAGTTGCCAGTCGTGCCCTTTGCCGAGCATAGCGTTTAGATCGTCTCCGCAACCTATACGATACTGTTTATCTTCGGTATCGATTATAAAGTGGTAAAAATACAACCCCTTCGTAGTCACCCGAACCGATACGGAATACTCCATGGTCGAATCTGGCTGTGACGCGACGAAATTCATCGGATAATATACTTCGCTCTCGTTATCCTTCGTAAGCACGAGAAAAACTTCGCTCGGATTGCTCGGGCGGTTGAATTTGAGCGTGAGCCTTACCGGCTCGTTTACCGCCGCCGCGCCCAACGGCTCTTTGAATTCGGCGCTGTTGGGAAAAAACCTGACTTGTTCGTTCATACGTTCTGCCTCCTTGATATTTAAGCGTTTAACGTCATACTTTTTGCGTTTTGGGCTTTTTTACCTTACGAAGATCCCAGATATTACGCGCGTATTCCTCTATGCTGCGGTCGGACGCGAACACGCCCGCATTAGCTATATTTATAAGCGCCATTCTGTTCCAACGTTCTTTATTTTTATAAGCCTCGTCTATTTCGCGGGTGGCGCGCATATAATCTTGAAGGTCCAGCAAACACATATACGGGTCGGCTATGTTGCTGCTACCCAGTATAAGATAGTTGGCGATATCGGCAAAACTCTCGCCGTTGAAACCTATGCGCAACCGGTCGACCACGCGGCGTATGTCTGGGTTTTCGGCATAAAGCGTGCTGGGGAAATAATTCCCCCACATTTTTTCAACCTGTTCGGCGCGCATCCCGAATATGAAAATATTATCGTCGCCCACGACCTCGCGTATCTCCACGTTGGCTCCGTCCAACGTTCCCAGAGTTATCGCGCCGTTGAGCATGAATTTCATATTGCTGGTACCGCTCGCCTCTTTGCCGGCAAGCGAGATCTGCTCGCTCACCTCGCTTGCGGGAATAAGTCTTTCGGCGCGCGTCACGTTGTAATTTTCCACAAACAGCACGTCGAGTTTTTCTTTTATCCGCGAATTTTTCTGTATCTCGGCGCTGAGACAGTTGATCAAGCATATTATGCGTTTTGCGTGATAGTATCCACCGGCGGCTTTCGCTCCGAATACGAACGTTTGCGGAGAAACTTCTTTATCGGGATCGTCGAGAAGGTCCAGATACATGGAAACTATGCGCAACACGTTCATAAGCTGACGCTTATATTCATGCAGTCGTTTTATCTGCGTATCGATACGGCTGTGCGGGTTGAGCATGAATCCCGACTGCTCGCGGATATAATTGGAAAAACCGACTTTACATTCGTGTTTTATCTTGCCGAGACGCGCAAGCGCCTCTTTATCGTCTTTGTATTTCAGTAAGCCGGAAAGCAACGACGCGTCCCGCTCGAACTCTTTTCCGACAAGCTCGGTTACAAAATCTTTAAGGCCGGGATTGGACTGCGAAAGCCATCTGCGGTGAGCTATGCCGTTTGTAACGTTTGTAAACTTTTCCGGCGTAAGAGCATAAAAATCTCCGAACACGCTCTCCTTTATTATCTCGCTGTGAAGCGCGCTCACGCCGTTTACCGCATGCGAACCTATCATAGCAAGATTCGCCATACGCACCATACCGCCGCCTATCACGGATACACGGTTGACTTTATCGAAGTCGTTGCACACCGACATCGCCCAACCGCAGAATCTGCGGTCTATCTCTTTTATGATAGCGTATATGCGCGGCAATAAAAGCTTTAAGAGGTGCTCGTTCCATTTTTCCAGAGCTTCCGCCATGACCGTATGGTTTGTATACGCTATTATGCGGGTAGTCATGCTCCACGCGGTGTCCCAATCGTAACCGTGCACGTCTACCAAAAGCCGCATGAGTTCGGGTACGGCAAGAGCGGGATGGGTGTCGTTTATGTGTATTGCGACAAGATCGGGCAGATTGTCGAGATTTGGATTATTTTTAAGATGGTCTTTAATTATGCTTTGCAAACTCGCCGACACCAAAAAATACTGCTGGCTGAGACGCAACTGCTTGCCCTGTTCGTGATCGTCGCTGGGGTATAAAACTTTGTTGATAAGTTCTGCTTCGCTTGCCGAACGCATGGCGTTTACATAATTGCCCTGCGTAAACGACTTCATATCAAAGCCGTTCTTGCCCGAAGCCTGCCAAAGACGAAGCACGCTTACTCCGTCGCTGTCGCCTCCGGATATCATTACGTCGTAAGGCAGAGCCTCCACGATATCGGCGTCCACATGTTCTATGCAACACCTGCCGTCTATCCAGTTTTCCCGCACGGTTCCGCCGAACTTTATCTCGAAATTCTTATCCGAGCGCGGCATTTGCCAAACTTCGCCGCTGTCAAGCCACATGTCCGGCAATTCGACCTGCTGGTTTTCCACTATCTTCTGACGGAACAGTCCGTACTCGTAGCGTATCGAAAATCCCATCGCGGGATAAGAGAGCGTTGCGAGACTGTCCATAAAGCATGCCGCAAGACGTCCCAAACCGCCGTTGCCGAGCCCCGCGTCCGCCTCCAATTCGTAAATACGGTCGAGCTTGTAGCCCATTGATTTAAGGGCTTCGCGCGCGCTGTCTTCAAGTCCGAGGTTACATAGATTGTTGCGGAGACTTCTCCCCAACAAAAATTCCATGCAAAGATAATACACGCGCTTGTATTTTCCCTGCACGATACGCTGGTTGTTAGCCTGCTTCTTTTTAAGCAGTTTGTCACGCAAGACCAAAGCAAGTGCTTTATATACTTGCTCCTCGGTCGCGTTTTTCTTTGTAGTAGCAAAATACTTGCTTAGTTTATCCGATATAAGTTCGAGCATTTCTTCGGTAGCCGGTGTCATTGTACCTCCACAGATCGGGGATGACTATCGTCCCCGCGTCCATTATAAGTTTTTTATCGTAGTGTTTCCGGAATAGATCTCGGAGGGGAATTTTTACAGGATCTCTTTGTAATATTTTATATATTCGTTCGCGGACGTCTTCCAAGTAAAATCGGATGTCATCGCTCTGCGCACAAGTCCGGACCATTTGTCCTTGTAGTCGCAGTAAAGACCGACCGCGCGGTCTACGGCGCCCATCATATCGTCGGCGGCGTAACGCGCAAAACGGAAGCCGTTTCCTATATCGCCGTTGTAGCAGTCCACTATGCTGTCGGCAAGACCGCCGGTCTCGCGCACAACCGGTATCGTTCCGTAACGGCATGCCATCATCTGGCTGAGACCGCAAGGCTCGCTCTTGCTCGGCATCAAGAATATATCAGCTCCGGCATATATCTTGTGCGAAAGGTCCTTATTAAAAGCTATCACCGCGCTGAACTTTTGACCGTACATTTTCTGCACGTGGGTAAAATAGTTTTCGTAATCGGGGTCTCCTTTGCCGAGGAGCACGACCTGTACGTTTTTACGCAGTATGTCGTTCATGGACGCCCGGATAAGATCGAGACCCTTGTGCCCTACAAGACGCGACACAACAGCTATAATCGGAGTGTCAGGCGAAACGGGCAAGTTGAGCATTTTTTGCAGTTCGGCTTTTCCTTTGGCTTTGCCCGCCATGTTGTTCTCGTCGTAATTGGCGAACAGCGCGGGTTGCGTGCGCGGATTATAAGTATCGACGTCTATACCGTTTAATATGCCGCGCAACTTAAAGCTGTTTTTAAGCAGAACGTTTTCCAGTCCGTGCGCGTAATACGGGTCCATTATCTCGCGCGCGTAAGTGGGGCTTACCGTGCCCACTGCGTCGGAATAATCTATCGCGCCTTTCATAAGGTTTATGCAACCGCGATGTTCTATGCTCATATATTCCCTGTCGGGGATACCGAACACGTCCTCTATTATACTGCGGCTGTATTTACCCTGGTACTCTATATTGTGTATGGTGAACATGGTCTTTATGTTACCGTATCCCTCGCGGTACATATAAAACAATTTGTAGTATATGGGCACGAGCGCAGTCTGCCAATCGTGGCAGTGCAATATGTCGGGTCTGAATCCGAGATGCGGTATCAGTTCCACCACGGCGCGCGATAAAAACGCGAATCTTTCGCCGTCGTCGTAATAGCCGTAAAGATTGGGACGCTTGAAATAATATTCGTTATCTATAAAGTAATACGCCGTGCCGTTGTAATTCAACTTGAACAGACCGCAATACTGGTTGCGCCATGCGAGCGGAACGTTTATGTGGCATATAAATTCCAACTCCTTGCGGAATTCGGCGGGAAACCCTTCGTACAAAGGCAATATTATGCTTGCCTCGAAACCCGCTTTTTTTCCATTGACGGCTTTCGGAAGACTTCCCATTACTTCTCCCAGTCCTCCGGTACCCGCAAATGGAAACGCCTCGCTGCAAACAAACAACACCTTTTTCGTTTGTTGCGGTTTTGTCTCCGTAACTTCCTTTTTAACTTCCGGCGTTTTTGCCGCCGAAACTTCTTTTTTCGCCTCCGACGTTTCTGCCGCCGAAACTTCTTTTTTCGCCTCCGGCGTTTTTGCCGCTTCGGGCCGTTTTAATATTTCCGGCGTGGGTTTTATCACCGCCGGCTTTTTCTCGACGGTCTTCGCAACCGCGGGTTTGTTATCCTTTTTTACCGCAACGGCTTTGGACGTTTCTCCGACCGGCTTTTTTGAAGCCGCCTTTTTTTCCGTACTCGCCGCGTTTACGGCGGAGACGCTTTTTTTGACGGCGGATTTCGCCGCCGCGGGTTTCTTTTCGGTCGCCATTTACATTCTCCTTTTTACGTAATGTGACTTGATTTGCCAGACTGTTATATAACGGTATCTTTCGCAATAAAATACGGATGGGTCGAATGCCCCGAAAGTATCCTGTCCTCCAAAACCTTTACGGACTTATCCGCAATAACGCAATGCAGTTTTGAATTTTCGCCCACTTCGGTATCCTGAAAAACTATCGAGTCGGTCACAACCGCGCCGCGCGCCACTTTTACTCCGCGGAACAGTATGGAATTGCGCACTTCGCCTTCTATCTCGCAGCCGTCCGCAACAAGAGAATTTACAACTTTCGCATCGCCGGTAAATCTGGCGGGAGCCGAGTCGCGCACCTTAGTATAGATATTGGCGCCGTCCTTATAAAACAGCTCGTCGCGTTTTTTCTTATCAAGAAGTTCCAACGACCGCGCATAATAATTGGCGAGCGAATCCACGGTGGAAAAATAGCCGTCGTATTC
This sequence comes from uncultured bacterium, assembly GCA_949744905.1. GTDB lineage: Bacteria > Bacillota > Clostridia > Christensenellales > Pumilibacteraceae > Pumilibacter. The sequence goes on from CATKCE010000069.1 coordinate 26,415, forward strand.
GTACGCGAATATTCTGTGTTCGCGGCAACCCCGCACAAGCACGTCGCGTGAAAAACTCTTATATCCCCACTCGTCGGCGTTATCTATGAGCCGCAACAAGAATCTGCGCGATATCACCATCATATTCGTAAACAGAACTTTTTTGCCGCTGAGCTTATCGGACGTCGTCACTTTTGTAACGCGCATTTCTTTATCGTATTCCACGGCGGTCCGCATCCGTCTTTCGTTTGACGGACCGAGTTCCGTTCTGCACACGATAACCGTTATATCCGCATGGTTTGCGACGTGTTTTTCCACGACGTCGTTGAAATTGAAGTTGCACACGGTGTCGCAATCGCTCATCACAACATAGTCTTCGTTGCTGTGTTTAAGAAAATTCTCGATTCCGCAAATAGCCTCGAAACGCGAACGGTACAGCGAATTGTCGCCGGCGCCGTAAGGAGGCAAAACCATAAGTCCCCCCGTCTTGCGGCTAAGGTCCCAATGTTTACCGCTTCCCACATGGTCCATAAGCGACTGGTAATTCATTTTGGTTATCACGCCTATTTTAGATATGCCGCTGTTTACCATATTGCTCAAAACGAAATCTATAAGACGGTATCTCCCGCCGAACGGAATAGACGCGAGAGTGCGCTTACCCGTAAGTTCGGTTATCTCTTTATCGTGGATATTACTGAAAATAACTCCCAAAGTTTTCATATATTTCCCCTTTTACCGCTAATCGACTATTTCGCCGGCGGCGACCACAGAGCCCTTTTCGAGTTTGTTGCCGCGTCCGACAAGCGCTATTTTGTCGCGGTCGCTGTTTTTATCGCCTATCGTAGACTTATCGCCTATCTCCACGTTTTCGTCTATCATGGCGTACGACAGCGAAGCGTTTTTACCTATCGTCGAATTGCTCATGATCACGCTGTTTTCCACGACAGTGCCTTCGCCTATAACGACGCCCTCGCCTATAACGGAATTTATCACCTTACCGTATATCTCGCACCCCGTCGTGAGTATGCAGTTAACCACTTCGGCTTTTTCGCCGAAGAACGTTGGCGGCAACGGCTCGTTGCGGGAATAGATCTTGCTGCCCGCGTCGTTAAGAGTGAGCGCGGGTCTGTCGCCCAGCAGATCCATGTTCGCTTCCCAAAGGCTTGCCACGGTGCCCACGTCTTTCCAGTATCCCTTAAACATATATGCAAACATTCTCTTTTTTGCCGCAAGCATATTCGGTATTATGTTTTTGCCGAAATCGTTGACCGACTCGGGGTCCGCTTCGTCTGCGGTCAGCTCGTCTACGAGCACGCTCTTTTTGAAAATATATATGCCCATGCTGGCATGGTTGGATCTGGGCTTTTTCGGCTTTTCCTCAAACGAAGTTATCCTTTTGTCCGCCCCGAAGTCCATAATGCCGAAACGACTCGCTTCACGCTCGTCGACGTCTATCACGCTTATCGTGCAGTCGGCGTCGTTTTCGATATGCTCTCTAAGCATATCCGAATAATCCATTTTGTAAATGTGGTCGCCCGACAGTATTAAAACGTGCTCCGAATCGTACTCGTTAAGAAAATGGATATTCTGGTAAATAGCGTTTGCGGTGCCTTTGTACCATTCGCCGCCCGTCTTTGCCTGGTAAGGCGGTAAAACGTGCGCACCGCCGTACATACGGTCGAGATCCCACGGACCCCCCGTACCGATATACTCGTTGAGTATCAGCGGCTGATACTGCGTAAGTATGCCCACAGTGTCAATGCCCGAATTCGTGCAGTTGGAAAGCGGAAAATCTATTATCCTGTATTTCGCCCCAAACGACACCGCCGGCTTGGGCGCGCGACTGGTGAGCGCGTAAAGCCGCGTCCCCTGGCCTCCGGCAAGCAGCATTGCCACACATTGTTTCTTTTTCATAAGCTCCCCTTTATATATATAAATAATTTATTTTCTTTTCACGGTACTTCCCTTGTTTTTCGCAGCGTTTCCTTTGCCGACGGCTTTTTTCGCCGACTCGGGTCCCGACATAGAGCTGCGTTTTACGGATGTCGTTTTTACGGTTTGCGCAACTTTACCCGTCATGTATATGCCGCACATCGGCGGAATATTCATCTTTATGCTTGTAAGTTTACCGTGACTCGGCTCCGAAACGGTGTTATGAACTTTCGGCTCGGTAGTGTATCCGCCTATCTCGCTGTGCAGTATCTCGGTAAATTTTCCCTTTTCGCACCCGAACACATAGTCGTCTATCCCCACCGGCGAAAAATTGAATACGCACAAAAGACGGTTACCCTTTCCGTCGCGCCGCTCGTAAATTATAACGTTGTTGTTGCGGTCGTCCGGCACCAGCCATTCGAAGCCCTTCCAATCGTCGTCTATTTCGTACATAGCGGGATGCGAACGGTATATCCCGTTTAATTCAGAGACAAATTCGAGCGCGCTTTTATGCGCCGGATATTCCAAAAGCCCCCAGTCGAGTTCGTCTGCGAACGCCCATTCCTTAAACATGCCGAGTTCGCTGCCCATCATCAAAAGTTTTTTACCGGGGTGCGCGAACATGTTCATAAGATAATTGCGGAATCCCGCGAATTTAGTCTCGTAATCGCCGGGCATCTTGTTTAGCAGAGACCCTTTACCGTGCACTATCTCGTCGTGCGATATCGGCAGTATATAATTCTCGCTGAAAGCGTACGTCATTGAAAACGTAAGATTATTGTGTATCCCCGAACGGAACAAAGGGTCGGTCTTGGCATAAGACAGCGTATCGTTCATCCAGCCCATGTTCCATTTGTAGTTAAAGCCGAGTCCTCCGTCGGACGCGGGTCGCGTGACAAGCGGCCATGCCGTGCTTTCTTCGGCTATCATCATCACGTTTTTGAACTCGGCATACACCGAAGTATTGAGCTCGCGGAAAAATTCTATAGCGTCGAGGTTTTCTTTGCCGCCGTATTTGTTGGGGCGCCACTGCTTGCGGGCGTAATCGAGATACAGCATGCTCGCAACCGCGTCGACGCGCAGACCGTCCACGTGGTACTCGCGCAGCCAGTAAAGCGCGTTGGAAATAAGAAAACTCTTTACTTCCGTTCTTCCGTAATCGAAACAGCGGGTCCCCCATTCCTCGTGCTCGCGGCGCAAAGGGTCCTCCGGCTCGTAAAGCGGCGCTCCGTCAAATTCGTACAGCCCGTGCGCGTCTTTGGGAAAATGCCCCGGCACCCAATCGAGTATCACACCGATCCCGGCTCTGTGAAACTTGTCCACAAGATACGCGAAGTCTTCCGGAGTGCCGTAACGCGACGTGGGCGCGTAATATCCCGTGACCTGATATCCCCAACTGCCGTCGTACGGATACTCGGCGACGCCCATAAGTTCTATATGCGTAAAGCCCGCCTTCTTTACATACTCCGAAGCCTCGTCGGCGAATTTACGGTAATCGAAATAATTGCCGTCGGCGAATTTGCGCCACGACCCTATATGCGCCTCGTATATGCTGACCGGCGAACGGTAAGTGTTATTTTCCTCGCGGCCCTTCATATAATCGACGTCCGTCCATTTTATTCCGGACAAGTCGTACAGTTTACTGCAAAAGTTCGCGCCGTTTTCACTGTGGAAAGCGTAAGGGTCGGCTTTGTACAACTTGCGACCGTCGGCGGTATAAATAACATATTTATAACTGTCGAACGCTTTGGCGCCTAAAACTTCTCCGCTCCAAATCCCTCTGTGACAAAAGAGCGGTATCTCGTTCCAACCGCTGAAATCGCCCGCTACGCATACCGAAACCGCGCGCGGCGCGAACACCGCGAAATCCGCCTTGTCTCCCCTTAATTTGCCGCCGAAAAATTTATATCCCTCGGTTTGTTTCCCGCTATAAAATAAATCGATCTCTCTCTCTTCCATGCAGTCAATCCGCGCCTTATCGCCTTTCTTTTATAATATCATATCACATTTTTTTACAGATTTCAAGGGGTTTTGAAAATTATATAACAAAATTTTCAAAAGGGCATTGACAATATTGACTTTGCGGTATATAATGTAATCATAAGAAGTGAACGCAATGATATCTCCGCGCAAAAATCTTGGATTTTTGCATTTGAAACGATTGACATTGCGGCACCGCAAGATTATAATATTCGCGTAAAATGCTTATCGGCAATGGCGCTGTAAGAATTTTCGGACATAATACTCGGAAAATTCTCGGCGTCTTTTTTATTGTTAGAGGCATTTTACCGCCAGTGTCTTTACGCAATCCGTCCCTCATGCGCGCGGCAACGCGGAAACGAAAAAGGATTTTTACATTAGGAGATACATATATATGACAAACGTACCCGAAA
>CATKCE010000070.1 GCA_949744905.1 uncultured bacterium
CCAGCGCCTTGGCCACTAAACCGAGGTGTACTTCCAATACCTGGCCTATATTCATACGCGAAGGAACGCCGAGAGGGTTGAGAACTATTTGGAGCGGCGTGCCGTCCGCCATGAACGGCATATCTTCCTCGGGCAGTATGCGGGATATAACGCCCTTGTTACCGTGACGTCCCGCCATTTTATCGCCCACGCTTATCTTACGCTTCTGCGCAATGTAAACGCGCACCAGTTTATTGACGCCGGGGCTCATCTCGTCGCGGTTGGCGCGGGTAAACACTTTTACGTCAACAACTATGCCGCCCTCGCCGTGAGGAACGCGGAGAGAGGTGTCGCGCACTTCGCGCGCTTTTTCGCCGAATATGGCACGCAGGAGGCGTTCTTCGGGCGTAAGCTCGGTTTCGCCCTTGGGCGTGACTTTGCCCACGAGGATATCGCCGCTGTCGACCTCGGCTCCTATACGGATTATACCGTCCTCGTCAAGGTTTTTGAGCGCATCGTCGCCGACGTTGGGAATGTCGCGAGTTATCTCCTCCTCGCCGAGCTTTGTGTCGCGCGCCTCGAGTTCGTGTTCTTCAATATGGATAGACGTGAAAACGTCGTCTTTAACAAGGCGTTCGCTAATGAGGATAGCGTCCTCGTAGTTGTAGCCCTCCCACGCCATAAAGCCGATAAGGATGTTTCTTCCGAGAGCAAGTTCGGCGTTTTCGGTGGAATGTCCGTCGGCAAGCACCTGACCCGCGCGTACCTTTTCACCTTTGGAAACAATGGGCTTTTGGTTTATACAGGTGCCCTGGTTGGAACCAATAAACTTTTTGAGAGTGTAGCGGGCTACGTTGCCGCCTTCTTCTATAACGACTATTTCGTTGGCGTCCACATACGATACTTCGCCGCCCTTGCGCGCTATCACCATTACGCCCGAGTCGTACGCTATCTTGTGCTCTATGCCTGTGCCCACTATCGGAGCTTCCGGCTTTAAGAGCGGCACAGCCTGGCGCTGCATGTTACTGCCCATAAGAGCGCGGTTGGTATCGTCGTTTTCAAGGAACGGTATAAGAGCGGTAGCCACGCTTATCATCTGGCGCGGCGACACGTCCACATAATCGATCTCGGTGCGGGGAGCCTCGGATATATCTTCGCGGTAACGCATGAGCACACGGGAATTGATAAAGCAACCGTTTTCATCCAGCGGCTCGCCGGCCTGCGCCACGCGGTAACGGTCCTCTTCGTCGGCGGGCATATATTCCACTTCGGAAGTGACCCTGCCGTTTATAACGTTTCCGTTTTCGTCCACGACTTTTTCCACCTTACGGTACGGAGCTTCGATAAATCCGTATTCGTTGATGCGCGCGTAACTCGAAAGCGACGAAATAAGACCGATGTTCTGTCCTTCGGGAGTCTCTATGGGGCACATGCGCGAATAGTGCGTATAATGGACGTCGCGAACTTCGAAACTGGCGCGCTCGCGGTTGAGTCCTCCGGGTCCGAGCGCGGAAAGTTTGCGCTTATGCGTAAGCTCGGCTATGGGGTTACTCTCGTCCATGAACTGGCTGAGCTGCGACGAACCGAAAAATTCCTTTATCGCGCTGGCTATCGGGCGGATGTTTATAAGGCTCTGGGGAGAAACCTCCGCCTCGTTTTGTATCTGCATGCGTTCGCGGATAACGCGCTCCAAGCGCGCTATACCGATACGGAACTGGTTTTGGAGCAATTCGCCAACGCTGCGCACTCTGCGGTTGCCGAGATGGTCGATATTGTCCACAAATCCCACGCCGTATCTTAAACCTATAAGATAGTTGATCGTGGCTACAACGTCGTCCACAAGAAGGTGCTTGGCTACAAGACGGTCGGCGTTTTCGCGAATAAGGTCGCGCAAAACCGCCTCGTCGCCCGCCGCCTCTTCCATAAGAGAACGGAGCACGGGATAATAAACTTTTTCGTTTATACCGAGTTCGGCGGGAGCGCAGGAAACAAATCCGGCAAGATCCACGTGGCGGTTGCCCATGACCACGTGCTCTCCCTCTCCGCCGGCTACCGATACCGCGACTTCGTTTATACCGGAGTTTTGTATCGCCACAGCCGTAGGCTCGGAAATGACTTCGCCTTTTTTAACGTACAGCACGCCGTCGGCGTCTATCACGTCCGCCGCCGCGACGTTGCCGGTCAAACGCGATGCAAGCGCGAGTTTTTTATTGTATTTATATCTGCCCACACGGCTGAGGTCGTATTTGCGGCGGTCGAAGAACAAGCCCTCGATATAGCCGCGTATACTGTCCACGTTGGGGACTTCGCCGGGGCGAAGCTTGCGGTTGAGTTCCACAAGTCCCTCGTCGGGAGTCTTTGCCGTATCCTTGTCGAGAGTGCCCGCCATAAGCGGCTCGCCGTGGAACAAATTAAGTATATCCTCGTCCGTAGAGATGGGATAATCGGGAGCTATCCAGCTTCGCTTGTCATTCTCGCGGAATTTGGCGTCTCCGGTGACAGACGCGAGAGTACGCATCAAAACGCTCGCCTGCACCTTGCGCATGCGGTCCACCTGCACCCAAAGCACGCCCTTGTCGTCCTCGGCGAATTCCAACCACGCGCCGCGGGAAGGGATATTGGTCGCGTTGTAATGCGGTTGTCCCGTCTTATGGTCGGGCGTAAAATTGAAGTATACGCCCGGCGAACGGACAAGCTGGCTTACGACCACGCGCTCGGCGCCGTTTATAATAAACGAGCCGTTGGGAGTCATGAGCGGAAAATCGCCCATGTACACTTCCTGCTCTATCACCTCGCCCGTCTCGGTCTTTATCTGGCGAACGTTAACTTTGAGCGGAGCAGCGTACGTCGCGTCGCGGTCCTTACATTCTTTTTCGTTGTACTTGGGTTTGTCCTCGATCTTATGTCCGAGAAAGTGCAACTCGATACGATTGGAGAAATCGGTGATAGGTGAAAAGTCCTTGAACACTTCGTCGATTCCGTTTTTTAGGAATTCCTCATAGCTTGCCTTTTGCACCTCTATAAGGTACGGCATATCTATGACTTCCTGAATCTGCGCAAAACTTTTGCGTTCGGTGTTTCCGTATTTCACCGTCTTGATAGTTCTTTCGGCCATTTTAGCTCCTCTATATAAATGGATTATTTACTGTTTCCAAAGCGCAGAGCGCACACCTTTTATTATACAATTATTGACTTGCGGTTGTCAAGTGCCGGGAAGAAAATATTTTTTACAATATTTTCCCGCGCCGGCGCGATACAAAAACCGGTCTTGTCGGAAAATGCCGACAAGACCGGTTTTTTATCATAAATCAAAACTGTTTTTACAGCGCGCGCAACTCGCGCATGACACCGCCGCGGTATTTTACGTTGCGGGCTTCAAACCGTTGGGGATAAAGCAGAGCGAGCGCCGCGATATAATCGTATACGTAGCAACGGTCCGCGTGCCGCGCGGCGGCAAGCTCCACGGATTTATTTAACAGAATATCCAAAAGTCCGTCCCCGCCTTTGCCGCGATTTATAAAATTGAACTGCGCGACGCGGCACGTATCAAGCGTCACCGCCAAGTGCGGACGGTCCAATACCCACGAAAACGAATCCGGGTCCAATCCGTCGTTGAATTCGTATCCGTTGAAGTTCGGCTCCTCGTCGTTGCACCCTCCCATTATCACGACGGGCGCACAGGGCTGAGCGGGCGCACCAAGCAAAGTACGTTTTACCATTGTGCACGGTCCGAGCGATAAAATGCGGTAATTTCCGCTCAAAGCGCGCAACCACTCTTCGTAAAGCACCGTACATACGGGCGCGGGCGCGTCCGTAAACAGGTCGCCCATACCGTCAACGCCGTGTACTGACGGCAGATTGCAACTGGGCTGTGCGACTCCGGAAGTATCCACAAGTCGCACTCCGTCAAGCCCCGTACAGTACGTTTTTGCAACAGCAAGAAGTTTGCACGCATTTTTAAGCGCCGTAAAAGCGTCCACATTGCCGCCGACGGGTACGATATCTATAAAACGGTATTCGCCGCGGTGCGACAAGAGATACGCCGTAGCGCAAGCGTCGTCCAGTCCGTAATCGGCAAACACAACAAGTCTGTCGCACATATTCCCATACCTCCGATATAGAATATTCCCGCGCGGAAGCGGCGCGGTATTTTCAGTACAGCTTTATCTTAAAAGTAGTGCCGAGCCCCACGTCGCTGTCCACCGATATTTTTCCGCCCATGGTCTCCACAATGCTCTTTGCTATCGACAACCCGAGTCCTGTCGAACCCTTTTCTCTGCCGCGCGATTTGTCGCAACGGTAAAACCGCTCGAATATATGCGGCAAGTCCTCGGCGGATATCCCCACTCCGGTGTCGGAAACCGTAATCTCGGCGTGGTCGTCGCGCATAGCGCAACCGACGGTTATGCGTCCGCCTTCGGGAGTGTATTTTATGGCGTTGTCGATAAGCGCACGCAAACATTCGGTAAAAAGATTTTTATCGGTCTCGACGCTTATCGCGTTTTCTTTGCGATTGAATTCTATTTTGTGCGCGGCGTCCACGAGCTTATAACTCTCGGTTATCTCGGATACTACTTCAACGAGATTGAATTTTATCGAATTGAGACTGAAATTACCGAGACGCGCCAGCAAAAGCAACTGCTCCACTATGCGCTTCATGTTTTCGCTCTCGCGCGTTATCGCCTCTATGCCCTCGTCGAGCACACCCGGGTCGTCCTTGCCCCACCTGCGCAACATATTGGAATATCCCTGTATCACCGATATCGGCGTTTTAAGCTCGTGGCTGGCGTCCGCCACAAAATTCTGCTGGCGGACAAAAGACTGTTCGAGATTGTCAAGCATCTCGTTGATTCGGTTTGTAAGCTCCATCAACTCGTCTTGGCTGTCCACCTGATCCAACCGCGCCGAAAGGTTGTCGCCGGTAACGTCGTCTATCTTGTCGGTAATACTGCGTATGGGTTTAAGCATAAGCTGCCCCATCACCCATACGGTCGCGGCATACAGCGCGCTCACCACTACCACCAGTATAGTCGAAGTTATTACAAGCGTGCGCAGATATCCGCTCATGACGCCGCCGGAAGTACGGTGCAGACTCGCAATGAAAAACGCCGTAAAAGCCGCCAGAACAAGAAAAAACACAATAGAATATATAATGGTCATTTTTGCCGTCAGCGTAAGATTGAATCGCCCGAACAATTTGCGCAAAAAAGGCTTGCGTTTTTTCTTATTATCCGCCTCCGCCTGCTTTTCGCGCTTTATATCGCTTATTGTACGTTCAACATCCGAACGGTCGTCGTTGTCCGAAAGAAAAACCGACGGCGCGCGTTTATCCTGCATACACGAACCCCCTTCCGTCAGTCGCGTATAACGTATCCCGCTCCGCGCACCGTATGTATCACCGTGCAATTGTACACATCGTCTATTTTACTGCGGAGGTAGCGTATGTATACGTCCACCACGTTGGTGTTGCCGTAAAAATCGAATCCCCACACGGCGTCGAGCGCCTGCTCGCGGGATATTACCACGTTGCGGTTTGCAAGCAGATACACCAACAGGTCGAATTCCTTTTTGGTCAGATCTATTACGTCGCTGCCGTAATTTACTATGTGCGCCTCGGTATCAACTTTAAGTTTGCCGCAGGTCAGCACCCCGCTACCCGACTGCGTGCGTTTTTTTATATTCGTACGTATCCTCGCAAGCAGTTCTTCTATTGCAAACGGTTTTGTCATATAGTCGTCGGCGCCAAGGTCGAGTCCCGCCACTTTATCCATTATCTGGTCCCGCGCCGTAAGTATTATGACAGGAGTCTGCTTGACCTGTCGCAGTCTGCGCAACACCTCTATCCCGTTGAGCGACGGCAACATCACGTCCAGCACAATAAGATCGTAATCGTTTTGCACCGCTTTGTCCAAAGCCTCTCTGCCGTCGGCTACGCACTCCGTGCCGTATCCCTCGTGTTCGAGCTCCAACTGAACGAAACGCGAAATGCTGGTCTCGTCCTCCACTATCAATATTTTCACCGTTTCACCCTCCTTTGCCGAACGTACATAAGTCGTAAACTATTTTTCTCCGCCGACTATTTCTATACGCATAGTGTTGGTATTGCCCGAGACGCCAACGGGTATGCCGCCGGTTATTACGACCAGGTCGCCGTTTTTTATAAGCCCGGTGCCGCGCGCGCATTCCACCGAGTGCGTGAACAGCTCCAGATAATCGGGCTGCAACGAACTGAGCACCGGAACGACGCCCCAATTCATTGCAAGCTGGTTGTACGCCTTATCCGAAAGCGTAGGCGCGATTATAACGCAGTCGGGACGGAAGCGCGATACCTTGCGCGCGGTAAAGCCCGACTGGCTCAGCGCGATTATCGCCTTTGCCCCGAGGTCGAACGACGCGGCTACGGTAGCGTGGCTTATCGCGTCGGTAATGGTCTTTATTTCCGGCTCGAGCCCGTGAAACCGGTTTTTGAAATGAATGGAATTTTCGGTCTTTTCGGCTATCTTCGCCATGGTTTTCACCGTCTCGACGCAGTACTTTCCGACTGCGGTCTCGCCGGACAGCATTATAGCCGAGGTGCCGTCGTAAATGGCGTTTGCCACGTCGCTTATCTCGGCGCGCGTGGGGCGGGGATTGTTTATCATGCTTTCCAGCATCTGCGTTGCCGTGATCACCTTTTTGCCCTGCTTGTAGCACAGCTTTATTATCTGCTTCTGGATCGCGGGAAGTTCCTCAAAGGGTATCTCCACCCCCATATCGCCGCGCGCGACCATAGCGCCGTCGCATTCGTCGGTTATTTCTTTTATGTTATTGACGCCGTCGCGGTTTTCTATCTTGGAGATGATCTGTATCTGTTCGCCGCCGTTTTCCGCCATGAGCTTTTTAACTGCGCGCACGTCGTCCGCGCAACGCACAAAACTTATTGCAAAATAATCGACGTCCTGCTTTATGCCGAACAACATATCGGCGCGGTCGACGTCCGAAATATACGGCATATCTATCTTGACGCCCGGCATGTTGATGCTTTTACGGTTGCTGAGTTCTCCTCCGTGCACCACCACGCACACTATCTCGCACGAAGCCACGGAATCGACGCGCAACTCTATGAGTCCGTCGTTAAGAAGGACCGTGTCTCCCTCTTTGACAAACTTCGGAAGATCTTTGTACGATATAGAAACACGGGCGTTGTTGCCCTCGCATTCCTCCGTGGTAAGCGTAAAATAGTTGCCGTCGGCAAGATACGCTTTGCCGCCCTCGAATGTGCGCACGCGTATTTCGGGTCCTTTTGTGTCAAGCATGATAGCCACTGCCTGCCCGAGTTCGGCGCGGGCTCTGCGCACCATTTCTATGCGCGCGGCATGCTCCTCGTAAGTGCCGTGCGACATATTTATACGCGCGACGTTCATGCCCGCCTTAATAAGACGTTTGAGCACCTGGTAATTGTCGGTGGCGGGACCGAGTGTGCACACTATTTTGGTTTTACGCATTAAATCTATCCTCCGCTGTTCAGTCTATTGTATCTATGTCGTAAGGCGTAGCCTGGTACACGCAGTAATTCATCCAGTTGCTTATAAGAAGCGATTCGTGCGCCCGCCAGCAAAGCTCCGGCAATTCGCCCACAACGCCGCCTTTGTAATAATTTTGCGGCGGCTCGGCATCAAGCCCGTTTTCCACGTCGCGCACGTACTCGTTGTGCAGAGTGTCGGCGTCGTACTCGCCGTGCCCGAAAACGAACACGCGGCGCAAAGACTTATCCGCCGCAAGGTATATCCCTGCTTCCCCGCTCTCGGCAAGCACGTCGATATCGCGACAGCTTTTCACCTTTTGCTCGTCTATCCGAGTATGGCGCGAGTGAGGCGCGTAAAAGTAATCGTCAAATCCTCTTACGAGGGGATTTCGTTTATCGAGCACTTTACTGCGGAATATCCCGAATATCTTTTTGGGAACGACGCATTTGTCTATGCCGTACAAATAATACATGGCCGCCTGCGCCGCCCAGCAGATGTACACCGACGAATACACGTTGTGTTCCGCCCAGTCCATTATGCGTTTGAGTTCCTCCCAGTAAGCCACCCGCTCGAATTCGAGTTTTTCCACGGGGGCCCCCGTAACGATGAGTCCGTCGAACTTCATGCCGTCTTTAACGGTCTCCTCAAACGTCTTGTAAAAAGTTTCGAGATGCCCTCGTTTCGCGTTGCGGGGATTGTACGACGCGGTGCGCAGCAATACCACCTCCACTTGCAACGGATTGTTGGATAGCAGTCTTAAAAGCTGCGTCTCCGTATCTATTTTATTAGGCATAAGATTGAGGATCGCGATACGCAAAGGGCGTATCTCCTGATTCACCGCGCGTTCGCTGTCCATGATAAAAATATTTTCTTTTATCAGCGATCTCGCGCTCGGTAAACTGAGCGGCACTTTTACCGGCATATCCTCACTCCTTTTTGCGGGTTGTTTTCAATATATCATGAGCCGCCGTTTTTGTCAACCGACTGACGCGGTATGGCATACGCGTCGCAAAACGTCCTCCGAAAGGCATAAAATTATCGCAAACGGATAAAAAACGATATCAAAAAGTTTGCAAACAAACGCTTAAAATGGTATAATTGACCGGAAGATGACTAACAGAATACAATAATAAGTACAGAGGAGGACGCAAAATGAACCCCAAGCAACTAAAATATCTGACACTGTTCGAGCAGATGGGCAAAAACGAACCCGTGAGCGAGGAAAGCGTAAAAAAATATTTTCCCGCATTTATAAATCTCGATTATGCGCTTGCGGTAGACGTATGGGATTATCTCTCCACCACCCGCGAAGCCGAAATTTCCGCAAAGCCGGAGCAGGCGAAACTGCTTGGAGATTCCGCGCTTGACCTCTTTTATAAAAAAGCCGCCCCAAAAGCGGTAAAAGCTATAGCCGATCTGCCTGCCGTGCGCAGAGCGGTATACCAGTATTCTCCCGCCGCGGGAAGCGGCACGGCGTTCGGCATACTCGTAGACCTGTTGTCCGCCAACAAGACCGATCAGGCGGAAGAAATTTTCAAGTGTCTCATAAAGAACGAACGCATACAGTACGGCCCCGTGCTCAAAAGCGTGTTGGAACGCCTGTTTATAGAGATACTTAAAAAGAACCCCTCCAAAAAACTCGAAATGAGCCGCAAGCTCTCGGCATTGCTGCTTACTTACGTCGCAAAAATAAAGACCGACGAAAGGCCCATGCTGGAACAGCGAATACGCGAAACCATGTAACTGCGATAATATAAAACCGATAAATTACAGTATTAAGAAAACGGCGGAACAAACCGCCGTTTTTTTTCTATTCGATGTATTTTAACGCTCCGCCATCCGGCTCTCCGCACAATCGGCGCAGTGGCGCGTTATGCGCCTGCTCACGATACGCGAGTACACTCTGCCCCATACGATGAGCGCCGTCATTGTCGCCACCCACAGAACAAGATGTATCCAGCCGTACTTGAAATCCAGCCAAATGCCGAGCGCGGGAGAAAATACGGCGAAACCGAACAACACGGACATATATACGTCCGCCGCCACATAGTGCACTTTGAGCCAGACCCTGTTGTCGCCGAGAGTGTACCTGTTTTTAAGTCCCACAAAATCGTTGCGCCTGAGCGACGGCAGAAAATTCGCAAGCATGCCGCCGATAAGCGACACGACAGTCACGCTTCCGCCGAAAAATTCAAACGTCATGAGAAGGTCTATATCGTACCTTATGATATTGTCGATCATTCCGTAAACCGTAACGAACAAAAACATAACGCCCAACAGCAGCGCCGAAATTACCATATATTTGAAATTCCGCTCGACAAGATCGCGGGCTTTCAATATCCGCGCGAAAACCACGAGGACCGCCGGTATAAAGCCTATCAGCCCCAGATACAGATACTGGTATTTATTTATATACAGCTCCTCCCGATGATTCAGCAAAGAAAGCACTATATCACCGTCCGGCAACAGTTGCATGGACCCCGCCACCAGAATAAACGGCAGTATCGATACAAGCAATGCCGCGCCGGAGAGCCACCGTTCTTTATTAGACATCAGGTCACCCACCCGTTCCAATTATATCCCAAAACCTGCGGGATGTCAACACGCGGCCGGTACATTTTTGTACAATCAAACGTTACGCATGAAAACCGCCTTTACGGCGCATACTACGCGCATGGAAAAAACCGTAGCCCGCACCGACTGCTACAAAGAGCAGACCAGGACCAAAAAAGCGTGCATACTCGCCATACTTACGGCTTTTTGCTCGTTCACCGGTTGGATAGCCGAAACGCTGCTCTTTTACTATTGGCGCGGAGAATACGTAGATCGCGGACTTTTAACGCTTCCGTTTTGTCCGCTGTACGGGCTCAGCATGCTTGCGGCGTACGGGATAATGCGCACTCCGCAATCGGGATTCTGGGCAAAGTGGAAAGAAAGCGCAAAAACAAAAACCGGACGGATCACCGTCGCGGTATGCAGCGTAATATTATACGCCGTACTCGCCGCGGCGCTGGCCACGATAGCCGAATATATCACCGGCGCGTTTTATAACAAGCGCTTCGGGATAAGGCTGTGGAGCTACCGCAAAAGCGACAACAATATAAGCGGCTACGTCTGCCTGAGTTATTCGCTGTTGTGGGGCATATTGGCCGTATCGTTTATGGGGCTTATATGGTACCCGTCCATGCAACTGCTTTCGCGCGTCGACGTCGCCGTCCTTGCACCCGTAGCGCTGACTCTCGTAATGCTGCTTGCCGCGGACTTTGCTTACAATATGGCGTATCTGCACATAAAAGGCGTAAGATACGAGCCGCCGAATATCACAAAGGCGCTACCGTTGTTATATAGCTCTCGGTAAAGTCGCTCTTATTTTGCTTGTCAAGCCGCTTTACATATTTCTTTTTCGCAGCGAAATAACTCTTTTTCTGTTTATCCGTCAAACCGGCGAGATATTCTTTTTCTTTCTCGACGTTTTGCCACTTGACGCGGTTTTCCTCCACCGCCGTTTCAAACACTTTAACCAGTTGATCGACGCACGCCTCTATCTCGAACTGCTTGGCGTATTCCATATACTTTTCGCCCAGCTTTTCCTTTTCCCCCGGGTTTTCGATAAACCACTCTATCTTTTCGCGTAGCGACTTATAGTCGCCTTTGCGGAAAAGATTGTGTTTGGTAAGCGCAAACTGTTTGGTCGCGCATATCTCGCTGTCGGATATGACCGGCACAAGTCCGCAGGTAAACGCCTCTATGCAAGATATCGCTTCGCTTTCGGCGTCGGACGAATGAACGTACAAATCGCTCATATTTATGAGATCGACGAGTTTTTCCTTGTCCAAAAACACGAAGTCGACGGGATTTTTAAGATGCTTTTCGCCCAGCTTGCGCAATCTTTCACGCGTAGGGCCTTTGCCCGCAAGCACAAGTTGGATACGGTCGTTGTATTTGCTTGAGCCTATGGCTTTTATTATCAGGTCCTGGCGCTTTTCCTTGCTGTAACGACCTATCATCAAAATGACGTACTTGCCGCGGTATTTTTCGGGACGCTCGACTGCACGCTTGCAAAAGCCCTCGCACACTCCGTTGCTTATCGGATAGATATTGCCACGGTACTTGTTTTTTACCAGCAGATTTTTCATCATTTGGCTGGGGCAATGTATATGATTGAATTTTTTATAAAATTTATTGCGGAAAAACCAGTATATAAATTTGTTTACGGCCGGGATCTTGCCCATGTGCACCGAATAGCTTATATTTTCCGGCTGAACGTGGAACGCCGCGGTCGTGGCTATGCGCATATCCTCGGCTATTTCCGCCGCCGCTTTCTGCGACATAAACGGCATGAGCATGTGCACCACGTCGCTCCCCTCGATAGCCTTTGCTATTATGTCTCTGTCCGGCGCGGCAAACTTCATGCCCTGCTTGTCAACGATGGACTGAAACACAGGTATGCGGTATTCGGGCAATACGAACACCCCTTCGCCATCGATCTTCGATGCGGTGAGAACGCGAAATTCGTGACCTTTTTTACGTAATATATCGGCAAAACGCATAGCGGTTATGGTAGTGCCGTTGCTCGTCTCGCCGAATTGGTCCATGACGAAAGTAATAACCATTTGATATTGCTCCCTTGCAAAAGGCTTGTCGTATAATTATCGCATTGCCGAGCTCGGTTTGTCAACCGAAAACGCTCAATATCCCCGTCTCAAAACCGGACGCAGAAAATCTCCGGTATAACTTCCCTTCGTCTCCGCAACTTCTTCGGGCGTGCCGCAGGCTATCACCGTGCCGCCCTTATCGCCGCCCTCGGGTCCGAGATCTATTATATAGTCGGCGGTCTTGATCACGTCGAGATTGTGTTCTATGACCACTATAGTGTTGCCGCCGGATGCAAGCCGGTCCAAAATGGACACGAGTTTGTCGACGTCGGCTACATGCAGTCCGGTGGTGGGCTCGTCGAGTATATACAGCGTGCGCGAAGTCGAACGGCGGCTGAGTTCGGTGGCGAGTTTTACCCGCTGCGCTTCGCCGCCAGACAGAGTTGTCGCAGGCTGCCCCATTTTGATATATCCGAGCCCCACTTCGTTGAGCGTACGTATTTTGTTGGCTATCTGCGGGATATTCTCGAAGAACGCGTACGCCTCCTCTATCGTCATATCCAGTACGTCGGATATGCTTTTTCCTTTATATTTTACCGTGAGCGTTTCGCGGTTATACCGTTTGCCGCCGCACACTTCGCACGGAACGTACACGTCCGGCAAAAAGTTCATCTCGACGCGTATTATGCCGTCGCCGCTGCAACTCTCGCACCTGCCGCCCTTTACGTTGAAAGAAAACCTGCCGGCTTTGTATCCGCGCTCCTGGGCGTCGGGCGTCTTTGCGAACAGCTCTCGTATCGCCCCGAACACGCCGGTGTAAGTCGCGGGGTTGCTCCGCGGCGTGCGTCCTATGGGACTTTGGTCTATACATATCACCTTATCGATGTGTTCCAGCCCTTCTATCGAACCGTGCGCGCCGACGGTAAGACGGCTCCCCATTACCGCGTTTGCCGCCGCAGGATAAAGTATCTGATTCACAAGGCTGGATTTTCCGCTTCCCGATACCCCCGTCACGGCGGTTATCAGCCCCACCGGAAAGCTCGCGTCCACCGACGTAAGATTATTCTGCAAACAGCCGCGCAGAGTTATAAAGCCGTTCTCGGCTTTACGGCGCTTTTCAGGGACCGGGATGCGGCGCTCGCCGCTTAAAAACTTGCCGGTCACGGAGCGCGGCTCGGCAATTATGTCTTCCACAGTGCCCGCCGCCACTATCTCGCCGCCGTGCACTCCCGCGCCGGGTCCCACGTCCACGATATAGTCGGCGGAACGCATGGTGTCCTCGTCGTGCTCCACTACGATAAGAGTGTTGCCGAGGTCGCGCAGTTTTGTGAGCGTGGCAAGCAGTTTTGCGTTATCGCGCTGATGGAGCCCTATACTGGGCTCGTCGAGTATATACAAAACGCCTTGAAGTCCCGACCCTATCTGGGTTGCGAGCCGTATGCGTTGCGCCTCTCCGCCCGAAAGCGTTGCCGCGCCGCGCGCAAGGGTAAGATACCCGAGCCCCACGTCTTTAAGAAAGCCGAGCCTGGCGCGTATCTCTTTTATTAAAGGCTTTGCTATTATTTCCTGACTTGCGGTAAAGGACAGCGAATTTATGAATTCCAAAAGGTCGGTAACGCTTAGCCGGCATATCTCGTCTATGTTTTTGTCTCCCACCGTAACGGCAAGAGCTTCCCGTTTTAACCGTTTGCCGCGGCACGCCTCGCACGGACGCGTGCGCATGTACCTCTCTATGTCGCTTTTAACGTAATCGGATGCGGTGTCGCGATAACGGCGTTCGAGATTGGTCACTATCCCCTCGAAAGCCGTATTGAAACTTCCCTTGAAATTATAGGAATTATACTGCATTTCTATCTTTTCGCCGCCGTTGCCGTACAACAGGATATGCTTTACGTTATCCGGCAGGTCGCGGAAAGGAACGTCCAAAGAAAAACCGTAATGCTTGCTGAGTCCTTCAAAATACAATTGCGTCTGTGCTCCGCTGTCGAAATTCCAACCCGAAATGGTAAGCGCGCCCTCGCGGAGGGTTTTACTGCCGTCGCCGTATATGAGCTCGGGATCCACAGCCTGCTTATAACCCAGTCCCAAACACTCGGGACAAGCCCCGAAAGGGCTGTTGAACGAAAACAAACGAGGTTCTATCTCGGCAAGCGAAATGCCGCAGTCGGTGCATGCGTATTTTGTATTGAAAAGTCTTTGTTCGCCGTCGCATTCCACGACGACTATGCCCTCGCTCAATTTCAGCGCGGTCTCAAGGCTGTCGGTAAGACGCTTATTTATTCCCTCTTTTACGACCAATCTGTCTACTACGACGCTTACGTTGTGCTTCACCTGTTTATCGAGAGGGATCTCCTCGTCAAGGGTGTACGTGTTGCCGTCCACCCACACGCGGGCAAAACCTTGCTTACGGTATCCCTCGAACAACTTGCCGAATTCGCCCTTTCGGCCGCGCACCGTGGGAGCGAGCAAAAGTATACGGCTCCCGTCGGGATAAGCGCATATCGCGTCGGCTATCTGATCTATAGACTGCTGTACTATCCTCTTGCCGCACTTGGGGCAATGAGCCACGCCCAAACGCGCATACAAAAGACGGAGATAATCGTATACCTCCGTGACCGTGCCCACGGTGGAACGAGGATTGCGCGCCGTGGTCTTTTGGTCGATAGATATTGCGGGGCTGAGTCCGTCTATGCTCTCCACGTCAGGCTTGTCCATCTGTCCGAGAAACTGGCGGGCGTAGCTCGACAACGACTCCACGTATCTGCGCTGTCCCTCGGCGAATATCGTATCGAAAGCGAGACTGGTCTTTCCGCTTCCGCTAAGTCCGGTAAATACGATGAGTTTGTTTCGCGGGAGCGTCAGTCCCACGTTTTTCAGATTGTTTTCTTTTGCGCCTTTTATAACTATGTTTTCCATTGTTTTATCCTCCGATAGCCTTGCGGCGTTATTTTATCGCCGCTTTTCTCCTTTGCCCGCGTTTTTCTTTTCCCTTTGGATATTTTCATGCAGTCTTTTAAGCTCGGTTATGCGGTCGCGCAGTCTTATCGCCGTTTCAAAGTCCAGCGAACTTGACGCCACTCCCATCATGCTGCGGAGCTTGTCTATCTGCCTCGGTATATCGTCTTCGGCTATCTTCTCGCTTTCCTTGGTAGAAATTTCCAGCGTATTGGTTATGGGTTTTACTATGGTTTTGGGGACTATGCCGTGCGCCTCGTTGTATTCCGTCTGCTTTTTTCTGCGGCGTTCGGTCTCGCCGATAGCCCGAGTCATAGAGCCTGTCACAGCGTCTGCATACATTATGACGCGCCCCTCGCTGTTGCGCGCGGCGCGTCCTATGGTTTGGATAAACGCCGACTCGCTACGCAAAAAGCCCTCTTTATCGGCGTCGAGAATGGCAACGAGTTGCACCTCTGGTATATCCAGTCCTTCGCGCAAAAGGTTTATTCCCACCAGCACGTCGAAATCGCCTCCGCGGAGCGAGTTTACTATTTGTATGCGCTCCATGGTGCCGATATCCGAGTGCAGATAGTTTACCCTCACGCCGTGGTCGGCGAGGTAATCGGTAAGACTTTCCGCCATGCGCTTTGTAAGCGTAGTAACGAGTATGCGCCCGCCGTTACCGACGGTACGCTTTATCTCCGTCAAAAGATCGTCTATCTGTCCCTCGGTGGGACGCACCGATATGCATGGGTCCAAAAGTCCGGTGGGACGGATTATCTGCTCCGCAACAAAACCGCCGGCGCGCTCGCGCTCGTACGGCGCGGGAGTGGCGGACACGTATATCGTCTGCCCGATACGCGCGTTAAATTCGTCGAAAGTCAGCGGACGATTATCGTACGCCGCAGGAAGACGGAAACCGTAATCCACAAGGCTCTGCTTGCGACTGCGGTCGCCCGCGTTCATGGCGCGCACCTGCGGGAGCGTCATGTGGCTTTCGTCCACAAACAATATGAAGTCGCGCGGAAAATAGTCGAGCAAAGTATACGGCGGCTGACCGGGCAGTCTGTCGTCGAAATACCGCGAGTAATTTTCTATGCCGGTGCAGTACCCCATTTCGCGCATCATTTCCATGTCGTACTTTACGCGCTGACCTATGCGCTGCGCCTCGATAAGTTTGCCCGCGTCGGTAAAATATTTTATCCGGTCTTCCATGTCGCGCTCTATCTCGGCAAGCGCGCGCTTCATGGTCTCCTGCTCTACCGCGTAGTGGCTGGCGGGAAATATCGCCGCATGCTTCAAGCGGTTTACCACCCGTCCCGACACCGCCTCGAACTCGCCTATGCTCTCTATCTCGTCGCCGAAAAATTCCACGCGCACGCCGAGGTCGCCGGACGAGGCTATAAATATGTCCACCGTGTCGCCCTTGACCCGAAAGTTGGTGCGCTCGGCGGCGGTATCGTTGCGCTTGTAGTTGATCTCCACAAGGCGGCGTATAAGGTCGTCGCGTCCGAGTTTATCGCCTGGACGGAGCGATACGGCGAGTTTATAATACTGTTCGGGAGCGCCGAGTCCGTATATGCACGAAACGGACGCCACCACCAAAGTGTCGCGCCGCTC